>JBBIQR010000195.1:0-9405 GCA_037442245.1 Candidatus Solibacter sp. | reverse complement strand
CACGCGGCCGCCGGCTTCCCGCAGGATTGCTCGACCTGCCACTCGACCACGAACTGGTCCGGCGCGACGTTCACGCACCCCTCGACTCCGCTGGCGCTCACCGGCTACCACGCCACGATGCTGACCAACAACCAGTGCTCGCTCTGCCACGTGGGCAACAACTACACCAACACGCCGAGCGATTGCTGGAGCTGCCACCAGACCGACTACAACGGCACGACGAACCCCGGGCACGCGGCGGCGGGCTTCCAGCACACCTGCAACGACTGCCACACGTTCACGGATTGGACCGGCGCCCGGTATACCGCGCACGACAGCGCGTACTTCCCGATCTATAGCGGATCGCACAACGGCAAGTGGACCACTTGCGCCGATTGCCACACGAATCCGGCGAATTACGCGGTATTTACCTGTATCGCCTGCCACCAGCACAGCAACCAGCGCCAGGTCACGAGCGACCATAGCGGCGTGAATAACTTCACCTATACGCCTACCAGTTGTTATGTCTGCCACCCGAAAGGAACTTCGAATTGAGATTGGGCAGACTCGCCGGCCCGCTCGCCGTAGCGCTGTTCTGGCTCCCAGCGCCGGCCCGGGCGCAGGCGGACTCGGTCCGCAGTGTTTACCACGTGCGCCAGGTGGCCGCGGGCGTCGTGTATCTGGATGGGGGCAGCGCCGACGGGCTGAATGAAGGGATGCACCTGAAGGTCATCCGGCTGGCGCCGGGCGATGCACAGATGGCCGCGCGCGAGGTCGGCGAAATCTCGGTCGTGGCGGTCGCGAGCATCTCGGCCGTGTGCGAACCGAAGGACCCCACCGCCGTAATCCAAATCGGCGACACGGCGCAACTCTCGGCGGAGGATTCGCAACTGATCGAGCAGGTCAACACGTCGTCGAACGTCCGGCATGTCGCACAGACCGTCAGTTTCACGGAAGGAGACCCGATCGAGCAGGAACTGCGCGAATACGTCCCGCGCCCGCCATCGGAGGAGATCAACCGGGTCCGGGGGCGGATCAGCTTCGAGCAGGGCGTGCTGGCCGACCACAACACGGGGATGCTGACCAAGCAGGAGGGTTTGGTGATCCGCGCGGACGTGACGCGCATCGCGGGCTCTTACTGGAACTTCACCGGCTACTGGCAGGGCCGCTATACGTCGCTGTCGGGCGCGGCCTCGGTGACCACGTTACAGGATCTGCTGAACCGCACGTATCAGATCGGGTTGTTCTACAACAACCCGAACTCGCCGTATGCGATCGGCATCGGGCGGCTGATGCTGCCGTGGGCGCCGAGCCTGAGCACCATCGACGGCGGCTATTTCGCCCGGCGTCTCAACAAGTCCGTCACGGCAGGTATCTTCGCGGGAACGACTCCGAACCCCACCGCCTGGGACTACGACCCCAACCGGCAGATGGCGGGCGCGTTCGTCGCTTACGAACACGGGTCCTACGACACACTGCACTACGCGAGCACGGCCGGACTGGCGGTCACCCGCAGCAACTGGCATCCGGAGCGGCAGTTCCTGTTCTTCGAAAACACGCTCATCCTCAACAACCGGATCTCCATCTACCACGACCTGGAAGCGGACCGTCTGGCCCCGGCGCTCACCACCGACGGCCGCAGCGACCCGCGGCTGGCGCGCAGTTTCCTCACCGTCCGGGTGCAAATCACCAGGGCGCTGTCCTTCGATGTGGCTCATAATTACTTCCGCGACGTGCCTACGTTCGACACCCGGCTGCTCGGCACCGGGCTACTGGATCAGTTCCTGTTCCAGGGTTTCAGCGGCGGACTGAAGTGGGCCATCACTCCCGGCGTGGCTTTTTATGGGAACCTCGGGAGCGCCAAGCGGGAGAACGATCCCAAGGCGGCCCTGAACTACATGGGAGGGCTCACCCTGAGCCGCCTCCCCATCCCGGTCCACGTCGACCTCCGCTATACGCGGTTCAACAGCTCGTTCGGCAGCGGGCAGTATCAATCGATCATGATCTCGCGGCAGTTGAGCGAGCGCATCCACTTCGATGTGGAAGGCGGCGTGCAACAGCTCAATTCCTCGTTCGTCAGCCAGAGCCGCACCGCTTACGGGACGGCAAACCTCGATTACATCATCGCCCGCCACTATATACTGGGATTCGGCTGGACCCTGTATCGCGGCGGCACTCAGAACTATGATCAGATGTTCCTCAATTTCGGCTACCGCTTCTAGGCTCGCGGTCGCGCTGGCGGTCACGGTTGTGCCGGCGCGCCCGGCCGGGCCCGCGTTGTCTCCGCTGCTCGACCAGGTGGGCCGCCAGGAACAGAAGTTCTGGAGTTACTTCCCCTCGGTCGCGTGCACGGAAACGGTCACGCAAACCAAGCTTGGGGTGAAAAACAAGCCGCTGTTCGTCCAGCGCCAGACGTTCGACTACCTGATCGGGCTCCAATCATCGGGCATGGAGATCGTGGTGGATGAATCCCGGCTGCGGAAGACGCGCAGCGGCTCGAAAGCCAACGCCTCGCTGCTGGAGACCAACGGCTTCTCGATCTTCTCGCTGATCTTCCATCCGATTTACCAGGCCCACTACGAATTCACGCCGCTGCCGCCCGAGGCGGGTCCGGACGGCACACTGCTCGCCATCGGCTTCCGGCAGGTGGTGAACGACCATCCGCTCAGCGTTCTGCGGGTCCGCGACCACGAGTATCCGCTGGCCTGGCAGGGCAAGGCGTGGATCGATCCCGCGACGTCGGCGGTGGTGCGGGTGCAGGCGGGACTGGGCGATTCCATGGGCTACATCGGCCTGCTGCGGCTCGATGTGGACGTCACTTACACCAGGGTGAAGTTCAGCGACTCGACCGAATACGAACTGCCTGCGCGCGCCGTGATCGACGCCGAAACCAAACGCCAGCATTGGCGCAATACGCACGAGTTCGCGGGCTACAAGCGGTTTCAGGTGGATACTGAAGAGAAGACGGAGGCTCCGAAGAAGTGAGCGTCACCATCACGCGGTGGTCGGAGTATGCGACTAAGGCGGAAGGGCGGCACCGCGCCGGCCTGGGCATCGCGGCGGCGGTGTATCTGGCCGTATTCGTGGCCGCCGCCATGCCGGGCGCGAGTTACTATCTTGCTTCGAGAGAGCTGCGCGCCTTTAGCCCGCTCAACGCCGTATTCCGTCCGTCGGGACCAGTCGGCATGCGCCTGGCGCTGGTCGCCACGGCGTCCTTTTCCGGCATCTACCTTTACGCCATCCGCAAGAAATGGAAATGGCTCGCACGGCAGGGCAAGACCCGCAACTGGCTCGACCTCCACATCATCATGGGCACGGCCGCGCCGGTGCTGATTACGTTGCACGCCGGCTTCCGCACGCGCGGTCTGGCGGGTATCGCCTATTGGATGATGATGATTGTCGCGCTCAGCGGATTTGTGGGGCGGTACCTGTACTCGCAGGTTCCGCGCCGGCTGAACGCGGCGGAGCTTTCGCTCCGTGAGATGCAGGAGATCACCGATGAGATCGAGGAACAGCTCCACTCGCAGAGCATGCTCCCGGCCCGCGACCTGCAACCCATTCTAGCCGTGCCGAGCAAGAAGGAAGTGGAGGCGATGGCGCTGATCCCGGCCCTGCTCCTGATGATCGCCGGCGATCTCCGGCGCCCCTTCCGGGTGGCTCACCTGCGCCGCCACGCGGTGAAAGGCGCCGCGCGTTTCGGCACGCTGTGGGGGCTGCTGCCGTCGCATCAGGCGGAACTCGAGCGGGTGATCGCGCTGGCGCGGCGGCGCTCGTGGATGGCGGCCAAGATTTCGTTTCTCGCCAAGACCCAGCGCGTGTTTCACCTGTGGCACGTAATCCACAAGCCGTTCAGTTACTCGTTCGCCATCCTGGCCTGCGTGCACATCGGTTTCGAGTTGTTCATCGGTTACTACTGAAGATGGGGATGGAGTTACACCAATGGAAGGATTCAACAAGAAACGGCTGATTCTGGCGGGCTGTCTGGCCGCCGTGGCGGGAGTGACTTTGTTCCTTTTCCGCGTGGTCTCGCGCTCGGAATCCCAACCCGCGCCGAAGGCCGCGGCGGTGAAGAGCAATCCGGATCATGAGCTGAAGGAACTGGGGGTCCAACTTCAGCAGAAGCCGGGGCACGTACCGGTCCTGATGCGGATGGCGCAGATCGAGCGCGACCAGGGCAAACTGCCGGACGCCATCAAACATTTGCGGGAAGCCGCGGCGAGCGAGCCCTCGAATACGGACGTGCTGGTGGAACTCGGCCGCGTGCTGTACGAGACGGGCGCGCGCGAGGAAGCGCGGCAGGTCACGGAACGAGCCGTGACGATCAATCCGAAGGGCGTGGACGCGCTGTATAACCTGGGCGCGATCTATGCCAACCTGGGCGACCCGGCGCGGGCGCGTGCATATTGGCAGCAGGCGGCCGCGGCGGACCCTTCGTCGGAAAGCGGCAAGCGGGCTAAAGACGGCATCGCGCAACTGGGGATGCCCGCGCCGACGGCATCCGCCGCGGTCCACCACCCCTGACGGGGAGGGCGCGATTTCCACCGGGATACCTGCGCTTGGCCTGCTGCCAGCGCGGCTTCGGTGTCGGATTGAGAGCCGGCGAGATGCCCCGGTTCGGCTAACGTGATCCCCGGCCGCAGGCAACTGGCGCAGTGCGGCGACTCCTTGTAAGAGTTCCCGCGGCATGGCCCAACGCTGGTGCACTCTGCGGCGCTTACCGTTGGCTTGGGCGAGTCGATGCCCTTCCTCCCGTCCACCGTCGATCGCCACCAGCGCCCGCATCTGCGGCGTGATCTGGATCGGGCGGCCAACTCCCACAACGCCCGGCTGATACCGCACAGTTCCGCCGTGGTCGCTCCCTTCTCTCCATGCGCAGTCATCGATTGCGCGCCCTTTCGGCCTCTTTTCCGAATCCGCCATAAACCGACGCCATCAACCGGAGGCGGGCAGGTCACGCATGCCAGCCGAAAGATCACGGTGTTCCGGCGGCGGGGTGGCTTCGGGACAGTGTTTCGGCGCGGGTCCCATTCGCTCCAGGAGGTACTGCTGAACATCGTTGCCGGGGAGGGAGCCGAACTGCAATACAGTTCCCCGGCACAGCCAGGGCAAACGGGTCCCTATTGCTCCCGGCGGTCGAATCCATACACGGATCGCGCTTGATATCCTGGTAGTATTCGAGAGTGGCCCGATGGCGAAATCGGCAGACGCAACGGACTTGTCGATTGAGCACCAGCAGAGCGATCTGCTGCGTGAATGTTGTCAAACTCGGTGGACGCTTAACAGGTCGTGCTGATGCCAACGCCGAGCCAAGCCCACTTCGGTGGGAAGGTGTAGAGACTAGACGACAACCATCTCTCCGAGATGAAGGCATAGTCCAGACCACGAACAGCGCATATGCTGGCGGTGAAAGCCGAAGTGGCAAGAAAATCCGTTTCACCGCAAGGTGAGTGTCGGTTCAAGTCCGACTCGGGCCACCAAACTTGGAACGGGCGCAAGCCGGGTGCGGGTTCGATTCCCGCTCCCGCTACCACCGTGCAAGAGCGCCACAGCCCGCCGCGGGGCGGCCGGGGTGGCCGCCCGCGGATGGCGGCGGGTCACTTGACCGCGAGGGTCACGCCGGACTGGGTGGGCTGGCCTCCCACGCTGATGACGATGGGGACGGCCGAGCCGGTGGGCGCGGCATCGGGCACGATCACATTGACCTGGGTCAGGCCCCAGATCAGGCCGGGCGACGGTCCCGCGTAAATGACCTGGGCGTCCTTACCGCCGATGGTGGCGGTGACGGGCATGGGGTGCTGGCTGACGCCGGCCGCCAACATGCCGTCGGTGCCGCTCTCGCCGCCCACGGTGGTGAAGACCATGGCGGCGCGGCCGCGGGCGACGGGGTTGGAGGGCGCGTTTACGGAGTAGTCCTCCAGTAAGATGGCGCCCTGACCTGCGCCGCCGGGCGGGATGGTGAAGACACCCGGAGCGGTGGCGGCCACCTGGAGGGTGACGGGCAAGCTGGGGCGTCCTTCGTACTCGACGATTACCTGGGTTGTGGACTTACCCGCGACCGAGTAAGGCACGACCACGCTGGTCTGGCCCCAGTTCGCGTAAATGACGGGCGCCGGGACGCCATCGAAAGTAACTTTGGTGCGGGCCAGCAGGGAATCGAACTGATTGCCGGTGAGGTGGTAGGTCTTGAGCACCTTGGGCCCGACACTGAAGCCGTAGATGGTGACGATCTCGCCGGGAGCCACGCCGCCGCCGCGGGAACTGGCGCCGTTTGCGACGTGGGCGGCGTCGAACCAGGGGCGCTCGACGAACTGGGTCACGTACGAATCGCGGTACTTGACGTTGGGGTCGTGGGTCTTCTGCACCGGGTTGAAGGAGACCGGCACGTCGGTGGAAAAGGTCTCGCCGGCGATGTAGATGCTGGCGTCGGCGTCGATGGCGATGCCGGCGACGGTTTCGTCCTTGGAGCCGCCGAAATAGCTGCCGTAGAGGAGGTGGCTGCCGGAGGGATCGAGTTTGGCGACCCAGGCGTCGGCGCCGTCGGCGTTGCGGTCCACCTTGCTCTTGATCGCATCGGCGGTGGCGCGCAGGGTGGAAGTGAACGCCGCCTCGCCGGCGGTGTAAGTGTTGCCGGCGGAATCGACCGCGAGGCCGCGCAGGCCAGTTACATCGGCGATATAAGTCGAATACAGGAGCTTGTAATCCGGGGAGTACTTCACGGCCCATCCTGCCCCGCCGTAACCGGCGACCGTGGTCAGGTACGCGCCGGTCGTGGTGGGAAAGGGGCCGCTGGTGGTGAAGCCGGCGGTGTAGATGTTATTCGCCGCGTCGAGGCCGATGCCGAAGCCGGCGTCGGCGCCGGTGCCGCCCAGATATGTGCCGAACAGGATGGCGGAGCCGGCGGGGTTGAGTTTGAAGACGAAGGCGTCCACCCCGGCGGCGGGTTTGGGCTGGGGCGCGGAGGCGGTCACGGGCAGGTCGGTGGCGGGGGTGGAACCGGTGATGTAGGCGTTGCCGGACGGGTCGGCGGCGATGGCGTTGACGGTCACGGTCTGGTTGGTGGAGGGTCCTCCGAAGAAGGTGACGTAGCCGAAGCTGTTGCCGTCGGGGCTGACCTTGGCGACGAAGCCGGTGCTGCTCGACGTACCCGGAAAGGACGGTTGGACGGCGCCGGCGGTGGTGCGCAGGAGTTTGGTGGTGGTACCGGCGATATAGGCGGCGCCGGAAGCGTCGATGGCGATGCCGCGCGGCGCGGCGTTGCGCAGGATGACGGAGTAGACGAGTTTGGAGGCGTCGGGGTTGAGCTTGGCGACGAAACCGGCGGTATTGGTTCCGCCGGCGGGATCGTAGGTGATGGGGAAGTCGCTGGCCGGGACGCCGGTGACGTAGGCGTTGCCGGCGGAGTCGACGGCGATGCCGGCGCTGCTGCCGGTGCCGAGGAACGCCGAGTAGACGAGGCTTTCCCCATCGGGCTCGACCTTGGTCACGTGGACGAGTTTGGAAGCGCCGTTGCCGCGCGGGGCGGCGAAGGTTCCGGGCGAAACGGGGAAGTCGGTGGAGAGTGTGGAGCCGGTGACGTAGACGTTGCAGGCGGGATCGGTGGCGACGCCGGCGGCATCCTCCTCGTTATTGCCGCCGAGGTAGGAGGAGTAACCGAGCAGGGGGTCGATGACGAGGGGGAGATTGCGGTCATAGGAGCCGATCTCGAACGAGAGGGTGTTGCCGCGCAGCAGGTAGCGGGCGCGGACGGGACGGCGGCTGCCGGCGGACTCCTGATAGGCGACGGGTTGGTGCTGGCGGAGCGGGATCCCATCGGCGAGCAGGACGAGGGCGCCGTCGGGGTCGATGCGGGCCGAATCCTGGCCGCGCAGTTCGAGGCGGATGGCGCGGGGGTCGGCGCCGGGGGAGACGAGCAGGTCGTATTCGAGCTGGCGATCGGTGCCGTAGTAGGCGAGGTCGATGCCGGGATAGATGCCGCGATAGTGGACGCGGCTGTAGCGGGGGACGCCGGTCCGCCACCTGGCCGGGTCGCTGCCGAGGAAGTAGCTGACGGTGCCGGGGAGTTTTGCGGCGCCTTCGATGCGCGGGTCCGGATTCGCGCCCCGCCAAAGCATTTCGAGGACGAGGCGGCGGCCGCCGCGCAGCAGCGAGAGGACGGCCCTGTCGCGCGTGAGGAAGAGACTCGACCGTTTGCCGTGGGAAAGGAACTGCACTTCGGGAGCGGACTGGCCGCGGTTGGGTTCAAAATCCAGCCGTTTCCAGGAGAGAACGTTCTTGTTCGAGACGGGAGCCGCCACGAGGGGCAGCAGGAAGGAACAGATCCCCAAAGCAAGGAGAGACTTACCGGGACAAGCCAGGATCACGAGGCACTAACCTCCACTCAGTATTCGCCTTGTCGGCGCACATTCCGGACCATAGATTAACAGATTTTAAGAATTGATTGTCTGATTTCGACGGGTGAGGCGTGGGGGCGCGCCGTGGGGCGGCCGCGTTGCCGTGGACAGGGCGTGTGGTATCCTGAGTTTTTCACGGTAGAGGTGCGGCGGCCATGAGTAGCCGGACCGGAGTTCCGATTGGGTTCGGAGGTTCGCGTCGAAAGGGGCCGGAAAGCGGTAACCGCCGAAACCGCGTGGAAGGCTCAACTTTCCGCGGTTGGGGAGCCGGGTCAATACCCGCTCACTGTCACCCGTTCTCAGGCGGGTGGAGCGCTATCGGGAATGAACGGCCCGGTGGTCCTGTCCGGGTTCCTTCCTTCTCTTCCGCCTCCTCCCCAACTGAAAATTTATGACTGTCTTTGAATTGACGCGGGCGCTGGTCGATATCGAATCGATCACCAATAACGAAGAACGGGTGGGCAAGTACCTCTACGACTACCTGGAGCCGCTGGCGGCGCGCTACGGGGGCGCAATCGAGCGGATGGAGGTGGAGCCGCGGCGGTTCAACGTGTTCGCGCAGTGGGGCGATCCGCTGATGGTGACGCTGTCGACCCACATGGACACGGTGCCGCCGTTCATCGCCTCGCGCGAGGACGAGGAGCACATCTGGGGCCGCGGCGCGTGCGACACCAAGGGGATTATCGCCTCGATGATTCAGGCGGTGGAGGCGCTGCTCGAAGCGGGGCAGCGGGGCATCGGGCTTTTGTTCGTGGTCGGCGAGGAGCGCAATAGCGCGGGTGCGTACAAAGCGGCGCAGACGCCGCGCGGATCGCGGTACGTGATCAACGGCGAGCCGACGGAGAACCGGCTGGCGCTGGGGAGCAAGGGCGCGCTGCGCTACGAGGTGTGCTGCCACGGGAAGATGGCGCACTCGGCGTATCCCGAACTGGGCGAATCGGCGATCGAGAAACTGCTGGACACGCTGGCGGCGATCCGGCGGGTGCCGCTGCCGGTAGACGGGTTGCTGGGGCCGAGCACGCTCAACATCGGGACG
>JBBIQR010000194.1:0-9420 GCA_037442245.1 Candidatus Solibacter sp. | reverse complement strand
CCCTGCGCCGCGCCGTGGCCCTCTCCACCGGCGGCGTCATTACCGCCGATTGCCTCCCGCCGGAAATCGCCCGCCGCGGCGCCAAATCCGCCGCCCAGGAAAAACCCGAGCACCGCCTCGTCGCCGACCGTCCGACCATGTCGGAACTCGAACGCCGCTATTTGCAGCTAACATTGGAAGAGAACGGCTGGAACCGCCGGCGTGCGGCCGCCGTCCTTGACCTTGACCGGCGCACGATCCAGCGCCTCATCGCTCGCTACCATCTGCAGTGCGCGCGCGATCCCGAAGGAGAGATGGAAGGGGAAGAAGAAGTCGCGTGAAGATCACGGGATGCGGGCAGCGCGCCCGCACTCCAACATTCTTCGCATTTGTCTGTGCGCTGCTCGGCGCCGTCCCCTTGTGCGGACAGGGCGGCGCGGTCGTGGCGCGCGCCGCCAGCGTCACCGGACAGGCGGTCCTCTGGAGCACGGGCGCCGCGCCCCTGGCGCTTACGCCGGGCTATATCCTCTCCCCGGGCGACCGCATCGATACCCGCGGCGGCGGCCGCGTCGTCATCGACCTCAGCGACGGCAGCATGGTCCTGGTCGCCCCCGAAACCGTGGTCACCCTCAAGGACTACCGCATGGCCTCGTCTCTCCGCGAGCTCTTTGAGATCACGCTCGGCAACGTGCGCGTCCGCATCAACCACTTCGCCGGCAAGCCCAACCCCTACCGCATGAACAGCCCTACCGCTTCCATCGCCGTGCGCGGCACCGAATTCACCGTCGCCGTCGCCTCCGCCGGCGATACCCAGGTGCAGGTCATCGAAGGACTCGTCCAGGTCTCTTCCCGCAGCGACCCCTCGCGCAGCGTGCTCCTCGAAGCCGGCCGCGGCGTGCTCGTTCCCGTGGGTCAGAACTTCCGCCTGCTCGGCGCCAGTCAGCCTCCCGGCAATCGCGATGCCGACACTGCGCAGGACCACGACTCGCACGAAGGCCAGCAGGCCGCTCGTGCCGCCGCCGCCCAGCCCAACCAGCAGCAGACCGGCGGCAACGGTTCGCAGCCGCAGTCGCCGAATTCCATGCCCCGCTCCGGCCAGCCCGACCCCGACCACCCCCAGGTTCCCCCCGGCGCTCAACCCGCCAACACCGCCAGAAACGATCACGCCGAGCGCGACGACGGCTCCCCCCGCGCCACCGCCAGCACCTACGACCGCTACCTCGCCAGCCTCACCGATATCGGCCAGGTGCCCTTCCTGCTCCGCTTCAACGCCTTCTCCGAAGCCCACCTCGACAGCCTCGAGAATCCCGCCTACGCCGGCCAGTTCCGCGCCCCCGAGGGCCGCCTGCTCTTCCTTCCCACCTTTCGCGGCACCCGCACCTTGCAGGAGTATCAATCCGCCTTCGGTCCCGGTGGCACCGTGCCCGGCGGTTACAGCATTTCGCCGCAGGTCAGCTTCTTCGCGCCCGCCGGAAATTTTACCTTCGGCGGCAGCGCCAGTTTCTCCCGCGTCGGCGATAATTCCTCTCCCGTCTTTGGAACCGCCACCACCAATTACTACTCCGGCTCGCTGATCGCCGCCCGCCGCTTTGGCGCCAATAGCCTCGGCATCGAACTCGCCACCCTGCGCGGCTCCGGCACGGACAGCCTCACCACCCCGGAAGTCGTCAACACCACCAGCACCGTGACCCAGACCCGCCTCACCCTGGGCTTCACCCGCAATCTGACCCGCACCGCCACCCTGGGTGTCTTCTGGCGCTACGGCTTCATCAGCGCCGGCGACCACGATACCCTCCACCTCGCCGGCATCCTCAACGAAGGGCTCAATGCCACCCAAAGCGCCGGCCATTCGAGCGAAGCCGGCATCCGCCTCCGCGGCCAGATTACCCCGCGGCTCTACTACGGTGTCACCGCCGCCTGGCTCGGCATTTCGCTTGCCGACTCCCTGGCCCGCAACTATACCGTCCCCAGCCATGAACGCGACCGCGCCCAACGCGGCAGCCTCGCCCTCGGACTCGGCTACGCGCTCTCGCCCCGCACCGTCCTGACCCTGGACCTCGCCGGAGGCACCGGCCGCACCCTGGCCTCCCGCAGCGAGGATGCCACCGGCGCCCTGCTGCAAAACGGCCTCGACCGTAGCCACTTCGGCAGCCTGCACCTGAGCATTCAGCAGGATCTCACCCGGCGCCTCTTCGTCAGCGCCTCCCTGCTCCAGGTCTGGCAATCCCACCACCTCAATGTGGACCTGTTCCCCGACCAGTTCGGGATCAGTACCCTGGTCGAGGATTCCTTCTTTAATCTCACTCCCGGCTCGCCCTACGCCTCCCGCTTCAGCGATTACGGCATCGGCTGGCGCTTCACCCCCAATCTCTACGCGCAGTACGTCTATTCCACCGATTACGGCGTCACCAGCGCCACCCACACTCTGCTTCTGCGCTGGACCTTCCACCCAAAGGGTGAGTGAACGCCCCGGTGCTATGATTGCCGGTGAGCGTCAACCGCGTGGATCGAGAGCACATCCTGGCCCGGCTGCGTGAAAGGATCGTCGCCTATGCGGCATCTCATCTATCGAGGGACGCCGCCGAAGACCTGGCGCAGGAGGTGCTCCTGGTGCTGCACGAAAAATACCCCCAACTCGAACGCGTGGAGGACCTCGTGCCGCTCTCCCTCTCGATCGCCCGCTTCAAGATGTGGAGCACCCGCCGCAAAGCCGCCCGCCGCGGCGAATATACCCAGGTTTCGGTAACCGATCTCCCTCTGCCCGATCTCGACGCCGGCCCCGAGGCTCTGGCCCAACGGCGCGAACTGCTCCACCGCCTGGCGCGCGCCATGGGTACGCTCGGCGAGCGCTGCCGCGAGTTGATGCGCCTGAAACTCCAGGGTAAGACGTTCCCCGAGATTCAGCACGTCATGGGGGCCGCCTCCATCAACACCGTCTACACCTGGGATTACCGCTGCCGCAAGAACCTCCTCGATGCGATGGGCGGGGATTGGGAGGCGATGCCATGACCCGCGAGGAAGCCCGCAAACTGCTGGGCGGCTACGCCACCGGTACCCTCACCAGTTCCGAGCGCGAAGCCCTGTTCGCAGCCGCTTTGGAGGACCAGGAACTCTTCGACGCCCTCGCTAAAGAGGAAGCGCTGCGCGAAGTGCTGGCCGAACCCGCGGCCAGGACCGAACTGCTGGCCGCCCTGGAAGAGCCCGAACCGCGTGCCGCGTGGTGGCGGTGGCGCCCTCTCGCCGGCGCGCTGGCCATGGCGGGGATCGCCCTTGCCGCGGTCGGGGTGTGGCGCTTCACGCGCGAGCATCCCGCGCCGGTTATCGTGGCACGCATGGAACAGGCTCCCGCTCCACCCACCGCGATTCCTCCCTCCGCTCCCGCGTCGGCGCCCGCATCTCCCGCACCCGCACCCAAGGCCGCTCTCCCGCGCCGGCAGGTTGAGCCGGCGAAGCCCGCCCTGCCCGCCGCCACCCCCGCCATCGCCGGATCCCTCGCGGAACCCGCCCCGGCCCCCAAGGCCGCAATCAATCAGCCGGTCGAAACCTCCGCCGCGCCCCAGCCCCCTCCGCCGCCGAAACAGCAAGCGCTGGAGTTCACACCCCCGGCGCCCGCGCCCCGCCAGGCACAGGCACAGTTGCAGGCCCAGGCGGACCGGCTGAAGATGGAATCCACGTCCGCCCGCGCCATCGCGTCCGCCGGCTTCCGCGACGCGCAGGCCGGAGCCGCGTCCGCCGGTATCGTCGCCGGCAATTCCGCCGCCTTGCTCGCCGCGTGGACCATCCTGCGCGACGGTAAGGAAGCCCCGCCCGGCACGCCCCTCGACGCGGGCGAAACCATCCGGCTGCGTATCGCAACCCGCATTCCCGGCACCCTGACCCTCAAGGAAGGCGAAAATGTCCTGGCCACCGCCTCCGTAGAGAACTCGGCGCCCTTCGACACTCCGCCCCTGCCCTACGCCTCATCCGGCGTCCGCCTCCTCCGCCTCACCCTCACCCCCGCCGCCGGCAAACCTTTGACCTGGACCATCACTCTCCGCTACGGCAACTAGCCGGCCTGGCCGGCTTCGGCCCTTGACGCTCCCGCCCCGTCCCTGCTATCGTAAATCGTCGAATGGCTATGAAGAAGGAGCGCAAGCCCGAACCCCTGTGCTGTCCGCCGCCCGAACCGCGCGAGACCGTCTGCCTTCCGGAGCTCGAAGGCCCGGAGGCCGACGAGGAACTCGCCCGCCTCGCCAAGGCCGCCGGCCACCCCGCGCGAGTCCGCATCCTCCGCTTTCTCTCCCGCAAGGAAGCCCGTGTTTGCAGCCAGATCGTCGACGAACTCCCGCTCGCCCAATCCACCGTCTCCGAGCACCTGCGGATCCTCAAAGAGTCCGGCTTGATCCGCAGCAGCCAGGACGGGCCCCGCACCGGCTACTGCATCAACTACGACACGCTCCGCAAACTGAAAGCGCTGGTGGCGATCCTTTAACCCTGCCCCATCGCCATTCGACGAAAGGATGATCCCATGTCCGCCCCCAAGAAGCGATTGAATCCCTTCGAGCGCTACCTCAGCCTGTGGGTGGGGCTCTGCATGATCGCCGGCGTCCTCGCCGGGGAAGCCTGGCCCGCCTGGATCGACCGCCTGCGCCGCATCGAGTTCGGCGCCGCCAGCCAGATCAACGTGCCCATCGCCGTCCTCATCTGGCTCATGATCGTCCCCATGATGATGAAGGTCGATTTCACCGCCGTCCGGAACGTCGGCCGCCGCCCCCGCGGTCTGCTCGTCACCCTCTTCGTCAACTGGCTCGTCAAGCCGTTCTCCATGGCGGCTATCGCCTGGCTCTTCTTCCGCATGATCTTCTCCGCCTGGATTTCTCCAGCCGACGCCGATCAGTACATCGCCGGCTGCATCATCCTGGCCGCCGCGCCCTGCACCGCCATGGTCTTCGTCTGGAGTTACCTCACCGGAGGCGACCCGGCGTACACGCTCGTGCAGGTCTCGATCAACGATCTGATCATGCTGTTTCTGTTTGCCCCCATCGTCCGCTTCCTGGTCAACGGCGCCTCCACCCTCCATGTGCCGTTTCAGGTGCTGCTCTACGCCGTCGGCATCTTCATCGTCATCCCTCTTGCCGCCGGCAGCGCGCTGCGCGCCTGGTTTGTTCACGCCCACGGGCGCGATTGGTTCGAAAAGACCCTGCTGCCGCGCTTCGCCCCCGTCTCCATGACCGCGCTCCTGGCCACCCTGGTGCTCCTCTTTGCCTTTCAGGCCGATAACATCACCGCCAAACCGCTCCACGTGCTCCTGATCGCGATTCCGATCTTACTCCAGGTCTATTTCAACTCCTCGCTCACCTACGGGTTGATGCGCGTGTTCCGGGTGCCCCACAACGTGGCCGCTCCCGGCGCTCTGATCGGCGCCAGCAACTTCTTCGAACTCGCCGTCGCGACCGCCATTGCCCTGTTCGGTCCCGGATCCGGCGCCGCGCTCGCCACCGTCGTCGGCGTGCTGATCGAAGTCCCCGTCATGCTCTCCGTGTGCGGCGTCTGTAACCGCACCCGGCATTGGTTCCCCGATACGCAAACCACCGATTTAGCCAGGGAGGCTCAATGAAGAAGATACTCGTCCTTTGCACCGGCAACTCCGCGCGCAGCCAGATGGGAGAAGGCCTCCTCCGCCACGAGGGCCGGGGCATGGTCGAAGTCGCCAGCGCCGGCACCAACCCCACCGTGGTCCGTCCCGAGGCCATCGCGGTCATGCGCGAACTCGGGATCGATATCTCCGGCCACCGCTCGAAGTCGGTCCTGGAGTTCGCCGGGCACCCCTTCGACTTCGTCATCACCGTCTGCGATAACGCCCGCGAGAATTGTCCCTTTTTCCCGAACACCACGACCCGCATCCACTGGGGTCTGGACGATCCGGCAGCCGTGCAGGGCGCCGAGGAGGCGCGCTTGGCCGCGTTTCGCCGTATTCGTGACCAACTCCACGAGCACGTGCGCGAATTCTATCGCGCCGAGGGGCGGAAATTGTTGTAGAGCCGGCTGCCCACCCGAAACGCGTTCTCCGCCGGGACCGGCTTGCCCGGCCCGCGGCGGCGAACGAGTGTGGATCCGGCTTACGCCGGGCGCTTGCGATCGGCCGGGTGCCCGGCCCGGCGAGGAAACGCGCCTCGGCCTCGCCGAGCGGAGCGAGAGCGACTTCCCGAGACTTCCTCAATCCGAGCCGTATTCCCGGCGCCCGTACCTCGACGCGAGAGGTACGTCCCGTCACAGCGTACCCGCCAGGTTCCCCGCCCAACTTCCGTTGTGCGGTGGACGCCGGGAAGACACAGCCCCGCCGCGCACGCCGTTTTCCTGACCAACCGCATGACTACACCGTGACTTTAAGTGCAAGCGGGCATCGGGACAAGACTGGAAATGGGCTACAGGACGCCGATAACGATGGATATGCGACCGGGTTATGAGTCATTGGTAGGAGGGGAAATGCGGCCCCAAAACGAAAAAAGGGGAGGAGCACCCGGCTCCTCCCCGTGCAGTCGTTACCTTACTGGATGTTGATCGCCGGGGCCTGCTCCCGGTAATGGTCGAAGTCGAAAAGATTCATCAGGTCGCCGATGGCCGGCGCGTTGGCCGGTACGTACGCGTTCGACGAAGACGCCATCGGATTGGGAAGATTGTCGCGGCTCCGGCCCGAAAGCTTCGGCAGCTTCCAGTTCGCCTCGATGAACTTCAGAATCGACGCGTGATCGTAATAGGTGTGATCCACGTACCCCTGTTTGGCGTACGGCGAAATCACTACCAGCGGGATGCGCGTGCCGTCCCCGAAGAAGTCCAGCGGCTGAATGTACCCGGAATCGTAGTAGCCGCCGCCCTCGTCCGTCGTGATGATGATCGCCGTATCCCGGAAAAGCTCGCGGTTGGCCATCACGGCGTTGGAGAGGTGCGTGACGAAGTCCTCGTAGAACGAGAGGCTCGAATCGGCCGGGTGGCCGGCGTACGGCTCATACGGCCGCACCCAGGAGACCGCCGGAAGACTGCCGCTGGCTACATCTTTGAAGAAGTCCGGCACGTCGGTGATGTTGTTCCTCAGGCCCGTCGTCATCACCGACTTGGTGAACTCGAACGGGTTGCAGATCGAGCACCAGTCGGCGTTCGGCTTGCCGCCGTTCCAGCCGCCGATGTAATACTTCCACGGGATGTTCTTGGCCGAGAGCGCGTCGGCCATCGTCGGAACCGTCTGCGGCGGAATGCGGAAGTCGTTCGGTCCCGCCGGCGGATTCGCCGTGCCGTCGGGCTTATAGCCGGGAGCGTAGTTGTTCACCAGGTAGTACGTGCCGGGCGCGCAGTTGCCGCCCTGGAACACGCGGTAGCGGAGCGTACCCAAATAGCTCATCACCGGTCCCACGCCGGGCTGGCTCGGGTCCGAGCAGTTCACATAAGAACCGCCCGCATAGCCGTCCTGCGTGTAGAAATTGTTGGTGCCGGGCTGCGGATTGGGATTCTCGATCTGATTGGAGAACGGCGTCATCGCCTTGCCGTTGCCGTCGCTGAAGTAGGGCAGGTCCGCGGTGCCGAGGAAGAAGAAGTTGGCGCCCGTGCCGCCCATGATGCCCTGGTGATAGTTGTCGCCGATCGCGTAGTTGTCGGCCATGAACTTGAGCAGCGGCGCGTCGCCCTGGCTCATGTTGAAGAAGCCCATCGAGACGCCGCCCTGATAGGTGTTGGCCGGAGTCGGAGCCGGGCTGCCGTTCTGCGGTCCGGTGCCCACCGTCTCGCCGACAAACTGGAACAGGTCCATGCGTCCGCCGTCGTAGTCCTGCCACATCTGGAAGAAGCGGTGTACCGGGTCGCCGGCGAACCCGCCTTGATACGGTACGTACTTGCTGATCGGGAACGGGCCGTTGGGGAGCGCCGCCGGGAAGCGCGGGTCCGCGATATTGGGCATCTGCCCGAAGGCGTAAGTGGTGTTCGGCGCGTCCACCGCGGCGTACGCGCCGGTCGTCTGGGGCGTCGGAGTGTAGGTCCCGGTCACGTTCGCCTGCTGCTGCGCGGCGCGCGTGAAATTCGGTCCGGGCGTTCCGTCGGCATTGACGATACCCAGCGACAAAAGGTTGGAGACGGTTTGCCCCTGACGCGGGACGTATCCTCCAAAGACGTTGTCAAAGGTGTGGTTCTCGCCGATCACCACGATCACGTGCTTGATCGGGGTCGCCGGACCACCGTTGCTGTCCTCCTGCCGGTCCTGTGCCATCAACAGCGTGGCGGGGTCTGCCATCATCAGCAGCGCGAGCCCGCCCGCGCAAAGCTTCGCCGGAAAGCGAAATCGATTCATTCTTGCCATTCCTCTCTAAGTGCGGATTGCTCCTCTGAGTCGAGCACAACGAGGCTACAAGGCCCGTGTTGCAGGACTTTGACACTCAGGAGAATTCCTCCTATCCGCCGGACTCCAAACGTGCGATATGACTCATTTGAGGCATCCTGTTTCCCGGCTCGCCGGCAAAGACCCGGCGAAATAGGAAGAAAGCTCCAGCCCCGGAAGCAGTACTGAACGGCGGCAGAATGGTACCAACTGGGCGGAACCGACAGCGTTACTTGCGCTGCATCATCCTTCCTCCCGCGTCGAGCCGATACCCTTGACTAGGATTCAGACCTGGAGGTTTAAATGGCATACAAGCGCATGAAAGAACTGAGGAAGCGGTTGACGTCTCTGTCGGCGCTGGGCGCCGGGGTGCTGGCGGCCGGGGCGGCCACCGCCACGGCCGAGGTGATCGACGCCCACGGGCCGAACGCGACCATCTCACACTCAGGGCTTCCTTCCTACGCCGTCGCCGGATTGCCGGGAGGGGCCGGTTTCGGCTTCAAAAACTTCAGTTCCTCGGCCGTCCTGCCCAACGGCGTGCTGCAAACTGTGGTAAACCAGGGGCACCAAAGCGTTTATGGAAACGGCGTGGCATTCGCCCAGGCCGGAGGGTTGGTCCGCCTGTTCGATCTCGGCCAAACGATGGGTGCCGCGTCAGTGGGCTCGAACCTTCTGGTTGGCGGACTCAAACACTCCTCGAAGGTTTCCTTCGTGCCTCGCGTGTCCACTGTCCCCTACTCCCATACGGTTCTGGTCAAGAATGTCCTGAGCACCCACGCCGCACAACTGGGCAACGCGCCGTTCACGGATAAATTCGCGTTGTTCCGGTTCAACTCGCCGGGTGGGACGCTGTTTGGTTGGGCTGAGTTGTCCTACACTTTGACTCAGTCGCGGCCCCAACTGCAACTGATCGATTGGGCCTACGACGCGAGCGGCAACCCGATTGCCGCCGGCCAGACGAACACACCCGAGCCCGATACGCTGGTTTCCACAGGCTTGGCCGCGCTCGTGCTCGGTGCGGCGGGGTTGCGCCCGTGGCGCAAGGCAAAGGCGCGTGGATGACACGGTCGTCCGGCGCCGGCCGGCACCGGAGCAGAGCG
>JBBIQR010000193.1:0-9448 GCA_037442245.1 Candidatus Solibacter sp. | reverse complement strand
GCGGGCGTCTGCGCCGGCGCCGCCGGGATGCGGTATTCCCCGCTCGCCCAATTGCCCAGGTCGATCAGCCGGCACCGCTCGCCGCAGAACGGAAAATCCGGCGCGCCCTCTTCCACCGGCTTCTTGCAGATCGGGCACGGAATCATGCGCTGACCATCGGCCCGATATGGATCAGCGGCGCCGCCGCCACCTGCGGCGCGGTCTCGTCCGGCGCCAGCAGCGTCCCGATCACGTCGTAATCCTGCGCCTCCGTAATCCGCAGCCGCCGGATTTCCCCGGCACGCGGATCCGCGCCCTCCACATCGTTGATCAGGGTCACCCCGTCGATATCCGGCGCCTGCGTCGCCATGCGCCCATCCCACAGCAGGTCGCTCTCCGCCGAGACGCCGGAGACCAGCACCGCCGCCTCCTGCCCCACCAGCTTGCGGTTGGCCGCCCGGGAGATCTTTCGCTGCAAGGCCATCAGGCTCCGCTTGCGGTTCTGAATCGTGCGGCCGTCCACCTTGCCGTCCAACCCGTAGCTCGCGCTCGTGTCCTCGTCCGAGTACGCGAACACCCCCAGGTTATCGAACCGCGCCGCCTGCACGAACCCGCGCAGTTCCTCGAAATCGGCCGCCGTCTCGCCGGGGAATCCCACGATGAAACTGGTGCGGATCGCCACCCCGGGGATCGTCCGCCGGATGCGTTCGATCAGCTTCAGGAACAGGTCGCCGTGCGAGCCCCGCTTCATCCGCTTCAGCACGTTCGCGCTCGCGTGCTGCAGCGGCATATCGATGTATTTCACCAGCGCCGGATACTCCGCGATCGTGTCCAGCAGCTTCTGCGTCACCTTGTTCGGATACGCGTACAGAAACCGTACCCACTTGCGATGCGGCGTCTCGATCCCGGCCAGCCGCGCCAGCAGGTGCGCCAGGCCGTCCTTGAGCCCCAGGTCCTCGCCGTAGCAGGTGGTGTCCTGCCCGATCAGGTTGATCTCCCGTATGCCCTGCTGGAACAGCCGCGCCGCCTCGTTGACCACCGATTCGAACCGCCGGCTGCGGAACGCCCCGCGATACTGCGGGATCACGCAGAACGTGCACGGGTGGTCGCAGCCCTCCGCGATTTTCACGTACGCATAATGCCGCGGCGTCGAGAGCACGCGCGGCGTCAGGTCGTGATACAGGTACGGCTCGAGTGGATCGGACGCCTCGTCGATCCCCTCGCACGCCGCCACGATGTGGTCGAGCTCGTTGGTCCCGATGATCGCGTCCACCTCCGGCATCTCCTGCCGGATGTCGCCGCGGTACCGCTCCACCAGGCACCCGGCCACGATCAGCTTCTTCGCGCGGCCGATCTTCTTATACTCGGCCATCTCCAGAATCGTATCGACCGACTCTTTCTTCGCCGGATCGATGAAGCTGCACGTGTTCACCACCAGCACATCGGCCTGGTCCGGATGCGGCGTCAGCTCGTGGCCCCGGGCCACAAGCTGGCCCATCATGACTTCGCTATCGACGAGGTTCTTGGGGCATCCCAGGCTGACAAATCCGACTTTCAAGCGTGTGTTCCAGAGTGACGGGAGGTCTCCATTCAGGATAACATCGCCCGCCCCGGACGCCGCCTGCGTGCCCCGCTACCCTATCCGCGCACCGCCTGCGCGCGATGCGGTCCGGCTTGCTCGACCCCCGGCGGACAGCCCGCCGCCATCAGTTTGAAGTTCGCCAGGAACCGCGCCGCCAAAGCTGCGCACTTGTGCGCGTACTCCTCGCGGTTGGGCCACGTGGACGCCGGGTCCAGAATCTGCGACGGCACTCCCTCGCACTCCAGCGGCACTTCGAACCCGAACACCGGGTCGGTCCGGAACTGGACGTTGGCCAGTTTGCCGTTCAACGCATCGCTCAAAAGCGCCCGCGTGTGCCGGATGCTGATCCGCTTCCCGATGCCGAACGGTCCCCCCGTCCAGCCCGTGTTCACCAGCCAGCACGCCACCCCGTATTGCCGCAGCCGCGCCTTCAGCATCTCCGCGTACGTGTACGGATGATGCACCATGAACGGTCCGCCGAAACACGTGCTGAACGTAATCTCCGGCTCGATCCCGAGCCCGATCTCCGTGCCCGCGATCTTGCTCGTGTACCCGCTGATGAAGTGGTAGATCGCCTGTTCGGGGTTCAGCCGCGCGATCGGCGGCATCACCCCCGAGGCGTCGCACGTCAGGAACACCACGTTGCGCGGCTGCCCCGCCATCTTCGCCGGCAGGTAGTTTTCGATGTAGTCCAGCGGATACGCGCCGCGCGTGTTCTCCGTCAGCGAATCCTCGTTCAGATCCAGCCGCCGCGAAAGCCCATCCAGCGCCACGTTCTCCAGAATCGTGCCGAAGCGCCGCGTGCACGCGTAGATCTGGGGCTCCGCTTCCGGAGAGAGCCGGATCATCTTCGCGTAGCACCCGTCCTCGAAATTGAACACGCCGTTCCCGCTCCACCCGTGCTCATCGTCGCCGATCAGGTGCCGCGTGGGATCCGCCGAAAGCGTCGTCTTCCCCGTGCCCGAAAGCCCGAAGAACAGCGCCACGTCGCCTTCTTCGCCCACGTTCGCCGAACAGTGCATGGGCAGCACGCCCTCGAAGGGCAGCAGGAAATTCAGCACCGTGAAGATCGTCTTCTTGATCTCCCCGCCGTAACTGGAGCCGCCGATCAGCGCCAGCCGCTGGCTGAAGTTGATGATGATGAAGGTCTCGCTGCGCGTCCCGTCGATCACCGGCGACGCCAGAAACCACGGCGCGCAGATCACCGTGAACTCCGGCACGTGGTGCTTGAGTTCCTCGCTCGAGCGCACCTTCATGAACATGTTGCGCGCGAACAGGCTGTGCCACGCCTTCTCCGTGATGATCCGGATCGGCATCCGGTATTCCGGATCGGCGCCCGCGAAGCAATCCTGCACGAACAGGTCGCGCCCCTGCAGGAATCCCTGCATGCGGGTCAACAGCGCGCTGAACTTGTCCGGACTGTAGGGGCGGTTGTAATCGCCCCACCAGATGCGTTCTTCGGTGGTGTGCTCCCGCACGATGAATTTGTCCGCCGCGGCGCGCGCCGTGTGCTTCCCCGTCGCCACCACCATCGGACCCAGGTGCGAGATCCGCGCCTCCCCGCGGAACACCGCCTCCTCGTACAGCGACGCGGTCGGCAGGTTCCAGTAAACCCGGTGCGCGTTCGTCAGCCCGTGGTTGTTGAGCCCGTAGATGCTCGCCAGTTTCCCGGCTTCGCCCTGCGCCGGAGAGGGAAGGTCGATGTAGGGGTTCATTGCCAGTCCCTCACCAGTTTGCGCCCGCCCAGATACAGTTCATTCGGCGCCTCGGGGTCCAGCGCCCACTGGATGCGGGCGATGCCTTCGGTAATCTCCTTCAGCGTCCCGCAGTAGCTCAGCCGCAGATGGCCCTCCATGCCGAACTCCCTGCCGGGAACCGTCACCACCCGCACCTTCTCGAGCAGCATCCGCGAAAGCTTCTGCGAATCGCGCTCGTACGCGCTGAAATCCGGGAAGCAGTAGAACGTCCCGCCCGGCTTCACGCACTTCACGCCCGCGAAGGCTTCCAGCCGGCTCATCATCACGTTGCGGTTGTTTTCGAGCGTCAGCCGCAGCGCGTCCACGCTGGACTGCACGCCGTTGAGCGCTCCCACCGCCGCCCACTGCGAAGGCGCCGCCGGCCCCGACGTCTCCTGCGATTGAATGTTCGTCATCGCCCGCACCAACTCCCGGTTGCCGATGGCCCAGCCGATGCGGAACCCCGTCATCGCGTACATCTTCGACACGCAGTTGATCACCACCAGCTTCGAGGTGTCCAGGTTGAAGTCGTGCGTGAACTGGTAGCAGTTGGTGGGCGCCCGCCCGTCGAAGATCAGCCGGTTGTAGGTATCGTCCATCACCAGGTACAGGCTGCGCTTCTCGCACAACTCCACCACTCCGGCGACGAACTCGTCCGAATACACCGCTCCCGAAGGATTATTCGGACTGTTCAGGATGATCGCCTTCGTGTACGGTCCCACCGCCTCGGCCATTTCCTCGACCGTGGGCTGGAAGCCGCCGTCGCGCGCCGTCACCATCACCGGCACCCCGCCCGCCAGCTTCACCATCTCCGGGTAGCTGACCCAATACGGAGTCGGGAAGATCACTTCCTCGTGCGGGTCCAGGATCGCATGCAGCAGCACCATGATGGACTGCTTCGCCCCGCTCGATACAATCACGTTCTCGGGCGCCGCAAGCCGCCCGTAATGTTCTTCGGTGTAGCGGATAACGGCTTTCTTGAGCGCCGGGATACCGTCGGCGGGAGTATATTTCACGTCGCCCGTATTGAGCAGCGCCGTGCAACTCACGATGGCGTCAATCGGGGTCTTGCTCTTCGGCTCGCCGCCTCCCAGGTGGATGACCGGCTCGCCCTTCTCCCGCATCAACGCCGCCGTCTCGTTCAGCCGCAGGGTTGGCGATTCGTTTATCGAACGCGCCATCTGGCTCAGACTCATGACACGCCCCTTATATATATAGACCTCCCCCGTTTAAAAAATTAGGAAACTCGGGGGATGTCTCCAGTATAACGGATACGAAACGGCGAAATCTCCGCGCCCGCGTCTGCCGCGCCAGCGGCCACCGGCGCCGGAACCCCTGCCGCGGGTAAAAGGATGGCAAACCTGGCAAGCTACCAGGCGAGCGTCTTCAGCCGCGGCACTTGAACGAAGTGCGCGTCCCTTGTCGCCAGGGGCAGGTCAAGATGCCGGGCCATCGCCGCAATCCAAAGGTCGTTGTCCGGAATTGGCCTTCCAAGCTGAGCGAGTTCGGCTTTCACCTGTGCGTAGCTCGCAGTGGTGTCGTGGTCGGGAAACAGAACCACGGCGTAAGTCAGCGGCGCCGCTCCGGCAAAGTGAGGTCGCAGCGCCTGGTCACCGCGGAAGTACGCGACCACTACGTTGGTGTCCACCAGGACACTACCAGGCGCGCTCATTGATCTGTTCGCAGCCCTCTTCGATGACCCTCTCCATTTCGTCGGCTTCTTCCGGCGAGAGGCACCCAAACGTGCGGGAAAGAGCAGCGTCCCGTTCCGCCTGACTGATCGGCTTGAGCCGGCGAATGAAACTGGCGGCCATCTCCAGCCTGTCGGGCGGCAATGACCTCAGATCCTCGACGATGCTATCGAGCGGGCTCACAGCTTCAAGGTACACCGGCATGATCGCCCAGGCAAGCAGCAGCAAGTCGTACACGGCCGCCGAGGGTTCGCGGTGAGATCAAGCCACTTAGCGCGCCCCCGAGTCCGTCACCGTCAACGTGCCGAAATCGAGCGTCCGCCGCAGATCCCCGTGCCGCAGTTCCAGCCGCCCGGAATCCACGTCCGCCCGCACGAACGGCCCCCCGAACAGCGGCCAGTGCGCGTAATCCACCGCCGCTCCGTTCACCCGCGGCGTCTCCCCGTAAGTGAACTCGAGCGTCCTCCCGCGCAGCGACTCGAACCGCACCCGCGGCTCCGGCGCCACCTCGAATTCCAGCCTCAGCCCCAGGATCGCCCGGCGGAACGCGTCCATGTCCGCGAACTCGCTCCGCGCCGCCACCTGCACCACCATCCCGTTCTTCAAGTACGGGCTGAACAGCCGCCGCCCCCCGCCCTCGATCGGCTTCCACCCGTAGCCTTGCAGCGGACGGCACGCGATCAGCGCCTCCCCGCCCCGCGCGAAAATCCACCCCGACGCGTCTTCCCGCACCTCCGCCAGGTCCTTCGAAAAGAATCCGTTGATGTGCGGGAACCGCGTGCCCTCCGGGATGTCGTACAGCACGATCACCGTATCTTCGTTCTGGAATATCTGCTCGTACGGCGACCCGCCCACGAATTTGTCCGGCGAATCGTAGCTCTTCTTCGAACTCACCACCTCCGCCACCCCCTGGTCCGGCGGAAACGTGAAGTAGGTTTCCAGCTCCCGCAGCGAGGAGTACGGATGCAGCGTGAACAGCGTGTTCTCCACGCCCCGCGGGTCCGCCACGCGCCACGTCACGTCCCACGAGTGCTCCTGGATCGGCTGCAGCGTCCCGCCCTGATCCGAGCTCACCGCGTACTCGCGCCGCATGTACGTGGTCTTGTACACCGGACCATGCAGCTCGTCGAAGAACCGCCACCGGTTGCGCGTCCGCTTGCGCTCGTAGTGCGTGTAGGGGCGGTCGCGGTCCGTGGCGATCCGCCGCAGGATCTCCGGCGGCTGGTACGCGCTCGCCAGCGCGTAGAAAATCACGTAGCCGTCCGGCACCGCCATCGGATACCCCTGGCCGAACCAGAGCCAGCCGAAATCGCTCGAGACGTTGTTCCACTTCTCCAGCGCCGGATGGTCGTACACGCGCGAGTGCGCGCCCACGAACACTCCGTCCAGGCTCTCCGCCGCGTAATCCGCGATCAGGTAATCCAGCATCATGCGCGCCCGCTGCTGCATCGCCGGATCCCGCGCCCACTCCGCCAGGTACGACATCGACAGCAAATACAGCCCCATGTAGTGCGGGCTGTCGTATTCCCCCTGCCCGCGCGTCGTCGTCAGCTTCACCCAGCCGTTGATCCAGCCCTCGGCTTCCTCGCGGTTTTCGCGCGACGTCTTGCCGTTGAACCACTCGCCGCCGCCCCGCTCCGGCCAAAGCTGCGCCATCAGGTACATGCTCGTGTAGTACAGCAGCCAGTGATTCTCCGTATCGCCGCGATACGGCATGTAGGTGCGCCACGCGCCGCTCAGCGCCTGCCGCGCCGAATCCGTCAACTGCCCCTGGTCCAGGTACGCGATCGCGGTCACCGGAAACATCCAGAACATATCGCCCGAGGGACCCGCCGCCAGCAGTTCCTCGAGCCGCCGCGAGCATAGCCCCGCGTCCTCGTGCAGCTTCAATTTCGCCGCGATGTTGGCATACCCCAACGCCCCTGCGCTCTTCGGATGCGCGTAGGCGTCGATGGTCCACCGCACCCGCTCCCCGAACGGCGGCGCCGCGCCGTGCAGCGCCCCGCACGCCAGCAGAATCAACCCCGCCAGGCGCCTCACCGCTTCACCTCCGGCACGAACCGCAGGCTCCACACCCGGCTGCCCTCGAGCCCGTCCTTCGTCCACGTCCTCCCGTAATCCTCCGAGACGTAGAGCGCTTCCTCGTGTACCCCGGCGTACATGCGCCCGGCGTGCCCGGGATCGAACGCCACGCTCCACACCGCCGTCGAAGGCAATCCCGCGCTCCGGTTCTCCCACGTCTTGCCGCCATCGTCGGAGACCACGACCCCGATGCCCCATCCCGCCGCCGCGATGCGTCCGGTCGCCGCCGCGTCGAACGCGATACCCGCGATGTTGCGCCCCACCCCGAGGCTGCCGCCGCTCTCGAACGTGACCCCGCAATCGCGCGACGCGAACACCCCGCCGCCCTCCGTCCCCGCCATCCAGAAGCAGGCGTCCCGCGGCGATTGCTCGACGTGGAGCACCTGATAGCCCGCCGCGCCCGCCAGCTTCCAGCTCCGTCCGCCGTCCTCGCTGCGGAAGATGCCCTCTTCATTTCCCGCGATCAACACGCCGCCGCGCTCGCGGTCCACCCGGATCGCCTGCGTATACTTGCGGTGCAGCCCCGCGCTTGCGTCGCTCCACGTCGCGCCCCCGTCCCGGCTCACCCGGATGCCGCGCGTGTGCGTGAAGTAGATGTCGCCCGAGTGCGGGTCCACCGCGACGTCCTGCAGCTCGGTCACGTCGCTGCCCGTGAGGATCTTCCACTGCTCCCCGCCCCCCCGGATCCGGATCAGCCCGTTGCCCGCCGCGGCGTACACCACGTCCGGGTCGCGCGGATCGTAATCCACCGCCGTGAGGAACGGGTGGTTGAATCCGGCGTGCCGCCACTCTCCCCCCGCCGGCTTCACAAAGATGCCGCTCGGCGGCAGCTTCGCCCCCACCACGTAGCCCTTCGACGTCACCATGCACGCGTAAAGCGTATATTGCGCGCGCGCCGGATAGGGCAGCAGCGCCAGCAGCAGGAGCCATCGCATGTGGGTACTGTATCCCACCGCGGCCCTCTCACGCGCGCGACTTCGTCAAAACCTCGCGCAGCCGCCGCGCCACGATCATGTCCTCGCCCGCTTGCAGCATCCATACCCCGACCACGATCGTGTCCTCACCGGTCACGATCCCCGCCGACGCGCCCGTCGCCCGCCCGGTCGAGGGGTTCAGCTCGATGCTCGGCTTGCCCGCGCGCAACTCCGCCATCACCTCCCGCGGCGAAATCTTCAGCTTCGCCTGGTCGTAGCGGATCGAAAGGTGCGGCACCCGGTTCGCCACCGGCGGCACCGAGATCTCGCTGCTCAGCCCCGGCACGTCCTTCAGGTGCGCCGCGATGCGCTCCGCCCGCCGCCGGAACTCCCGCTCCATGCCCCCATCGGTCTGCCCGAGCAGCCAGTCCACCGCCGCCACCATCCCCACGATCTGCTCCTTGGCCACCTTCATCCCGCGTCCCACGCCGTCATACGGATTGTTGTTCGCCGCCGCCGCCGCGATCAGGTCCTTGCGCCCCAGCAGCAGCCCCGCGTTCTGCGGACCGCGGATCCCCTTGCCGCCCGAAAACGTCACCAGGTCGAACCCCATCTTCGTGTAGTTCCACAGGTTCGCGATCGGCGGCATGTCCGCTGCCGCGTCGTTGAAGCACGCCGCGCCGTGCGCGTGCGCCACCCGGATCCAGTCCTCACGCGAGATCGCACCCTGCTCCGCGGCGTTATAGAAGTGCGCCATCACCGTGCGCGGACCGAACGCCGCGTCGTAAGCCGCAAGCGTCTCCACTTCCACGAACCGGATCCCGGCGCACAGCAGCGCTTCATCGTAGCCGTAGCGGTGCGCCTTCTGCACGATCACCTCGTTCTTCAGCCCCGCCACCGCCGCCGGGATGTCCCGAATCCCGCACCCGTTCGCCGCCATCACGCAAGCCGCCGTCCCCAGCGTCAGCCCCGATGCCGCCCCCGCCGTCACCAGCGCGGCTTCGCATTGCAGCTTGCGCGCCAGGTACTCGCCCGCCGCCTTCTGCAACTCCACCAGCCGCACCGGACTCGCCGCCGCCCGCGCCACCGCCGCCTGCACCTCCGCCGGCATGATGGACGCCGTCAGGTTCGTATACGTCCCGGCGGCGTTGATGATCTTGGTGACGCCGAGCTTGTCGTAGTAGTCCTCCCCCGCGGGCGCGCTGCTCGCCCCCGCCGCGGTAGCGCTCCACAGCGGCAACTGTCCCAGGAATCCGAAAAAGTTTCTACGTCCGAGTTTCATGCTGCCTCCCCTGCGCTCCTCTCTTACTCTACGGCCAGCGCGCTTCCTGGAAAAGCCCGCGCATTCTCTCCGGCCGGCTCCCCGCTCGCGAGGTGCGCGACATAGTAGCGCTCCCTGACGGTCGCGGCTCTGCCCGAAGTACTCGCTCCGATCTCCCGCGCCACCCTCTCCGTCAGGCACAA
>JBBIQR010000192.1:0-9477 GCA_037442245.1 Candidatus Solibacter sp. | reverse complement strand
AAGGCGTGCATCGGCTGCGCCAGTTCGGACATGATGTAGTTCGTCATGTCCACGATGTTGTTGATCGGATTCAGCCCGATCGCGGTCAGCCGGTACTGCAGCCACAGGGGCGACGGCTCCACCTTCACGTTCTCGAACACCAGCGCGCTGTACCGCGGGCACAGCGTGAGGTCCTCGATGCGCACGCCGATCGCGGCATCGCCCGCGGGCAACAGATCCATCTTCACCGGATCGGCCAGTTTGAGGCCGAGGATGGCGGCCACTTCGCGCGCCATGCCGTGATGGCCCCACAGGTCGGGGCGGTGGGTGAGGCTCTTGTTGTCGATCTCGATGATGCTGTCCGGCACCAGGCCCGGGATCAGCGCGCCGGCTTCGCCGCCGGTGAGTTCGACGATGCCGGAGTGATCGCGGCTGATGCCGAGTTCGCCGCCCGAGGCCAGCATGCCGTCGCTATCGATGCCGTGGACCATCTTGCGGCCTACCGGCAGCCACACGCTCCGCATCCCCGCGCGGCAGTTGGGCGCGCCGCACACCACCGTACGCAGGCCAAGCTCGCCCAGGTCCACCACGGCTTTGACGTTGCGCGAGTCCGGCAGCGGGGCGGCGGAGAGCACGCTCGCCACGCGGGCGCCGGTCAGCATGACGCCGGTTTCTTCGATGCCCTCGCACTCGGCGGTCTTCATCGTGATCAGCCGCTCCAGCGGCAGCGCCGCCTGCGTCAGACCGGGGACGCATTCTTTGATCCAGTTGTAAGAGAACTTCATGGCGCGCTAGAACTGCTCCAGGAATCTGAGATCGCCGCCCTGCAGGTGGCGGATGTCGTCGATGCCGTAGCGCATCATCACCAGGCGGGTCAGCCCCAGCCCGAACGCGAAGCCGCCCCAGGCGGCGGGATCGATTCCGCTGGTGCGCAAGACATTGGGATGCACCAGCCCGCAGGGCAGCAACTCCACCCAGCCGCTCTGCTTGCACACCGGGCAGCCGGGACCGCCGCAGATCAGGCATTGGATATCGAGTTCGAAACCGGGTTCGACGAACGGGAAGTAGCCGGGACGCAGCCGCACCGTCACATCGCGATGGAAGATGGCGGTCAGCAGCGTCTTCATGAAAAAGATCAGGTGCGCGACCGAGACATCGCGGTCCACCATCATGCCTTCGAGCTGATAGAAGGTGTGCTCGTGGCTGGCGTCCACGCTCTCGTTGCGGAACACCCGGCCGGGCGCGATCATGCGCAGCGGCGGACCCAGCCGCTCCATCCCGCGCACCTGTACGGGCGAAGTGTGGGTACGCAGCAGCAGTCCGCCGTCCAGCCAGAACGTGTCCTGCATGTCGCGCGCCGGATGGTCGGCGGGGATGTTGAGCGCGTCGAAGTTGTAGTAGCCGGTCTCCACTTCGGGGCCGTCCAGCACGGTGAATCCGAGCGAGACGAAGAGGTCTTCGAGCTCGCGCTGGATGCGGGTGATGGGATGCAGATGGCCGCGCCGCGGCGGCGGTGCGGGCAGGGTGAGATCGAGCCATTCCGCGTCCAGCCGGGCGCTGAGCGCGCTTGCGGCGAACTGGTGCTCGCGCTCCTCGTAGCCCGCCTCGAGCCGCTGCTTGGCTTCGTTCAGCACCATGCCGATGCGCTTGCGCTCTTCCGGCGCGAGTTTGCCCATCTCCTTGCTGAATGCCGCGAGCGCGCCCTTGCGTCCGAGCGCCTCCACGCGCACGGCTTCGAGTTCCGGCGGTGTTTCGGCCGCGGCGATGCGCGCCAGCGAGCGGGACAGCAGGTCCTGAATGGATTGGTCCAACATGTGGGTGGAATCGAATATTGTAGCAGGGCGCCTCTCACGCGCCATTCCGCGCCGGGGCAGCGCTGCTACTCTTCGTGGAGCGCCACCGTGCATTCCACGCGGATCGCGCGGCGCAGCGGTACCCACACCGCCGCCGGTGAAGCGGCCAGCACCGCCGCCAGCGCCAACCCGAGGGCCAGCGGGTCGCGCGGCCGCACATTGAAGAGCAGCGATTCGAGGAAGCGCCCGAGCGCCAGGCTCGCCCCGAGACCCGCCGCGAGCCCCGCCGCCAGCGGGATCATGCTCTGGCGCAGCACCAGCCCGCCGATCTGCCCCGGGGTGGCGCCGATCGCCATGCGGATTCCGATTTCGCGGACCCGCGCCGCCACCAGTCCGCTGAGCACGCCGTAAATCCCGAGCATTCCGAGCACCAGCGCCAGCCCGGCGAACACGCCCAACAGAAAGGTGGTGAAGCGCCGCTGCGAAAGCCACTCGTCCACGTAATAGGTCATGGGCCGCACCTCGGCCGCGGGCAGGTCCTTGTCGAGCGACCACACCAGTCCGCGAATCGTGCCGGCCAACGCCGCCCCGGGCGCGGAACTGCGCACCACCAGGCTTGCGGTGGGCAGCCGCAGATCGGGCCAGAAGATGGTCGGCCGCGTGCCGTTCTCCGTCCCCATGGGACGGAAATCGCTCACCACGCCGACGATTTCGCTGGCCTGCTTTTTATCGGCGTCGAGAAGCCGGTGGCCGATCGGGTCCTGGTTGGGAAAGAACTGGCGCGCGAAGGCGAGATTCACGATCGCGACCGCGTTCGGCCCCTTTTCGGTCACCGCCGCATCGCCCGCGGTGAATCCGCGTCCCGCCGCGAGCCGCAGGCCGATCAGATCCAGGTACCCGGGCGAGACGTGGTCCTTGTCGGCGATCGGCAGTTGATTGAGCGGCGGATCGGGGCGCCCCTGAATGAAGAAGTTGGACATGCCGATGCGGTGCAGAGGCGGATTATCGACCACCGCCGCGCCCTCGATGCCAGGCGCCGCCGCGGCGCGGCGCTCGAGTTCGTGGAAGAAGCGGGCGCGCGACGCGTCGTCCGGGTAGCGCGCCGCCGGCAGGTCGAGATCGGCCAGCGTCACCCGCTCGGTGCGGAACCCGACCCCCACGGCGAGCAGTTCGTGGAAGCTGCGCATCATCAGGCCCGCGCCACTGACCAGCACCAGAGCCAGCGCCACTTCCACCGCGATCAGTACCTGCCGCGAACGCAGCCGCATCGCGGAGCCGCCCCATCCGCCGCCCGATTTGAGCGCGGAATTCACGTCGGCGCGCGAGGCCGTCAGCGCCGGCGCCAGGCCGAACAGCAGCGTGGTCGCGATACCCGCGCACGCCGCAAAGGCAAGAACCGGCAGATTGATCGCGATCAACTCCGGCCGCATCACATCCTCGGGCTTGTACGCCGCAATCAGCTTGGTGCCCCACCAGGCGACGGCCAACCCCAGGGCGGCGCCGCCCGCCGAGAGCAGCAGCGGTTCGGCAATCAGTTGGGAGACCAGGCGCCGGCGCGGCGCGCCCAGCGCAAGGCGCACGGCAAGTTCGCGCGCGCGCAGCGTGGCCCGCGCCATGGCGAGGTTGGCCAGGTTGGCGCAGGCGATCAGCAGCAGGAAGACGGTGGCGCCCATCAGGACATACAGCGCGCGGTGCACCTTCGGGTTCGTATCCTCGGTGCGCAGGCTGAAGACGCTGGTGAGCCAGCCTTCGTCGAATTCGGCGTCCGCCTTCTGCAGGCGTTGCGCGATCGCATCCATCTCGGTGCGCGCCTGCGCCAGGGTCGCGCCGGGCTTGAGTAGGGCGATCACCCGCAGATCCCGGTTGTGATCCTCGTCCACGGTCGCCGGCAGGCGGGAGAGCGGCAGCCAGATTTCCGGCTTCAACTGGTCGCTGCCTTCGTGCGTGGAGGGCACGTGAAAGCGCGGCGGGAGCACTCCCACGATGGTGTACGCGGCGTCGTTCACCGTGAGGGTACGGCCCAGGACCGACGGGTCGCGGTGGAACTGCCGGTCGAAGAAGGCGTCGGTGAGCACCACCACGAGGTCGTTCCCCGGCCGCAGGTTGTCCGCGGTGAAGAGCCGGCCAGTCCGCGCCCGCGCGTCGAGCAGGGGAAACAATTCCGCCGCCCCATACCCGGCGGCGACATGCCGCGGGTGGCCGGAGGAGGTTTCGTTGGCGTCGCGGCTGGTAAACGCCGCCATGGCGGAGAATACCGTAGCCTGGCGGCGCCACTCGCGGAGATTGCGCGGCGCGGCGCCCATCCGCGGGCCAACCGGCGGCGGCAGCGCGGGAAAGCGCTCCCAGACGAACACGAGACGGTCCAGATCGGGGTACGGCAGGGCATCCAGCACGACCGAATCGAGCACGCTGAAGATGGCCGCGTTGGCTCCGATCCCCAGCGCCAGCACGGCCACCGATAGCAGGGTATAGCCGGGGGAGGCGGCCAGCGAGCGCGCGGCGTGACGGAAGTCCCGCAACATGCAGAGATCTTATCAACATCCCGCCGGGACAGGAGGTTGCGGGCGGGGTAGGGTGCGGTTCCGGCCAAAATACCCTGTACGGGGTATTCATCCCGGACCCCATCCCTTCCTACCATCGAATCAGGACTCGTTGAGCCGTTCCGGCGCGCCAGTACATTCCGCGTTCAATAAAAATGGAAATCGCACGAAAAGAAGATCAGGCCCTTGCCGCGGGAGGCGGGGCGGCGGCAGTGACGCCATCGATTCTCGATGCCATCCGCGAGTTCGACACCTGCACCATCGCCAACGCCATCGAACACTTTCGCGTGCGGTTGCGCAACGAAGGGTTCACCGGTCCCGGCCTGAAGGCGGTTACCGGCGGTTCGCCGCGGATGATCGGCTACGCGGCCACGCTACGGGTGCGTACCGTGGACCCGCCGGTGGCGGGCCATGCTTACTCGGACCGCACCGATTGGTGGGAGAAGGTGATGTCGATGCCGGCCCCCCGCATCGCGGTGATTAAAGACATGGATGTGGCCTACGGCGGCGCTTCGGCGGTCGGCGAAGTCCACGCGGCAATTCTGAAGGCGCTGGGATGCGGCGGATTGATCACGAACGGAGCGGTGCGCGACATTCCATCGGTGAACGCGATGGACTTCCCGATGCTGGCCTCGGCGGTCTCTGTGTCGCATGCCTACATGCACATCGTCGATTTCGGCTCGCCGATTGAAATTTTCGGCCTCCCGGTGCGTACCGGGGACCTGCTGTACGCCGATGTCCACGGCGTAATCTCGATTCCGATCGATCTGGCCCCGCGGATTCCGGACGTGGCGGCGCGCCTGCGCGCCCGCGACCGCGAGATCGTCGACCTGTGCCAGTCGCCCGAATTCACTCTCGAAACCCTTCGCGAAGCAGTACGGAAACAGCAATGAGAGCTATCATGCGGAACGCCTTCCTCCCGACTCTGACTTGTATCGCCGCGGCATGCCTGACGTCGTCCTGCTCGAAGCACGACCCCGTGCACGCAGGCGGCGCGCAACCCACCGACGTGACAACGGTGGCGGTCGCCAAAGCCGCCACCCAGGACCTGTCCCGAGGCCTCGTCCTCACCGCCGAGTTCATCCCGTTCCAGGAAGTGGACGTGATGGCCAAAGTGGCGGGCTATATCAAGGTGATCAACGTGGATGTCGGCGACCGCGTGCGGGCCGGGCAGTTGCTGGCCACGCTCGAAGTTCCCGAACTGGCGGACGACCTGCGCAAAGCCGACGCCAGCGTGGTGCGTGCCAAGGCCGACGTGAAACGCGCCCAGGACGAACTGCAGCGCACCGAGTCCGCGCACCAGATCGCGCATCTCTCGTTCAACCGCCTCTCCGCGGTGGCCGAGAAGCGTCCCGGCCTGGTCGCCCAGCAGGACATCGACGAAGCCCAGAGCCGCGACCTGGTAGCCGAAGCGCAGGTTTCGTCGGCGAGATCCGCGCTCGCTTCGGCGCAGGACCAGGTGACGGTTTACACAGCGGAGACCGAGAAGGTCAAGACCCTGATCGATTACACCAAGGTTACGGCGCCTTTCGACGGCGTGGTGACCAAGCGCTACGCCGATACCGGGTCGATGATCCAGGCGGGCACGGCGTCGCAGACCCAGGCCATGCCGGTGGTCAAGCTCTCGCAGAACAATCTGCTGCGGCTCACGCTGCCGGTGCCGGAATCGGCCGTCCCCACGGTCCACATCGGGCAGCAGGTGGAGGTGAACGTCCCCACGCTGAAGCGCAAGTTCCCCGGCCGTGTGGCGCGCTTCGCCGATAAGCTCTCGCTCTCCACCCGCACCATGGACACCGAGGTCGACGTGCCGAATCCGAACCTGGTCCTGATCCCCGGGATGTACGCGGAGGTCAATCTCACGCTGGACGAGCACGACAAGGTTCTGTCGGTGCCGGTGATTGCGGTGGACGTGGACGCTTCGAGCGACTCCGCCGCCACCAGCCACAGCGGGCAGGTTCTGATCGTGACGCCCAACAACCGGGTGGAGCGCCGCAAGATCACGCTGGGGATCGAAACCGCCAACGACGTGGAAGTGCTGTCCGGACTCAACGAAGGCGACAGTGTCGTCCTCAGCGGGCGCAACAGCCTGCAAGCCGGGCAGGAAGTGCTGCCCAAAGTAGTGAGCATCGCCGCCGCCAATTAGTAGCCGCCAACACGCCGTATGTCTCGATTCGCGGTTCGCAATCCGTACTTCATCGTCGTCGTCTGCCTGGTGATCGCCGTAGTCGGCGTGACCAGCCTGGTGCGCATGCCGGTGGACATGTTCCCGGCGATGAACATCCCGGTGGTGGTCGTGGCGACCTTTTACTCCGGCATGCCTCCGGAGCAGATCGAAACCGATATCACCAGCCGCTTCGAGCGATTCTTCACTCTCGGCGCCGGCATCGAGCATATCGAGTCGCGGTCGCTGCCCGGCGTGAGCGTGATCAAGGTGTACTTCCAGCCGGGAACCAATCCGGATTCCGCGGTCACCACCATCTCCAACCTGGCGATGGCGCAGTTGCGGCGCTTGCCGCCGGGCACGCTGCCGCCGGTGGTACTGAAGTTCGACGCTTCCAGCCTGCCGGTGTGCCTGGTGACCTTCAAGGGCGAGGGGCTGAACGAAACCACCCTGCGCGACCTGGCGCAGTTTCAGGTACGCAACCAGATCGCCAGCGTCGCCGGCGCCAGCGTCCCGCAGCCGTTCGGCGGACGCTACCGCCAGATCATGGTGTACACCGATCCCTACAAGCTGGAAGCGCACCAACTGAGCCTGATGGACACGGTGCGGTCGCTGAATACGGCCAACCTGATTCTGCCGGCGGGCGACGTGCAGCTTGGACCGCTGGATTACAACATCTACACCAACAGCCAGTTGCGCAGCGTGGCGGAGATCAACCAGCTACCGGTCAAGACCATCGGGCAGGCGCCGGTGCGGGTGGCCGACATCGGGGAGGCGGCGGACGCGCAGCAGATCCAGACCAACATCGTGCGGGTGGACGGCCAGAAATCGGTCTACATTCCGGTCCTCAAGCAGGGCGGCGATACCAACACGATCGCGGTTGTGGACGGCGTGAAGACCACCATCCAGCATCTGTTCGACGTGCCCCGGGAACTGGTCACGCGGGTGGTGTTCGACCAGTCGATCTTCGTCAAGACCGCGATCGAGACGCTGCTGCATGAAGGCGCGGTCGGCCTGTTCCTGACCTCGATCATGATCCTGGTTTTCCTGGGCAGCATTCGGGCGACGGTGGCGGTGTACTTCTCGATTCCGCTCTCGGCGCTGATGGCGTTCATCCTGCTGGGTCTGGGCGGCAGTTCGGTGAACGCGATGGTGCTGGGCGGGCTGGCGCTGGCGTTCTCGCGGCTGATCGATAACTCGGTCGTGGTGCTGGAGAACATTTACCGCCATCTGGAGCTCGGCGCTTCGGCCGAGCACGCCGCCGAAGTCGGCGGGCAGGAAGTGGCGCTGCCGGTGCTGGCTTCCACCCTGACCACGATCGTGGTTTTCTTCCCGGTGACGCTACTCTACGGCGTCAGCAAGTTCCTGTTCTCGGCGCTGGCGCTGGCGGTGGTGCTTTCGCTGCTGGCTTCCTACGCGGTGGCGATGTCGGTGGTGCCGCTGTTCTGCTCCCGCTTCATCCGCTCGGCCCACGAATCGCACACCGCGCACGGCGACGGCCACCAACCGGTCAAGCCGCGCGGGATCCTCAACCGCTTCAACGCCTGGTTCAATCCCAAGTTCGAGGGCTTTCTCGATTTTTACGACAGCGTCATCAGCCTGGTGTTGAAGCGTCCGGTGGCGATCCTGTTCGTGCTGACCGGCGTCATCGTGTTGAGCCTGTTTCTCTTCCCGCTGCTCGATTTCTCCTTCTTCCCGCGCACCGATCCGGCGCAGTTCATGATGAACGTCAAGCTGCCCTCGGGCACGCGGATTTCGATCACCGAGCAGGAAATCGCCCGGATCGAACAGCTCGTGCGCAACGAGGTCTCCCCCGAGGACCTGGGGATGATCGTCTCCAACATCGGCTCGACCCCGGACTTTTCGGCGATCTACACCAGCAACTCCGGCATGCACACCGCGACCGTGCAGGTCAGTCTCAAGGAAGACCATAAGACGGGCAGCTACGAGTACATGGAACGCGTGCGGCACCGGCTGGCAAAAGAAATGCCCGAGGTCACGGCCTACTTCCAGTCCGGCGGTCTGGTGGACGCGGTGCTCGGCCTCGGCATGCCGGCTCCGATCGACGTGCAGGTTTCCGGCACGAATATGGCGGCAGGTTACCGGGTGGCGCAGCGCATGGCGGCGCAGATCGAAAAGATCGACGGCGTGGGCGGTGTGTTCATCCCGCAGGACCTGGATTACCCGGCGATCCAACTGGATGTGAACCGGACGCGGGCCAAGGAACTCGGGCTGACTCAGAAGGAGGTCGTCGGCAACATCATCACGGCGCTGACCTCCAACGCGATGATCGCGCCGAGTTTCTGGATCGACCCCAAGACCGGCAACGACTACATGCTGACCGTGCAGTATCCGGAGACGCAGATCAACAGCTTCGACGATCTGCGCGCGATTCCGGTTCGCGGCAAGGGGATTCCGGATTCGACGCGGCTGGACGCGGTATCGTCGGTGCGCGAGATCAAATCGCCCACCGAAGTCGATCACTACGGATTGCGCCGCGTGATCGACGTTTACGTGCAGCCGCTGGGCGAGGACCTGGGCCGCATCGCCACCGCCATCGACAGCCTGACCGCGCAGACCAAGATCCCCGAGGGGGTGACCGTCACGCTGCGGGGGCTGGTTCAGGGCATGCGGCAGAGCTTCCACAGCTTCTTCATCGGGTTGATTCTTTCGGTGGTGCTGCTGTACCTGATTCTGGTGGCGCAGTTCCGTTCCTTCCTGGACCCGGTGCTGATTCTGACCGCGGTTCCGCCGGGATTGACCGGCGCCCTGCTGATTCTTTATTTGACCGGCACGAGCATGAACGTGATGTCCCTGATGGGGCTCATGATCCTGATCGGGATGACGGTTTCCGATAGTATTCTGATTGTCGAGTTCACCCGCCATTTGCGGGAGACCGGCATGACCGTGCGGCGCGCGGTGGTCACCGCGGCGCGCGTCCGCCTGCGCCCGGTGCTGATGACCTCGCTGGCCACCATCATCGGGCTGTTGCCGATGGCGTTGA
>JBBIQR010000191.1:0-9551 GCA_037442245.1 Candidatus Solibacter sp. | reverse complement strand
TGTTGGACACGATCATCCCCAGGTCTTCCTTCGGCACCTCGCGGCGCACCAGCTCCTCCAGCTTTGCGATCTCCGACTCGGAGACCGAGAGGCGGCTGCCGGTCGGCGCCTTTAAGTTGATGACGAACTGTCCGGCGTCCGTCCGCGGGAAGAAGGAGACGCCCAGCAGCGGGAACAGCGCGATGCTGCCGGCGAAAAACACCGCGAACAGCAGCAGCGTCGCCACCGGACGCCGCAGCACCACCAACAGCGGCATGCACACCGCGTTCGTGCAGGTGAGTCTGAAGGAAGACCACAAGACCGGCAGCTACGAGTACATGTCGCGGGTGAAGCAGGCGATCTCGCGGGAGATGCCGGAGCTGAACGCGTACTTCCAGTCGGGCGGCCTGGTGGACGCGGTATTGAACATGGGGCTGCCGGCTCCGATCGACGTGCAGGTCGCCGGCAGCGACATCGGCAAGTCCTATGCCACGGCGCTCAAGCTGACCGCGCAGATTCAGAAGATCCCCGGGGTCGCCGACGTCTTCATCCCGCAGGACATCGACTATCCGGCGCTGCAGCTCGACGTGGACCGCACCCGCGCCAGTGAGCTCGGTCTCAACCAGCAGGAAGTGGTGGATAACGTGATCACGGCGCTGACGTCCAACCAGATGATCGCACCGAGCTTCTGGATCGATCCCAAGACGGGCAACGACTACATGCTGACGGTGCAGTATCCGGAGGATCAGGTGAAGAGCCTGGCGCAGCTCAAGGCGATCCCGCTGCGCTCGCCGGACAACACGGAACCCACACGGCTGGACATGATCAGCGACATCCACCGCATCGTATCGCCCACCGAGGTGGACCACTACGGGCTGCGCCGCGTGATCGACATTTATGTGCGTCCGCTCAACGAGGACCTGGGGCAGATCGCCAACTCGATTGACGGCATCATCGGGCGCACCCAGGTGCCGGACGGATTGAACGTCACGCTGCGCGGGATGGTGCAGGGGATGCGGGTTTCGTTCAGCAGCTTCGCGGTCGGGCTGATTCTGGCGGTGGTGCTGCTGTACCTGATCCTGGTGGCGCAGTTCCGCTCGTTCGTCGAACCGTTTATCATCCTGCTGGCGGTTCCGCCCGGACTCGCGGGCGTGATCGCGACCCTGCTGCTGTGGGGCACGACGCTCAATGTGATGTCGCTGATGGGCGTGGTGATGCTGGTGGGGATCGCGGTGTCCAACAGCATTTTGATCGTGGAATTCACGCGCCACCTGCGCGGCGAGGGGATGGGGGTTCACGAAGCGGTCGCCATGGCCTGCCGGGTGCGGTTGCGTCCGGTGCTGATGACCTCGCTGGCCACCATCATCGGGCTGTTGCCGATGGCGTTGAAACTGGGCGCGGGCAGCGAGGCGTACGCTCCGCTGGCGCGCGCCATTCTCGGCGGTCTTACGGTTTCCGTACTCCTCACGGTCTTCCTCGTCCCGGCGGCATATGTGCTGGTTTACGGGGAGCGGACGCGGAGGGCCAATTAGTCATGCGTAAAACGACATTCCTGATTTCGCTGCTGGCCTTGGGCTGCGCGCTGCCGCTTGCGGTGGCGCAGCAGCCGATGCAACTCACGCTGGCCCGGGCGCAGCAGCTTGCGATCCAGAACAATCCGCAGTTCAGCGCGGCGCGCTACAACGCCGCGGCTGCCTACCAGGTGGCGCCGCAGTACAGGGCGGCCTACCAGCCCAGTGTCAGCGGCAGCTTCACCAGCGTCGGCGCCGATAACGGGAGCCGGCTCGCAGCGGGCGGACTGAATAACCCGGTGGTGTATAACCGCGTCGGCTCGGGACTGACGGTCGAGCAGTTGATCACCGATTTCGGGCGCACGAACAACCTGGTCGCGATGGCGAAATTGCAGGCCAACGCGCAGGACCAGACCACCGAGTTCACGCGCGAGCAGATCCTGCTGCTCACCAGCCGTTCGTACTTCGCTGTATTGAAGGCGGAATCGGTGCTCAAGGTGGCCAGCCAGACGGTGGCGGCGCGGCAGACGGTGGTGGACCAGGTGACGGCGCTGGCGGAGAGCAAACTCAAGTCCACGCTCGACGTGACCTTCGCCAACGTGAACCTCTCCGACGCGAAGCTGTTGCTGGCGCAGGCGCAGAACGACGTGAAGGCCGCCGAGGCGGATCTGGCCAACGCGATGGGGCTGCCCAACGAGACCGCCTTCGTGCTGCAGGATGAGCCGCTGCCGGCGAGTATGCCGGACCGGGTCGATGGAATGATCCGCGACGCGCTGACCAACCGGCCCGACCTGAAGGGATTGCGGCTCGAGGAAAGCGCCGCGGAGCGCTTCACCAAGGCCGAGCACGCGCTCTACTACCCGTCGCTCGGAGTCATGGGCACGGCGGGTTTCGTTCCCACCGGGTACGAGACCATCCCGGGGCGCTACGGCGCCATCGGCATGAACGTGAACATCCCGATCCTCAACGGCGGTTTGTTCAAGGCGCGGCAAACCGAGGCCGAACTCAAGGCCAAGGCGGTGAACGAGAACATCAACGACCTGGCGAATCGGGTGACGCGCGACGTGCGCGTGGCGTTCCTCAACGCCACCACCGCCTACGACAAGATGGCGCTGACCCAGCAGCTACTGGTGCAGGCCGGGCAGGCGCTGGAACTGGCGCAGGCGCGCTACGATCTGGGGCTGGGCAACATCGTGGAACTTTCCACCGCGCAGCTCAACCTGACCGCTGCGCAAATCGGCGATACCAGCGCGCACTACGACTACCAGACCCAGCGGATCGTGCTGGATTACCAGACGGGCTCGCTGCACTAAGAATGGTCAGGTCAGCGGTCAGCGGTCAGCGGTCGCTGGAAGCTGACAGCTTGCCCGTCCTAAAGGCGGGCCAGGCTGATGACCGTGTGGTTCCTTCCGTTTCATCGGCGACCGCTCCCTTACGGTCGCGGCTCGTTTCGGAGCCGCGCGCGTTAGCAAGCGGTTGGCAGACCGAACCGAACCTGCCGGTCAAAGCACTAGGGCCGGCGGATGGGCGGGCAGTTCCGCGGCGCAGAGGCGGCGGTCGCGGGTGATCTCGTGGGCGCTCCGTATGGAGGCGCGCAGGCGGTCGAGATCGAGGGGGCGCCAGAGGACCTCGACCGCGCCGCACTCGCCGGCGCCGGAGACGAAGCGGCGGTCGACCGGATCGGCGCAGAGAATCGACGCGACCAGGGGGTGGACTCTGCGCATCATGAGCAGCGCGTCCTCCCAGCTTCCGTCCAGGAACACGGGATCCAGCAGCAGCACCGATCCGGAGGCGGCCAGCAGCAGAAAATCGGCCATCTCCAGGGTGTCGGCGCGGTGCAGGCGGATGCCGGAGTGCGCCAGCAATCCGGCATAAAACCTCACGTCATGCTCGAAGCAGCTCAGAAACACGCAATCGATCGTTTCCGTATAGCGCGCTCTCTCCATCGGTGGCGCCCCCCCAGCGCCAGTCCTCCAGAGTCAGGGTACGGCGGGCGAGGGTGCAATACCATACGCGAAACAGGGGATTTTCCCGGTGGGATAGAGGTAGACGGGGGCGGGTTCAGGAGATGCCGTATTCTTTCAGACGGTATTGCAGGGTGCGCAGGCTGATGCCGAGTTGGCGGGCGGCGTGGGTGCGGTTGCCGTTGTGGGTGGAGAGGGCGTCCTCGATGGCGCGGCGCTCGATGTCGTGAAGGGAGACCGGCTGGGCGGCGGCGCCTGGCTGGGCAAACGGCAGGTCGCCGGGCTCGATGCGGCCGTCGTAAAGGATGGCCAGCCGCTCCATGGCGTTTTCCAGTTCCCGCACGTTGCCGGGCCAGGAGTAGACCATGAGCGCGCTTTCGGCTTCCGGCGACAACTCGACGCCGTCCTTACCCATGTTGCGCGCGGCGCGGTCGAGGAAGAAGCGGGCGAGGCGGCGGATGTCGCCGGGACGCTCGCGCAGCGGCGGCAATTCGATGGGGAAGGCGTTGAGCCGGTAGTAGAGGTCCTCGCGGAATCGCCCCTCGGCGACGCGCTGCTTCAGGTCGCGATTGGTGGCCGCCAGGATGCGCACATCGACCGTGATTTGACGGGTACCGCCGACGCGCTCGAAGGATTTTTCCTGGAGCACGCGCAGCAGCTTGGCTTGCAGGGAGGCGTCCAACTCGCCGATTTCATCGAGGAAGAGGGTGCCGCCCTGCGCCCGCTCGAAGCAGCCGGTGTGCTGGCCGACGGCTCCGGTGAAGGCGCCGCGCTCGTGTCCGAAGAGTTCGCTTTCGATCAGCCCCGGGGCCAGCGCCGCCGAATTCACCGCCACGAAGACGCGCCCGGCGCGGGGGCTGTGGCGGTGGATGCAGCGCGCGAACACTTCCTTGCCGGTGCCGCTCTCGCCGGTGATGAGGACGGTCGCCAGAGTCGGCGCGACCTTGCGGGCGAGTTCGAGGGCCTGTTTCATGCGCGGGTCGCCGGCGATCAGGTCGGAGCAGCCGAATTGCGCGTTTTCGCGTTCGCGGAGCACGTCGCGCTCGCGCGCGGTGTGGCTGCGGTCGATGGCGCGGCGCACCACGAGGCGCAGCTCGTCGGGGCTGCTCAGCGGCTTGCCGAGGTAGTCGCTCGCGCCGGATTTCATGGCGTCCACGGCGTTGGCCACGGTGCCGAACGCGGTGATCATCACGACCGGGGATTCGGGCATCTCTTCGCGCGAGCGGCGCAGCACGTCCATGCCGCTGCCATCGGGCAATTGCAGGTCGCAGATGACGGCGTCGTAGCTGCGGCGTCCGATGCAGGCGGCGGCTTCGGCCACGCAGCCGGCGGTCTCGACGGCGTAATCCTCGCCGCGCAGGATGGTTTCGATCAGGCCGCGAAAGCCGGGGTCGTCGTCAACGATGAGCAGGGTTTCCATAGGTAGAGAGAGTGGGCGAAGCGGCGCGCGCGGCGCCGCGCAAGCGCACGAGCGCCACGGTGCCGCCGCCCGCGCGGTCGTTCAATTCGAGATCGCCCCCCAGGGAGGCGATGAGTTTCTTCGTAGTGGCAAGACCCAACCCGGTGCCGAACGCCTTGGTGGTGTGGAAAGGCTCGAAGAGGCGCCGCCGCACGTCGGGCGGGATGCCGGAGCCATTGTCCTCGACCGCGATCGCGATGGCGTTGGCGCGCGCCGCCGCATCCACCCGGACTTCGCCTTCGGCCGCGGTGGGGATGGCTTCGATCGCGTTGCGCAGCAGGTTGAGCAGCGCCTGCACGAGCACGTCGGGATCGGTCCGCAGGGCGGGACCCTCGGCGGCTATGGCGAGCCGGATGGGCCGTGCGCCGGCGATCTGCCGGGCGTGCGCGGAGAGGCGCGCGGCGATCTCGCTCCAGGCCACCTCGCGCGGCACGGGATGCGGCGCGCGTCCGTAAGCGAGCAGGCCGTTGACGAGCGCCTCGAGCCGCTCGGTCTCGGCCAGGGCGGGGCGCAGCAGTTCGCGGATGCGGGCATCGCCCCTCTCGATGGCGAGTTGCGCGAAGCCCTTGATGGTGCCCAGCGGGTTGCGGATTTCGTGCGCCAGCACGGCCGCCATTTTTCCGATATGGGCCAGGTGCTCCACTTCCAACTGCCGGAGACGGAGTTCCGAGGCGCGCCGCACGGCCCAGATGGCGAGGATGGAGAGCGCGATCAGGACGACGCCGCCGATGGAAGAGACGATCACGTTGTGGCGGGCGTGTTCGGTGAGGAAGTCGGCGGCGGCGGTGTTCAGGTCGATGCGGGCGATGCGCGGTTCGCCTCCCGAGTGGAACGGGATGTAGGCCCGCAGGACCTCGGGACGGCGCGCGGAGAGGAGTTCGGTGCGGAAGAGTTCGCGGCCGTCCCACAGCGGCGCGAGAGCGGGACGGTCATTGGCGGCGCCGCGCGCGACGATCTCCACGCCCAGCAGGTAGGGGTCGTCGGCGCCGAGAGCGTCGTAGATGACTTCCGGCGGAGCGGCGGGCGGCAGGTGTTCCAGGCGGGCGGCGAGCATGGCCACGCGATAGCGCAGGAAGACGGTGCGCTGCGTCTCGACTTCGCGGAAAGTGCGCAGAGCGCTGAGCAGCAGCACGACCGGTAACGCGGCTACCACCAGCGGGAGCAGCGCCCGCGAAAGGATGCGATTCCCGGTTTGCACTGATATAGATAGGGATTCATTTCCGCCGCCGGAGTGACATTTCACTTCCGGCGGCGGCTCGCGGCTTCACTGCCACGCGGGACGGCAATCGTCCTCACGCAGAGTGACGGTCTGTCCGCTGAACGTGATGGAGAGCGCAATGAGTTCGCCGGTCGAGCACTCGGCGTACTTCACCGAGACGCTGTCGCCGGGTTTGAGTTCGAGATCGGCGGCGGCCAGCAGGCGCTCGGGGCCGAGTTTGACCACGAGCAGATCGCCGGCCGCAGTCTTGAGAGTGAGGCTCGGCATCTGAATGCCCGCGCCCATGGAGACGGAGACGATGCTTCCCGAGGCGGTGGCGATGGTGGACGCGTCGCAGCCGGCGCCGGCGGCCATGGGACCGTTCGAGGAACCGTGCCCGCCGCGCATGCCCTGTCCTCCCGCGGCGCTCCACAGCGGAACGCCCGCCGTATCCCGCAGAGTCAGGGAGAGGCGGTTGGTTGCATTGGTGATCTGGATGGCGTAGAGATAGCTGTCGGTGGCGAGGGTGGAGGGCGCGGCGAGCACGGTGACCGAGTCGCCGGCCTTCACCTCGAAGCCCTTGTCCAACAGGTACCACACGGGGGCGAGTTTGATCTGCTTCTGGTTGACCGTGATGGACGGGTACTCGAGCCCGTAACCGAGATTGACCGCGGTGACCGTGCCGGAGATGGTCTGGGTTCTGGACAGGTCGAGGGCGGACGATCCCGCCATTTTGCCGCGGCCGTTGCCGTGCCCTTGCGCGGCAGCCATGGCGGCGAAAGCGGCAATCAGGGTGAGGAAAGAGAAGAAGCGCTTCACCGGGCACCGCCGGGTTGCGGGGCGCGGTTCGGGCTGCCGCCGCGATAGCCCATGCCGGCGCCCTTACCGGGGCCGGGTTGTCCGCCGTTGCGGGGGCACTGGCCGTTGCGCGGACACTGGCCGTTACCGGCACCCTGGCCGTTGCGCGGGCATTGGCCCTGGTTCGGGCAATCGGGACGCGGGCAGGTCTGGGTCTGGGCGAGGGCGGCGACGCCGGTGAGCGCCCAGAGTAGCGCGGCCGCGATCCAGGTTTTTCTGGTCAATTTCATTTTGAAGCCTCCGCCGGGAGTCAGGGCACGGTCCGAGCCAAACGGCGCGGCGTTGAAAAAAGGCGGGTTAGGCTGGGACTCGGGCGGCGGGATGCGCAGCGCTTGCGCGATCAGGAACGGCAACCGCGCAGGGCGTGCGCGGTGGGAGGCCGCAGGCGCTTGGATATGCGGGAGTTAGGTCATGGCACGCCGGATGCAGCGTCTCATGGCGTCGAGGTACGGTATGCGAACGATTCTCTTCACATGGCTGCTGATCGCGCTGCCCCTGGCGGCGCAGCCGGGACGCGGCTGGCATGGAGGCGCCGGCGCCGGGCAGGGTGAGCCGCCCATCGCCTCGCTGCCGGTGGTGGAGATCGCGGGCGTGGTGGCCGGGGTTCACCTCGGGTTCGGACAGGGGATGCCGTACCTGGAGGTGAAGCACGGCGAGGAAACCACCCGGGTCTATCTGGGGGCCATGCACTATCTGATCGCGGAGAACTTCAATCCCAAGGCGGGGCAACAGATTACGGCGAAGGGCTACCGCAGCGGGGACAGCATCATCGGGATCGTGGTGACGCTGCCGCAGGAGAAGAAGACGCTGAAACTGCGCGATGAAAAGGGATGGCCCTTATGGCGGGGTCCGGCGTGGCGGGCGCCCGCGGCTGACACCAAAGGCTGATATGGTGCATCCTGATAGATGTGATGCGAATAGTCCGGCCGCTGCTGATTGTGGCGGTGGTTGTGGTGATTGTGCTGGCGTTCCGCCGCCCGGCCGATGAGAGTGTCCGTGCGCCGGACCGGCGTCCGCCGCTGAGCACGTTCCAACTGGCGTCGCTGGGCGGTCCGGAGTGGACGTTGGCGGAGCAGCGCGGGTCGGTGGTGCTGCTGAACTTCTGGGCGACGTGGTGCCCGCCGTGCCGCCGCGAAACGCCGGACCTGGTAACCCTGGCGCAGACGTACGGAACCCGCGGGCTGCACATTGTGGGCATCTCGATGGACGACGACCCGAAAAGCGTGGTGCCCGCGTTCATCGGCCAGTATCACGTGCCCTACCCGATCCTGGTGCCGGACGCAGGTTTTGCGCTGGCGCGGAGTGTGGAATCGCTGCCGACCAGCATCCTGCTGGACAAGCAGGGACGGGTGGCGGCGGTGTTCCAGGGAGCGCGCAGCGCGGAGGAGTTGGCTCCAGCCATCGAGCAACTGCTGGCCGAACGCAACTGAAGCGCATTTCAAAGAACCATTAAGCTGCCGGGGCAGCGAAGGAACCGATTCCTTTCTCCTCTCGAAGGAGGAGCAGCATGCCGCTGTGGCCGCCTGGCGACGTTGAACCAGTGTTCCCGGAATTATGCAATGCCCCCTCGAGGTGTGTGGGCTTCCGCACCGGCTGTCGAACGGGTTGCTTCTCGGCGAGCGAGCAACTCTTTTCGGTTTTGACGGTAGCCTGGCGAATCCGCGGAAAACCGCCACCGATTTTCGTATGTGATTGAAGGGGCGAGAAATAGAAATATTCGGGACGAGGCCGAAAGGGGCTGCCCGAGGGTTACCAGCCGTAGCGCTCCTGGCTCCAGGGATCGCCGCGCATGTGGTAGCCGTTCTTCTCCCAGAAGCCGGGGACGTCGTCCTCGATGAACTCGGCGGCGGCAATCCACTTGGCGCTCTTCCAGGCGTACAACCCGGGGACAATCAGGCGCGCCGGACCGCCATGTTCGGCGGTGAGCGGTTCGCCGTCGTGGTGGGTGGCGACGAGGGAGTCCTCGGCAAGGAAGTCCGCCAGGGGGAGGTTGGTGGTCCAACCGCGGTCGTAGCCGTGGACCAGGACGAACCGGGCTTCGGGGCGGACGCCGCCGGCGCGGCGCACGAGCTCGCGGGTGGAGACGCCTTCCCAGAGGTTGCCCAGGCGGGACCAGCGGGTGACGCAGTGGAAGTCGGCGAAGACGCGGGTGCGGGGGAGATCCTGGAACTCGTCCCAGGACCATGAGGCGGGGCTGGCGATCAGGCCGGAGAAGCTGAGGCGCCAGCGGGCGAGGTCGATGTGAGGCGCGCCACTGGCGTCCAGTACGGGCCATTTCTGGGTGCGGGATTGTCCCGGTGGGATGCGGACGGCGCGGCGGGTATCGGGACTCACCACGACGCCATCAGGGAGCGAGTCCGCGGACGGGACCTCCTCACCCTGAGTTTTGCTACGATCCATCCCAAACATGAACCCTCCTGGCTTAATTGTAGCGAGGAAATTCACTACAACCGGGTAACGATTGGGACAGCTTATGGAGGGCATCGAGATTTTTGGTGCAAGGAGAACGTTTGTGGACTTGCGGCGCGCGAAAATTGCGGCATAATACGATCAACGGCGCTACCGAAAGCGGGAGGGGCTGG
>JBBIQR010000190.1:0-9621 GCA_037442245.1 Candidatus Solibacter sp. | reverse complement strand
GTTCCCGATTGCGTCAGGGAGAATACGAATCCCAGGAACAGGATACCCGTCAGGAGGGCGTCCGCCTGCCGCGGATTCCCAAGGGCGGCCCGCTGCGTCAGCAGCACCAGAAAGAGCACCACGTGGCCGGCGCCGAACCCGATCAGGGCACGGCGCGCCGCGGCCGGGTCCGCGATCGAAGCCAGCGGCCAGGTGCAGCAAGCGACGGCCATCAGCACCCCGGACGCCGCGCGAATCAGAGGCGTCGTGTAGAGGGACGAGCCGCTGCCCGCCAGCAGCGGTCCCCAGATGAAAAGAACCAACCCAACCGCGGCGGTCAGGAGGGCGTAGGCGCGAAAGGTCCATCGCGTCTCAGCCGGAGCAGGAATCGCATCGAACTCCATGGCCTGATGATGCACCTGCATCCAGCATGACCGCGTCCCGCAAATGCCGCAACCTATCTTCCCCCGAATGGGGGACTGCTACCATCGAGGTAATGTCAGGCGTCACTCGAAGGAGCGTGCTGCTAGGTTCGCTTGCGGCCGCGGGGATGGGTTCGGCGGCGCAGAAGGGCGAGACGTTTCCCTCCGGCGCCGGACGCTATCCCGACCCGCTGACTTCGATCGACGTTTACCGCCTGACCAGCCCCGAATACTCGACCACGATGACCGCGTATTACAACCGCGGCATCGCGCACAACAGCGGTTGGATGCTGTGCTGCTGCGACCGGACCGGTTCGCCGCAGGCCTTCCGGCTGGACCTGAAGAATTACGAGATGAAACAGTTGACCGAGGCCGGGGATCTCGATGGCACGACCCTCACGCTGATCCCGGACAACCGCGCCTTCTGCTACGCGGCGGGACGCAGTATCTGGATGGCGCCGGCCGGCGGCGGCGGGCGCCCTCGCGAAATCTACACGATCGCCGAGGGTTGGGAACGCGCGGGCGGCATCAGCGTGGGTCCGGACGGCACCCACGTCACGCTGGCGGAACGGAAGGGCGGCACGTGGCGGCTGCGCATGGCGCTGCTCACCGGCGGCGGGGCGCGCACCGTGATCGAATCGCCGGCCGCAATGACCGATCCGATTCCCCGGCCGATGCGCGCCCAGATCCTCTACCGGCAGGCGGAGGACGCCATGGGCATGGTCAACATGGACGGCACGCAGAACCGCAAACTGAAGCTGGCCGCGGGCGGCGTAGGCACGCCCAACTGGACCGGCGACGGACGCACTCTGCTGTATCTGAACTTTCCGCTGGACCACACGCAGTTGAACAACATCCGCGAGTTCAACCCGGACGCGGGCACCGATAAGATGATCGGCAAGACCAGCCAGTTCGAATCGTTTTCGGCCAACCGGGATGCGAGCGTATTCGTCGCCGCCAGCCGTAACAAGGCCTCGCCGGACGTCTTCCTCTACCTGCGGGCGACCCAAAGCGAGCGCACCATGTGCGAGCATAAAAGCCGCGCGGATTGGGTGGCTCCGGTCTTCGCGGCGGACAGCCAGCGCTTCTACTTTCAGAGCGACCGGCACGGCAAACCGGCTATCTACTGCATGCACGTCGAGAAGCTCGTGGAGAAAACGGAGACCGGATGAGATTGATGGTGCTGGCGGCGATGCTGGCCGCGGTTGGGCTGGGGGCGGCGACGAAGATCGCGGTCACGGTGGTGGAGCAGAAATCCGGCGCGCCGCTGACCGGTCTGGAGGCGAAGGATTTCGCCGTCTTCGACGATAAGGCGCAGCGCAACGTGGAGGAAGCCGCGTACTCCGCCGAGACGCTGGACCTGATGCTGCTGGTCGACACCTCGCTCGCCGGCGGGGCGGTGCAACCCCTGGCGCGGGATTTCGTGGCGCAGTTGCAGCCCAGGGAACAGATGGCGGTAGTGGCGTTCCACTCCTCGGCCGATCTCATCCAGGACTTCACCTCGAGCCCGCAACTGATTCTGCGCGCGCTCTCGCGGGTGAAGTTCGGCAACGAACCACACGTGCTGGACGCGCTCTACGCCGCGATCGACGGGGGTTTCCAGCCGACCGGCTTCCGCCGCGCGATTCTGCTGCTGACCTCCGGAGTGGAAGGCGACAGCCGCACGACCGAGAAGGATGTGATCCGGATGGCGCGGCGCAACCAGGTTTCGATCTACCCGATGTACGTGAACGGGTACGAACGCTCGATGTTTGAATTGCTGGCCAGGGAAACCGGAGGCGCGTCATTCAACGCGCGCGCCATGAGGAAGGCCGGTGTGACAGAACCCGGCAAGCGGGTATTTCAGACGGCGCGGGGACGCTACATCCTGACGGTGGGCGGAAGCCTGGGGCTGGGAGAGAAACTGCGGGTGGAAGTGAAGCGGCCGGAAAAGCTCCAGGTTTCGGCGATGCCGCTGGAGTAGCCCGGCCGCTCCTTAAGTTAGCGGCCGGTCTGGTCTTTGGGGGTGGCCAGGTAACCGGCGATCAGGTCCTTGCCGACGCTGTTGACGACGATCTCGTAGGGCTGGCGGGCCTTGCTGGTATAGAACTGCACGGGTTCGTTGACGTTCTTGTCCTTCTTCTCCGTGAGTTTGTCGTCCGCCATCACCTCGATGGTGTACTTGTTCTTCTTGGGATCGGTCTTCTTGAGCAGCAATGAGATATCGCCCACGCGCTGGCGCTGCTTGGTCTTGCCGAGCTTGAATTCGAAGTAGTTGCGTTCGCCGAGACGCTTGAGCGCCTCCAGTTCCTTGCCGTTAGTGGCGATGAGGCCGCTTTGTACGCCCATGTCGCCGCGCGCGCTTTTCAGGTCGGCGATGGTCTTCTGCAATTCGGCGTCGGTCTGGGTGAGCTTGCTCTTCACGCCGGTGACGTCGGTAGAGACGTCGGCGATCTTAGTGTTGGCGGCGGCGGCCGAAGTCTTGACTTCGCTGATCTCGGAGGAGACCTGCTGGCGGTTGCGCGCTTCTTCAGCCTGAATCTGCTTGGCGAGTTGTTCGGCGCGGGCGGTGGCTTCGGCCTTGGCCTGGCTGGAAAGGTTGCGCGCCTGGGAAGCAGCCTGTTCGCGGGCGGCGGACAGTTCCTGCTTCAGGGTTTCCAGGTGTTCCCGCTGCGATGCGGTGGTGGCCGAGGACGAGTCGCGCAGGTTGCTCATCTGCGTCATAAAATCCTCGCGCGCCTTGGCCAGATCGCTGCGCAAGCCGCTGATCTGGACAAACAGGAAAATGTTCGCGGCGACCAGGACAATGATGGCGCCGGCAACGATCGCGGTCATCATTCCGGGCCGCTGCTGCGGGGGTTGGGGCGGGATAAACGTCGGTGAACTCAAGTACGGTACTCCTTTTGCCTTACTTACAGTATAGATGGAAGCAATGGCTGTTTCGGTTTCACCTAACCGGCGTCGAAGCTCTCCCCTGGGCGGGGACAGACCACATCCAGGCCGTAGCGGGAGGCCAGCAACCCGGCCAAAGTCCTGGATTGCTCCGGTTCCCCGTGTACCAGGAACACTTTACGCAGGGTCGGGACCATAGGTTCGAGCCAGGGCAGCAACTCGCTCTGGTCGGCGTGGCCGCTCAGTTCGTCGAGGCTGGAGATTTCCGCGCGGACCCGGTGGGGTTCGCCGAAAATTCGTACTTCGCTCCACTTCTCGACCAGTTTGCGGCCCAGGGTATCGGCCGCCTGAAACCCGGTGATCAGCACGGTATTGCGCGGGTCCTCGATATTGTTCCGCAGGTGGTGCAGGATGCGGCCCTGTTCGCACATGCCGCTGGCGGAGATCACGACGAACGGTCCGTGCAGGTCGTTGAGCGCCTTCGACTCGCTGGCCTCGCGGATGTATTGCAGGCGTTTGAAGCCGAACGGGTCCTCGCCGTTTTTCAGAAATTCGCGGGTTTCATCGTCGAAGCACTCGGGGTGATCGCGGTGCACGCCGGTGACGTTCACGGCAAGCGGGCTATCGACATAAATCGGGATATTCGGGATGCGCCGGGCATTGAACAGTTCGTGGAGCAGGAGCACGAGTTGCTGCGTGCGGCCGACGGCGAAGGCGGGCACGATGATGCGTCCGCCGCGTTTGGCCGTGCGGATCACCACTTGTTCGAGCTTGTTCACGACGTGCTCGGTGTGTTTGTGCAGCCGCCCGCCGTAAGTGCTCTCCATAATCAGGTAATCCACCGGCGGCATGCGCTCCGGGTCGCGGATGATGGGGAGGCCGGGGCGTCCCACGTCGCCGGAAAACGCCAGGCGCAGCGGCGCGCCGCTCGAATCATCCTGGATCACGATGGAGGACGAGCCGAGGATGTGGCCGGCGTCGTAGGCGGTATAGGAAAGCCGGCCGGCCAGAGCCTGCGGTGTGTGATAGGGAACCGGCTGGAACAGCGGCAGAGTGGCCTCGGCATCTTCGGTGGTGTAAAGGGGATGGACGATGCCGTTCTCCTGTCCGTGCGCGCGGCGCTGCTCGAGGCGCTTATTCAGGAACTCGGCGTCTTTCTCCTGGATGTGAGCGGTGTCGCGCAGCATCCACTTACAGAGGTCGACGGTGGCGGGCGTCGAGTAGATGGGGCCGCGAAAGCCCTTCTTCACCAGGGTCGGCAGATTGCCCGAGTGGTCGATGTGGGCGTGGGAGAGGATGACGGCGTCCGCGGATGCGGCGTCATCGGGAAGGTGGCGGTTCTTGTAGTCGCTCTCCTTGCGGCGGCCCTGATTCATGCCGCAATCCAGCAGGATTCTCTGGCCGGCCGTTTCGACCATGTGCATCGATCCGGTAACGGCGCCGGCCGCGCCCCAGAACGTGAGTTTCATCCAGCGGACATGGTATCGCAGCGCCGCGCTGCCCGCAGGGTACAATCACGGCATGATCCGGATTGCCTCTTTCGCCGCGATGGCGGCCTTTGCCGGCACGCTGCTGGCGCAGCCGTACGACCTCGCGATCAACGGCGGGCGCGTGCTGGACCCGGCGACCAATCTCGACGCGGTACGCTCGATCGGGATTCGCGGCGGGAAGATCGCGGCGGTCTCGGCGGCGCCGCTCACGGCGGCGCGCTCCATCGACGCGCGCGGCCTGGTGGTGGCTCCGGGATTCATCGACCTGCACTCCCACGGGCAGACTCCGGAGAATTACCGCTTCAAGGCGCGCGACGGCGTGACCACGGCGCTGGAGATGGAGGTCGGGGTGAGTCCGGTGATCCCGTGGTACCGGGAACGCGAGGGGCGGTCGCTGATCCATTTCGGCGCCACCAGCGGGGAGATTCCGGCGCGCATCGCGGTGATGCACGACACCGGAACGCTGCTGCCGCGGGATCGGGCGGTGGAACGCGCCGCGACTCCGGCGGAGCAGCAGGAGATCCGCGCGCGGATCCGCCAGGGATTGCGCGACGGCGCGCTCGGCATCGGGCTGGGGATCGCCTACATCCCGCACATGAGCCGCGCGGAAGTGCTGGAACTGTTCCGGATCGCCGCGGAGGAGAAGGCCGTGCTGTACGTCCACATGCGCAACGGCGGCCCGGTGGAGCCGGGCGCCATCGATGCCGTGCGCGAGATGATCGACGACGCAGGGGCCACGCATGCGAGCGTACACATCGTCCACATCACCAGCATGTGTCTGAAACAGACGCCCCAGTGTCTGGCGATGATCGCCGATGCACGGAAGAAGGGGCTCGACGTGACGACCGAGGCGTATCCGTACACCGCCGGGATGACCGATCTGTCGAGCGCCGTCTTCGGTCCCGGCTGGCAGGAACACCAGGGCGGGATTACCTATCACGACCTGCAGTGGGCGGCGACCGGCGAGCGCCTCACCGCGGAGACGTTCGCGCGCTACCGCAAGCAGGGCGGAATGGTGGCGATTCACTCGATCCCGGAAGACATGGTGGAACTGGCGATGGGGAATCCGATGGTGATGATCGCCAGCGACGGCATCCTGAACGAAGGGAAGGGCCATCCGCGCGCCGCCGGCACTTACTCCCGGGTGCTGGGTCGTTACGTGCGGGAGCGCCGTGCGCTCACCCTGATGGACGCCGTGCGCAAGATGTCGCTGATGCCCGCCGAGCGGCTGGGGATGCCCAACAAAGGCCGGCTGGCGGTGGGCGCCGACGCGGATATCACGGTGTTCGACGCGGCGAAGGTCACGGACCGCGCCACGTTCGAGAAGCCGGCGCAGTATTCCGAAGGCATCCCGTACGTCGTGGTAGGCGGCACCCTGGTGGTGAACCGGAGCGAGATCGTGCCCAACGTGTTTCCGGGCAAGGCGGTGCGGCGGTGAAGCCCGCGCCCGGAACCTTGCGCGAAGCCTGGCTCGGGCACATTTCGATTGAGGATTACGAACGCCACATGTCCGCGATCGGGCAAGCGCAGGCTAACGCTTCGCTGGTCGAGGAGTTGTTTCGCCGGCACGCACCGGCCTCCGGCGCGCGCGTCCTCTTCGCCGGGGCGGGCACGGGGCAGTGCTTCGACTACCTCGCGCCGGATGCGCTCGGCGGCTGCTACGTAACGTTTGCGGATCTCAACCCGGTATTCCTGGAGCGGCTGGCAGCGCGGCTGGGCGGCCGCGAGATCGCGACCGCGGTGGACGATATCGAAGATTCGCGCCTGCCCGGAACGTTCGATCTGGCGATCGCGATCCTGGTGCTGGAGCACGTGGATTGGCGGCGCGCGGTGGCGTCGCTGGCGAGACGGTGCGCGCGCGTCTTCGCCGTGATCCAGCGGAATCCCCCAGGGCTCGCGCCCCGGCCGCTGCCGGGTACGCTCGGGGTGCTGCACGAGGTCCGGATGGTGCTGCTGGACCCGGCGGAACTCACCGCCGCCTTAGCCAGGGAAGGCTTTCGCCTGGAGCGCTCCACCAGCCGCGAGGTCCTCGACGGCAAGCGCATGGTGGCTCTCGATTTCGTCCGGGGATAGGCGGAGGGTTACTCTGAAGGGATGACCCGACGCGACGCACTCGCTCTTCTGGCAGCCGGTCCCGCTCTCGCCCAGCCCTCGCCGCAGCATACGTTCGGCATCGAGGGCGACCGCTTCGTCCTCGACGGGAAGCCGTTCGTGATCCGCTCCGGCGAGATGCACTATGCGCGCGTGCCGCGGGCGTACTGGCGCGACCGCATGAAGAAGATGCGCGCGATGGGGCTGAACACGCTCTGCATGTACAGCTTCTGGAACATGCACGAGCCGCGCCCCGGGCAATTCGATTTCACGGGCAACCTCGATATCGCCGCATACATACGGACCGCGCAGGAGGAAGGGCTGTGGGTGCTGGTGCGCCCCGGTCCGTACAGTTGCGCCGAGTGGGAATTCGGCGGCTTCCCTTCATGGCTGTGGGAGACCCCGGACATCAAAGTGCGGACCACGGACCCGCGGTTTCTCTCCGCCGCGTCGCGCTACATGAAGGCGCTCTTGGCGCACGTGGCTCCGCTACAGATCACGCGCGGCGGTCCGGTGCTGATGGTGCAGGTGGAGAACGAATACGGGTCCTTCGGCAAGGATAAGGATTACCTGAACGCGATCCGCGGCATGATTCGCGGCGGGGGCATCGACGTGACGCTGTACACGTCCGATGGGTCCGGCCCTGGCACGCTAGCCGGGGGCACGCTGCCGGACGTGGCCAGCGTGATCAACTTCGGCGGCGCGCCCGAGCGCGAGTTCGCCAGCTTCGACCGCTTCCGCCAGAACGTGCCGCGCATGTGCGGCGAATACTGGGTGGGCTGGTTCGACCACTGGGGCGAGCGGCACCACACCGGCGACAACGCCGTCCACCTGGCGGGTATCGAGTGGATGCTGGAGCGCAACATCAGCTTCAACCTTTATATGGTTCACGGCGGCAGCACTCCGGGGTTCATGAACGGCGCCAATTACGGCACGGTGCGCGGCAGCAAGGGCTACGAGCCGGACATCTCCAGCTACGACTACGATTCGCCGATCGACGAAGCCGGACGGCTGGCGCCCAAGTTCCCGCTGTTCCGCGAAGCCATCCGCAAGCATCTGCCGGCGGGCGAGACGCTGCCCGATCCGCCGCCGCCTCTGCCGGTGATCGAGGTCCCGCGCTTCCCGCTGGACGAAACGGCGGGGTTCGACTCCCTGCTGGGCAAGCCGCGCGCGGCCGAGCGTCCCCTGACCTTCGAAGCGCTGGCGCAGGACTACGGGTTCGTGCTCTACCGGACGGCGGCGCGGAAGGCGGAGAAGCAGCGCCTGGACGTCAGCGAACTGCGCGATTACGGCGTGGTGCGGGAGGGCGCGCGGACCGTCGGGTACATCGACCGGCACGCCGGCGAGAGCGGGCTGGAGGCGACGCTTTCCGCTTCGGCGCCGCTGGACATCCTGGTGGAGAACATGGGGCGGATCAATTTCGGTCCCAGGCTGCTGGAGGACCGCAAGGGCATCACGGAAAAAGTGACGTTGGGCGGCGAGGAACTCACCGGCTGGAGGATGTACTCGCTGCCGCTCAAGGATCTGCGCGGCCTGAAATGGACGGCCGCGAAGACCGAGGGTCCGGCGTTCTACCGCGGGCGCTTCCAACTGGAAGCAACCGGCGACACGTGGCTCGACATGCGGGGATGGGGCAAAGGCAATGTGTGGGTCAACGGCCGGAACCTGGGGCGCTACTGGCGGATCGGACCGCAGCAGACGCTGTTCTGCCCTGGGGCGTGGCTGCGCCGGGGCGCGAACGAGGTGATTGTGCTCGACCTGCATGAAGGCGGCGCGCGGACACTGGCCGGAGTGAACCATCCGGCGTGGGAGACGCCGGCATAGGCGGGCCGGCTGGAATCATGAGCGAGTCCTTTTCCGGTCCCGCCACGCTGCTGCGCAACAACGCCAACTACCGCAATACGTGGATGGCGCAGGTGGTGAGCGAGATCGGCGATTACTTCAACAACGTCGCCGTCTTCGCGCTGGTGATGGAGAAGTCCGGATCGGGGATGGTGGTGTCTGGCGTGATGCTTGCGCGCGCGATCCCGGCGGTGCTGGCGGGACCGGTAGCGGGGGTGCTGCTGGACCGGTGGGACCGCAAGCGGATCATGATCGCGAGCGATGTCATCCGCGCGGTGCTGGCGCTCGGGTTCGTGCTCACGATTCACCAGCCGCGGCCGTGGCTGCTGTACCTGCTCAGCGCCGGGCTGATGTTCGCCTCGCCGTTCTTCACCGCCGGGCGCGCCGCGATCCTGCCCAGCATCGCCACCGCCGGGGAACTGCATTCCGCCAATTCGCTCACCCAGGTCACCGGTTGGGCGACCCTCACGCTGGGCACGCTGCTCGCCGGATACAGCGCGGCGGGCCTGGGGTACGAGGCCGCGTTCGTCATCAACGCGATTTCGTTCCTTTTCTCGGCGTGGGCCATCAGCCGGCTCAAGGTGCCCGGCGGACTGCGCGCGCCCGAACGCGCCTCCCCGCACCACACTCCGGCGTGGCACGAGTATCGCGAGGGCCTCGCGTACATGTGGTCGGTTCCGCTCATGGTGGGGATCGCGACCATCGGCGTGGGATGGGCCATGGGCGGCGGCGCGGCGCAGATCCTGTTCGCACTGTTCGGCGAGCAGGTCTTCCACCGCGGCGCCGCCGGGATCGGCTCGATCTGGGGCTTCGCCGGCATCGGACTGCTGATGGGCGGCGCGGCCGGGCACTGGATCGGCAAGCGCGCGTCGTTTACCACTTACAAGCGCGCGGTCACGGTTTCGTACATCCTGCACGGAGCGGCC
>JBBIQR010000189.1:0-9661 GCA_037442245.1 Candidatus Solibacter sp. | reverse complement strand
GAAGTGAGTGGCGGCTGATGCCGGAGACCTCTCACGCCGTCAGGAAGCCTTTTTGTAGCGGGTGACGCGGATTTCGTTGAGCGGGACCCGTGACAGGTCGTAGTTCACCTGGAGCCGGAGCCAAATTTCGGCGCTGGGGCCGAATGCCTTGGAAAGCCGGACAGCCATCTCCGGAGAGATGCCGGCCTTCCCGTTGACCAGATTGTTTACCGTTTGACGGGTGACGCCGAGGACCTTGGCGGCCTCGGTGACGTTCAGGCCGAGAGGCTCAAGGCAATCCTGGCGCACGATGCGGCCGGGATGGGGGTGATTCTTCATCGGCATAAGTTCCGATTCTCCTTAATGGTAATTGAACAGGTCTACATCCACTGCGTTCCCGCCGGGGAAGCGGAAGGTGATCCTCCAGTTTCCGCTTACCGTAGCAGACCAGACTCCCTTCTGACCGCCCTGGAGTTCGTGGAGCCGGTATCCGGGCAGCGCCATGTCCGCCGGCCTGCCTGCGGCATCGAGCACGGCCAGCAAATTCGCAATGCGATCACGGAGACCAGTGGAAATCAGCCCGGAGTTGCCCTTCTCGAACATTTGTCTCCGACCTCTGTGGCGGAAGGTCCGCGATCACACCGGTGATTGTAGCGTGACACTTGTCACGTAGCAACGCTTCCGAGCGCGCCGCGGAGGTTCAGCCTGATGGCGAGGAATCTGGTGAGCCGGGCGGGACTCGAACCCGCGACCCTGTGATTAAAAGTCATCATGGGAAATTCTGGCATCTTGTGAGGGAAGAAGCGGAGAAGATATATCCCGCCATCATTTTGGCGCTCACGCGTCTACGACAATACCGGCCAGGCTTGCGTGCGCGTCGAGATCGAACACGGCGGCGATACACCTCATTTTGGCGGACCCGCATCGGTGAGACGGGGATCGGAGACGGTCAGAGCTTCAGACGAGGTCTTCCAGTGCCTGGTGGATTTCCGTACGATCAGCTGTCCACTGTTGGCTGTTGGTGTGACCCGGCTCCGCGTATCTCAGGTGGAAGAACAGGGCATCGCGACCACGAGGGTTCACGTTCGCGTGGACGAAAGGATCAAGGAGAAGGCGGCTAAAACCCTGGCCGGGATCTCCGTATCCGACGCGGTCCGCATGCTGCTGGTCCGTGTAGCCGCCGAAAAGGCATTGCCGTTCGAAGTACGAGTTCCGAACGCCACCACGGTTAAGGCCATGCGCGCTGCCGACCGAGCCAAGGGAAAGCGGCACCGTTCCGCCAACGCGCCCCTCAAGGAACTGGGGATCTGATCGTTGCTGACGGCGATCAGCGGCGCCCGATTCCGGCCGAGTTGCGCGGTTGTGATTTATAAGTTACAATCATGGCGGTGATCGAGCTTCGCCGCTACGTCAACCGGAGCGGAATCGACGTGGTCGGCGGCTGGGTGGCGCGCCTCGAGGATCTGAAGGCACGGGCGAGGATTGCGGCGCGTCTCGATCGGCTGTCTCTGGGAAACTTTGGAGACTGCAAGGCGCTGCGCGAAGGAGTGTCCGAGCTTCGGATCGACTGGGGGCCGGGATATCGGGTGTACTACGCGATGTTGGGCAGGACATGCGTGCTTCTGTTGTGCGGTGGTGACAAGCGCCGGCAATCGTCCGATATCAAGCGGGCGATAGAGTACCTGGAGGATTTCAAGGAAAGGACGCGAAGCAAATGAAAGACAGAGCCAGCAACTCGCATGATGAAGCAATGTCTCGGGAGCTGCGCGAGAACCCGGACTTCGCGGCGGAATACCTGAGAGCGGCGATGGAAGACGAGGCCGAACCCCGCGTGCTGCTGGTCGCCTTGCGCCGTGTCGCGGAAGCTCGCGGCCTTGCCAAAGTGGCCAAGACGGCCGGCATCGAGCGCGAGAGCCTTTACCGGGCGCTTTCGCCACGCGGCAATCCGCGGTTTTCCACTCTTGTCGCCGTCGCTAAAGCGATGGGCCTGAAGCTGACTCTCGAATCCGTACGATGAGACCGCAGCTAAAGTCGCTCGCCTGAGGCTCGTGAAACCATCTCTAACTCGTTGATGTTAATGGTGAGCCGGGCGGGACTCGAACCCGCGACCCTGTGATTAAAAGTCACATGCTCTACCAACTGAGCTACCGGCCCTCTGGAGGGAAAATCGACGGGACAGTTTCATCTTAACAGACGTCGCCCCGGCCTCTACAGTTTTTGCCTTTCGGGCCGATCTTTGGAGCATGGAACCCCAGGAGCGGCGGCAAGAAGGCAGAATCGCCTGGCAAGGCGCGGTACGGTTGGTGATCGCCGGCGCGGATCCCGTCGAGGCGGCGATCGCCGATATCTCCGAGTTCGGCTGCGGCCTGCAACTCGCCCATCAAATCGAACCCGGAACCAAGGTCGGAATCGATGGGACCGGTTTCGAGGGCGCCGGAGTGGTCCGCTATTGCTACCGCCATGGGGGAGGGTTCCGCGCCGGCATCCAACTGCTGCCCCTGCCGCCGCCGGTGACGGGGGATCGGCGCGACGCTATACTTGACGTGACGCCCGCATGAGCCGGCTCAAACGCCGTTTCCTGATTCTCGGCCTGGCCCTCGCCGCCACTCTCGTGATTGGAACCGTCGGGTTCACGGTGATCGATGGCTTCCCGCCCTTCGACGCCTTCTACCTGACCCTCATCACCATGACCACGGTGGGGTACAGCGAGATCCATCCCCTTTCGCAAGCAGGCCGGGTCTTCAATTCCTTTCTCATCGCCTTCGGCGTGGCCACTATCTTCATCGCCATCGGGGCCATGGCCCAAACCATCATCGAGCAGGAGTTCGGCGACGAACTCGGCAAGCGGCGGACCAAACGCATGATCGAAAACCTCAAGGACCACTTCATCATCTGCGGCTACGGAAGGGTGGGCCGCGGCGCCGCCGCCGAACTGGCGCACGCCGGGGTCCCTTTCGTCGTCGTCGATAACAGCCCCGAACGCGTCGAGCGCGCCCATCAGGCCGGCACCCTGGCGATGGTGGCGGACTCCACCCGCGACGATACCCTGCACGCGGCCGGCATCGAGCGCGCCCGCGGACTGGTTGCCGCCCTGGCCACCGATGCCGACAACCTGTTCGTACTGCTCTCCGCCAAGGGACTGAACCCGAAGATTTACGTGGCGACGCGCGCCGCCGAGGAGGGCGCCGAAGCGAAGATGCGCCGCGCCGGGGCCGATGCCGTCTTCGCGCCTTACACGATGGCCGGGCACCGCCTGGCGCAGTCCCTCCTCCGTCCCCACGTGGTGCAGTTCCTCGACTTCACCACCAAGGATGTGGGCGAGGACGTGGCCATCGAGCAGGTGCGCGTCGCCCCCGAAAGCGAGGTGGCCGGCAAAACCATCCGGGAGCTCCAACTCCGCCGCGAGGTGGGGGTGATCGTGCTGGCGATCCGCGATCCCGGCGGCCACATGCTGTTCAATCCCCCGCCGGACAGTCCGGTGCGCGGCGCGGACTTCTTGATCGTCATGGGACGGCCACGGGACCTGCGCGCGCTGGAAGCCCTGGTGGCCGGTACCAGGATAGGACCGGAGTAACCGCTGTTACCTTCGGGCTACGGCTTGGGAAGTAACCCCACGATATAATAAATACGATATGAGCCTGCGGGACAAGATCGAGGCCGTTGTTTTCGCCGGGCTGAAACCGCGTGGCGGCCAGCCGCGGAACAGCGAGGCCGTATCGCCTCCAGCGCCGGCCCCAAGCCGGGGATGGCTCCGCGAGCGCATCGATTTGTGGATTTCCGGCGGCGCGGATCCGTCCGATCCTCTCTACCTGAGCAACCGCACCGCCGCCCAGAAACTCCGTGCGTGGAGTGTGGTCGTGGTGCCGCTGGTGGTTCTGGTGGCCGGCGGAGCGCTCATTCTGACCACCGTGGCGGAGGGCCGTCGCGAGACCAAAGCCGCCAAGGAACTCTCGCCCGCGGAATTCGCCACCAAACTCCTGCCGAACCTCAAGGACATTAAAATCGAGAGCAACCACGATGTGGATGTTCTTGAAGTGCGGGTCGAAAGGGATTCGGGCGGGCGCCTGAGCGGGGCAGTGAAGAACAACACGAACCGCCCCATCGCCCGCGCGGACGTCACCTGCGAACTCACTGACCCCACCGGGACCCAGGTAGGCTCGGTGATCGCCCACGTGGACGACATCCCGCCGGGCGGCACCAGGACCTTCTCGATGCCCCTCGGGCAGAGTAGCGCCTCCTACGCGCTGGTGCGCGATATCGCGGTCCACTGAGGCCGGCCGGCGCCGGGCCTACGGCGCCAGAAAATCCACCGGCTGAAACTGCACGATGCGCCACCGCTTGCCGCGCCATTCGAGTGTGCAGGCCACCCGCACCTGCCGGCGCGACGAGAGGGTGGCGTCTCCGGGGCGCTGCACGCGCAACTCCCAATCGGCTTCGAGCGTGCGGCGCGCCGCGTCCCCTTGGTTGGACACGACATCCAGGTACGACTCGGTCGCCGCCTGCGCGGTCAGCGCGGTCACATTCGCCCGCAGACGCTCATACTGCGGAAACGAGCGGTCGAACGGCGCCATGAACTCCTGCACATTGCCCGCGGTCAACGCGGCGGCCAGTTCCGTGAGGACCCCCGCCGCCTGGCGCGCCGGGTCGGCGGCGAGCGCCGGCAGCGCGAACAACAGGGCGGGCAGGAGCGTGCGGCGCGTCATGATTAGGTCCGGTAGCTGGCGTTGATGCGGATGTAGCCTTCGGTGAAATCGCAGGTCCAGAAGTGCGCCTTGCCTTTGCCCTTGCCCCGCACCACGAGGCGAATTTCGCAATCCGGCGCGTCCAGTTTCGCCTTCAGGTCCTCTTCCGAAAACGGGGCGGCCAGCCCGCCCTTGCACACCGCGACTCCCTGCATATAAACATCGGTCTTCGCCGGGTCGAAGGCCACCCCGGCGTTGCCCGCCGCCGAGAGAATGCGCCCCCAGTTGGGATCGCTGCCGGCCACCGCGGTCTTCACCAGCGGAGAGTTGGCGATGGCGCGGGCCATACGTTCGGCCGCGCTGTCGCCCGGCGCTCCGGTCACCGTGATCGCGATCAGTTTCCTGGCGCCCTCGCCGTCGCGGGCGATCTGTTGCGCCAGCGATTCCATCACACCGGTGATTGCGGCCTCCACGCGCTCCATCTCCTTCGCCTCGGGACGCACGCCGGAAGCGCCGTTGGCCAGCAGCACCAGGGTGTCGTTGGTCGAGGTGTCGCCGTCCACGGAGATGCGGTTGTAGCTGCGCTCGACGCCGCGCTTGAGCATGGCGCGAAGCGGCGCGGCCGGGATCACAGCGTCCGTAAATACGAAGCCGAGGGTGGTCGCCATCCTGGGATGGATCATGCCGCTGCCCTTGGTCATCCCCGCCACCCGAACGGTGCCGCGCCGCAGGCGGGTTTCGGCGAAAGCCGTCTTGGGCACCAGGTCGGTGGTCATGATGGCGCGCGCCGCGTCGTCGAAGCGCTCGGCGCTCAGTCCACCCACCAAACGCGGCAGAGCGTCGATGATCTTGGCCGGTTCCAGTTCCACCCCGATCACGCCCGTAGATGCCGGCAGCACCTGCGCCACCGGCAGGCGCAGCATCCTGGCCGTGGCCCGGGCCGTGGCCAGCGCCACCGCCTCGCCGGTGCGCGTCGCGCAGTTGGCGTTGCCGGCGTTGACCAACAGCGCGCCCACCAGCCCGCGGGAGGCTTGCAGGTGGCGCCGGGAGAGCCGCACCGGCGCCGCCTGCACCCGGTTCTGTGTGAACACGGCGGCGGCGTTGGCCGCGAGGCCGCTGACGATCAGGGCCAGGTCGTCTTTCTCCGCGGCGCGGATGCCGGCGTACGTGGCCGAGTAGGCGTATCCCAGTGGCAGTTTCAACTTTGCTCTCCTAACCTGTCGTTTCCCGTCAACCGCTGGCCGTTGGCGAAGTCGGCGGCGGACATGCGCTTGCGCCCTTCCATCTGTACCTCGACGAGTTCCAGCGCGCCCTCGCCCGCCGCCACCAGCAGCGGGCGCGTACGCAGAATCGTCCCCGGCGCGCCCGACCCTTCCCCGACCCGGCTGCGCCAGATGCCAAGCGGCGCTCCGCGGAACGTGGTGTGGGCTCCCGGCCACGGTTGCAGCCCGCGCACGCGGTTGTGAATCGCCGCCGCCGGCAGCGCCCAGCCGATGCGCCCGTCTTCCTTTTTGAGCAGCGGGGCCCAGGTGGCCTGCGCCGCATCCTGCTTCTGGGGCACAATCTCGCCGAGGCGCGCCAGGGTCTCCACCAGCAGGTCCGCGCCCAGCACCGCCAGACGCCGCCCCAACTCGACCGCGTTCTCCTCCGCGCCGATCTCCGTCTCCGCTTTGAGCAGCATGTCGCCGGTGTCCAGCCCGGCGTCGATCCGCATCGTGGTCACCCCGGTGCGAGTTTCACCGTTGACGATGGCCCACTGCACCGGTCCCGCGCCGCGATACCGGGGCAGCAGGGAAGCGTGGACGTTGATGATGCCGTGCGGGGCCAGGTCGATCACGCTTTGCGGAATGATCTGTCCATAGCCGACCACGACCATCGCCTCGGCGCCCAGCCCGCGCAGGTACTCGACCGCGTCCGGACGCCGCACCCGCTCCGGCTGAAAGACGGTCAGGCCGAGCGCGGCGGCCGATTCCTTCACCGGAGGCGGCGCCGGATGCTGTCCGCGCCCGCGCGGACGGTCCGGTTGCGTGACCACCGCGGCCACCTCGTGGCCGGCGCGCACTATCGCCTCCAGGGTGGGCACGGCGAACGCGGGCGTGCCGAGAAACACCAGCTTCATTTAGCCCCAGTCCCCGGCGCGCTGCATTTTTTTGATTTTGCGCTTCATCAGGTCGCGCTTCAGCGTGCTGATGTGGGTGATATAGAGCCGCCCGTAGAGGTGATCGGTCTCATGCAGGAAGGCGCGGGCCAGGAGGTCCTCGCCGGTCTGCTCGAACTCCTCGCCCTTGGCGTTCTGCGCGCGGACCGTGACCTTTCGCGCCCGCCGCACCTGCTCGCGGAACCCGGGGATGCTCAGGCAGCCTTCCTCGCCTTCCTGCCGTCCGTCGATCTGGACGATCCGCGGGTTGATGAGCACGATCTTCTGCGCCGCGTCTTCGCCGTTGGAGCAGTCGATCACCGCGATCTTCCTCGACACGCCGATCTGCGGCGCGGCCAGTCCCACGCCTTTGGCGGCGTACATGGACTCGAACATATCGTCCAGAAACTGGTTGAGTTCCGGGGTGTCGAACTCAGTCACATCGGCGGCCTCGCGCTCCAGCACCGGGTCGCCGAACTTCACGATCGGATAAACCATACGCTCAGTAATTCTTCACCTGATCCAGATAGCCTTCGTAATTGCGGCGGGTTTCGGTGAGCGAATCGCCGCCGAACTTGTCCAGAAACGCCTGCGCCAGCACGATCGCCACCATCGCCTCGCCGATGACTCCCGCGGCCGGCACCACGCACACGTCGCTGCGCTCATAGGCCGCGAGCGCCGCCTCGCGCGTGGCCAGATCCACCGATTCCAGCGGACGCCGCAGCGTGGAAATCGGCTTCAGCATGCCGCGCACCACCACGTCCTGCCCGTTGGTGATGCCGCCCTCCAAGCCGCCGGCGCGATTGGCCCCGCGGGTGAACCGGCGCCCTTCGCGGTCGTAGTGGATCGTGTCCTGCACTTTCGATCCGAAACTGGCGGCGCCCTCGGCCGCGAAACCGACCTCCACGCCCTTCACCGCCTGCATGGAGACGATGGCCTGCGCCAGCCGGCCGTCGAGCCGCGTGTCCCAACTCACGTGCGAGCCCAGCCCGACCGGCAATCCGCGCGCCACCACTTCGAAGACTCCGCCCACGGTATCGCCGGTGCGGTAGGCTTCGTCCACCACCGCTTTCATGCGCAGTTCCACGGCGGCGTCCACGCAGCCGAGCAGGATCTCGTCGCGGCGGCTCAACTCCGTGAGTTCCTCCCAGCTTGCGGCACGCTCCAGCCGTTCGCTGCCTACCGCGATCACGTGGCTGAGCACTTCGATGCCGAATACGCGGAGCAACGCCTTGGCCAGCGCGCCGACCGCGACCCGCGCGGTGGTCTCCCGCGCGCTCGCCCGCTCCAGGATGTAGCGTGCGTCGTGGTAGTTGTATTTGATGGCGCCGGCGAGGTCGGCATGGCCGGGACGCGGACGGGTCACCGGCTTCTTCTTGTCCTCGCCGCCGGCGATGTCCTCCACCGGCAGGCTTTCGGTCCAGTTGGCCCAGTCGCGGTTGCGGATGAGAATCGCCACCGGCGCGCCGATGGTGTGGGAATGGCGCACGCCGGCCACAATTTCGGCGCGGTCGGTTTCGATCTTCATCCGCCCGCCCCGCCCGTAGCCCTGCTGGCGGCGCCAGAGTTCGCGGTTGACCGCGTCCAAGGATATTGGTATACCGGCCGGAAGCCCGTTGACGGTGGCCACGAGACATTCGCCGTGGGACTCGCCTGCCGTTTCAAATCGCAGCATTAGTGAAGAATCTTTATCGTAACAAACTGGAACATTTCCTTCACTTTAGCCGTAACCAGGGCAAGGAGGAGCATGCGTAGTGAAATTTCTGCTCTGGTGCATTCTGCTGGTGTTGTGTTGGCCGCTGGCTCTGCTGGCGCTGGTGCTGTTCCCCGTGGTGTGGCTGCTGCTACTGCCTTTCCGGCTGGTAGGGATCGCGGTGGAAGGCGCTCTGGGTCTGGTGTGGGCCGTGGTCACTCTACCGGCGCGCCTGCTGCGCGCTTTGTGACCGACTGGGCATCCGGCAAAAAGAAACGGGCCGCGCCCGGCGTCAACGGGTGCGGCCCGAAGGGCTTGGGTTGGGTAGTTTCTTAAGTGGCCATTCGCATTTCGACCGGGGACTGACCGTTGGTTTGGAAGGTGCGCGACCCTTGGGTGCGGAACTCGTAGCGTTCGATCGCCACCGCGGCGCCGCGTTCGTTGCTGCGCACTACGCAGCCGTAGATCATGAGCTTCATCGGGCAGGAGTCGTTCAGCAGCACCGGCCAACTCATCGAAAGCTCCACCGGCATCCCGCTGGTCAACATGCTCTCTGTGCTGAACCAGACGCCGCCAGAGGAAATGTTCATGGTCCGGCCGACGCCGGTTTCGGCGATCCGCTGGCCATACAGCATCTTGTACTTCACTTCCTGGTCGATGTTAAAGCGCCGCTTGGTGCGCCGTTCGCGATCGCTGTTGGGCTGAATCAATCTGTCCTCAATCTGCTCAAACACCGAACACCGCCTTCCTGTCGTAACAGTAGCTTGGGGTCCCCGGACCCTCAAGATGTCTTTGGTTATTTCAGGGACGCTATCGGGGTTTTTGAAGGGCTCAGGGTTATGGTTGGTAACCGATTGATAAAAGGTTATTTAAGCGTTTAGTTCCAGATAAGGTTAACCACCCCTATCCCCGGAAGTCACCCTAAATTTTTCCACAGCGATTTTGGGCGCTGGAAGGGCGTCTTCGGGGTGGTGGAGGGAGGACGAGGCAGGCTGCTGGAATGGCGGACGGGTGACTAGGAGTACTCCCCCTGAATGGGGGGTGGTGATAGCTCCCCGCATCAGGGCACAAAATATTTATTGACCTGTTTGTCTGGAATTGGTAGCATGAAATCAACAGACAGCATCCCAGGCGGTGAGTCCCCTCCCACCGCCACCCTCTGAGTGCAAT
>JBBIQR010000188.1:0-9698 GCA_037442245.1 Candidatus Solibacter sp. | reverse complement strand
GTGCACCTTGGCGATACTGTCGGTGATGTCGTAGGTGTGGTTGAAATTGAGGAACGGTGTGCCGGCGAAGTTGGTCGTCGGAGCGTTGGGCACGCCGCCGAAATTCCAGTTCTGCACCAACTGGAGTTTATCCGCGTTGGGGAATGGCATCTTGTACGACACCCCGACCTTGCTGGCGTTGAACGCGTCGGTGATCGGGGAGATGTGCAGGTCGTTGCGCGAGGACCCGAAGACGAACTCGTTGGTGAGGGTCGGGTTGATGATGGTGGTGACGTTGGAGACGAAACTCCACCCGGGAGCGCCGAAGCTCATCGGCCCGAAGGGGATGTTGTAGCTGGCGTTCCACTGCCCGTAGTTCATGCTGGTTTCATCCTTGGTGCGGATGAAGCGCGCGTACGCTTTCCACTTGTCCGTGATGTTGTAGTCGCCGCGGTAGATCTCTTCCCGCCGCGGATATTGGTTGGAGTACGCGGTCTGGTAGTTGTACGAAGGATCGATGCCGGCGGCGTTGGCCTGCGGATACCAGTTGAGGATTTTGGCGCCGTCGGGATTGATGCGGTTCTTGGGAATGATATTTCCGGGGAAGGGGTTCTTGTTGTTGAGCGGGTCGAAAATGATCACCGGCGCGCCGCCGGCGTCGTGGGTCTGGGAGAAATCGCCGCCGCGCTCGGCAGCGGTGGGCACGGTGACGTTGTGCAGTCCCTGCGGCACTAACTGCCCCTGCCATTCGACGCCGACGAAGAAGAAGAGTTTGTCGCGGTTGCGGTTCATCTTGCCCGGAATGAAGGCGGGACCGCCGATATTGAAACCCTCAGTGTTGTAGCGGTAGTAATCGCGCTGGCGGCCGTCCACGTTGTTGCGCCAGGTGTTGGCGTTCAAGTCCTCGTGGCGGTGGAAGAAGTAACCGGTACCGTGGAAATCTTTGCTGCCGGACTTGGTCACGACTTCGATCTGCGCACCGGAGGAGCGGCCGAATTCCGCGGGCTGCGAGTTGGTGATCACCTTCATTTCCGCGATCATGTCCATGTTGGGCGTAGCCAGCGTGCCGCCGTTGGATCCGGTATCGACGTTGGTGACGCCATCCAGCGTGAAATTATTCTGGTTGCCGCGGTTGCCGTTGGCCTGGATGCCGCCGAGGCCGCCGGTGTAAATCACACCGGGCAGCACGCGCGTCAGGTCAAAAAGGCTGCGCCCGTTTTCCGAAAGTTCCAGCACCTGGCGCTCGGTGAGAACACCTGAGCGTTCGGCGCTGGCGGTCTGCACGGCCGCGCCCTGCGCTTCGACCGTCACCGTTTCGTTGATGCCGCCAATCGCCAGGACCAGGTCTCCGAGGCTGATGCGGTCGTTTGCGAAAACCCGGATTTCCTGCTGTTCGAATTTCTTGAAGCCGGCCGCTTCGACCGTCAGGCTGTAGGTGCCGGGCTGAACTTGCGCAAACACGAAAGCGCCGTCGGCCGCGGTTGTGCCCTCGCGCGACGTGCCCTGCTCCTTGTTGTTGAGTGTGAGTTTGGCGTTGGCGACGGCCGCCTGCTGGCTGTCCTTTACCGCCCCCGTGATGCTTCCCGAGATCTGCTGCGCGTGGAGAACCGCGCTCAGGCAGAGTATTCCCCCTAAGAGAAACGAACAGACTTTCGTCATGGAAATCTCCTCGTTACCGCCCCAAATTGTAAGCTGCTGACTCCGTTAGCCCCGTGGTGATGCGAGACGCCTTCCTATACGAGATAGAAAACGCCTGTTTAGTTCGGGTAGGATACTATCACCAACAGCCATGCGCGATCAAGAGTTTTTTTAAATGGTTGCGAAACCGTTGAAAGCGAGGGATATAGTACCGTTGAGGGAAGAAGCCATCCTGCGGGAGTGGGTCACCGCGGAAGCCCGCCTATAGGACTTCGAGCTCCTCTTCGAGTGCCTGCTTGCGGCTCAGTTCCGCGTAGTAACCGCCGGCGGCGAGCAGTTCCGCGTGGGTGCCCTCTTCCACGATGCGGCCCCGGTCGAGCACGACGATGCGCCCGGCTTCGCGCACCGTCGAGACCCGGTGCGAAATCAGGATCACGGTCCGTCCCCGCATGACCGCGGCGAGGTGCGTGAGGATCCGTTCCTCGGTGAGCGTATCGACGCTGGAGAGGGCGTCGTCCAGGATCAGGATGCGCGGATCGCGCAAGAGCGCGCGGGCGATCGCGGTGCGCTGCTTTTGCCCCCCGGAGAGCGTGATGCCGCGCTCGCCGACCATCGTGCGGTAGCCCTCGGGGAAGCCTTCGATGTCCCCGGCGAGACCGGCCAGAGCGGCGGCGCGCGCGATCTCTTCCGCGGTGGCGCCCTCCACGCCGAAGGCGATATTCTCCGCGATGGTCGCGCTGAAGAGGAACGTTTCCTGCGGCACGAATCCGATGTGGCGGCGGAGTTCCCCTGGGTCGACCCGCCGCACGTCGATCGAGTCGACCAGCACCGAACCCGCCGTGGGGTCGAGCAGTCGCGGCACCAGGCTGGCGAGCGTGCTCTTCCCGCAGCCCGTATGCCCGACCACCGCCACCGTCATGCCCGCGGGGATGCTGAGGTCCACCGAGGAAAGCGCGGCGCCATTGCCGTAATCCACCGTGACGCCGCGGAACTCGATCTCGCCGCGCACCGCGGGGAGCGGTACCGCGCCGGGCGGCGCCGCGATGGATGGGCGCTCCTGGAAGATCTCGTCGATGCGCCGCAGCGAGGCGCTGCCGCGTTGCGTCAGATTCACCACCCAGCCGAAGGCGATCATGGGCCACACCAGCATGCCCATGTACGTGTTGAACATCACGAAGGAGCCTACCGAAATGCGCCCGCTCAGCACCTGCCCGCCGCCTACATAAAGCACCGCGAGGAAGGTCAGCCCGATCAGGGCGGCCAGCAGCGGCTCGAAGATGCCCTGGATGCGGACCAGCCGGAGGCTTTGCGCGATGTAGGCGCGGTTGAGTTCCTCGAACCGGCGCATCTCGGCGTCTTCCTGCACGAAGGCGCGGACCATCCGCACGCCGGAAAGGTTCTCCTGCACGCGGCTGGAGATATCGCTGAACATGCCCTGCAGCTTTTCGAAGCGGTCGTGGATGCGCCGTCCGAAGAAGATCACCGCCAGGCTCACGGCGGGCGCGGGCATCACCGCGAACACCGCCAGCCGCCAGTCGGCCCGCACCATGATGAGGACCGCCAGCACGAAGGTGAGGCTGGTCTCGAACCAGTACATCACGCCGGGCCCGAGCATCATACGGACGGCGTTGAGGTCGTTGGTGGCGCGCGCCATGATGTCGCCGGTGCGGGTGCGGGCGTAGTAATCGGGCGCGAGTCCGGCGAGGTGGGCGTAGAGATCGTTACGCAGGTCGTACTCGATGTCGCGCGAGATGCCGATCAGGATCACCCGCATAAAGTATTGGAAGACGCCCTTGACGAGAGCCAGCGCGACCAGCGCTCCCGCGTAACGCAGGAAGGCGTGGCCGGGATCGCGGAAGCGATCGACGGCGGAGCGGATCATCAGGGGCTGCACCGCCTGGGCGACGTCCTTAAGTACCAGACACGCGCCGCCGGCTGCGAGGCCCCAGCGGTAGCGCCGGAGGTATTTGCGAACGCTGCGGAGGGCTTCCCACATGGCTCAGAATCCGGCAACCGTGGCGAAGGTTTTGGTCCACTCGTAGAAAGCGGTCTTGCAACCTTCGCGATAGCGCCACCAGCGGGCGGGATCGTAAATCGGGTCGGCCGCGGCGACGGTGCGGAAGCGCGGTCCGCCCCCCTGCGCGCGCTCCGCGGCCAGAAAAATCCGGCGGGAACGGGCGGTATGGTAGTTGCTCGTGACCAGAAAAATCCGGCGGGAACGGGCGGTATGGTAGTTGCTCGTGACCAGCAGAAAACTGCGGATGTGGCGGCGGGCGAGTTCCGCCAGGATGACGCGCGCTTCCTCGCGGGTGGACTTGGCGCTGTGGCGGACCGGGATGAAGATGCTCTCCGGGTACCCGTGGGCGGTCAGGTAGCGAATCGCCGCGTCGGCCTCGTTGGTGTCGTACATCCCGGGAGGGCCGCTCACCATGACCATGGGCACGTATCCGGCGCGCACCAGTCCGGCCGCGAACCGGGCGCGGTAGCCGTCATATTCGCCGGCCAGGAGCACTGCGATATCGGCGGGCGCGGGACCGTCGTCGTGGATCAAGAGGCGGCCCACCGCGGGCAGCCACACTCCGCCGGAGAAGTACAAAGCGGCCAGGATTACCAGCGAAACGATTGTGACCGGCAGAATCCGGCGGCGCGCGGCCACGGACTACTTCTCGTCCGTGGAGTTCTTCTGATCCAGGTTGCCGACGGTCTTCAGGCGCTGGTAGAGGCGCTCGACCTCGGCTTCATCCTCGGGGCGGAGGATGCGGTAGCGGGGCAGGGCAGTCTGCCCGCGCTCCGCGCCGGGAGCGAGGACTTCACCCCAATATTGCCGGTATGGACGGCCGTCAATCAGAGCGTCGCGCGAGAGGCGGCGCACGTGGCGGAGCAAACTGTTGCACGAATCCAGATCCCCGGGGTAGATCAGGATCAGGCGCGAGTCGTCAAACAGCGTGACCCGCACAATCAGAGGCGATATCCAGCCGGTGCGGTCCAGCCGGCGGATGTCCATCCACGGAATGATCCGGCTGCCGACCGCAAGGTACCCTTCGTGAATTTCAATGGCGGGCCGGAACGCCAGGAAGAAGAGCAGGCCTGCGGTGAGCAGAGCCAGCGCGGCGGCGATCCACACCGCGGGAAGCTGGAGGCCGAGCCACCCGAAGGCGGCCGCAAATACCACCGCCGTCAATCCGAACCATCGGTATTGCCGGGCAGGTGTATAGCGAGTCATGCCTCAAACCTTCTTACTTGTAGACTACTCCGCTTGCCAAAGCCCGTCAACGTGCCCTCAAGCAGGCGGTTCCGCGATGGACATAGTCGAGTCCGCTGGCCACCGTAAAAGCCACGCAGACCCAGAGCGTTGCGGAGGAAATTGCAACAAATACAGGAAGCGGCCATGCATCCCGCACCATCCAGGCGACGGCGGTCACGATCTGGACGAACGTGGACAGCTTGCCCCACCGGCTGGGAGGGAAGGCGCGGACCCGGGTGAGCGCCAGCAGCGCCAGCACTCCGGTCAGGATGACCAGGTCCCGTCCGAAGACGATGGCGACGAACCACCAGGGAACGATGCCGGCCGCGCCCAGCGCGAGAAACACGCCGCTCATCAGGCACTTGTCCGCGATGGGGTCGAAGTACGCCCCGGCCGCAGTGGCGCCGCTGTGCCCGCGGGCGACCGCGCCGTCGATCACGTCGGTCACGGCGGCGAAGAAAAAGAGCAGCAACGCGCGTGCGTGAAAGCCGCCGAGGATGTCGCGCACCACGAACGGGGCCAGCGCCAGGCGCGCCAGAGTGAAGAAATTGGCCAGGTTAACCCACGCGGGCATCTACGAAAGTAGTGTAACCCGGCCACCGGCGCCGCGGGTCACCGGGCGGCGTCGAGAAAGCTGCGCAGATCGGTTTCGGCGATCGTGGGGAGCCCGGGCGCGACGTTGAAGAGCTTGCCCTGCCGCATCCAGCCTTCGAACTCGCCGGCCAGCGAGAACAGGTGATCGAAGGAGTCGATGAGGAACAGAATCGGCTGGTAATGATCGATCTCAGCGCCTTGGTTGATGACCCATTCCAGTTGCAGCGGGTAGCGCTGCACCTCGGCGCTGTCGATGGCGTGCGCCAGTTCGCCCCAACTGCTCAGCAGCCCGCTGCCGTACGCCCGGATGCCGCCCGAGGCGCCCCGCATCAACCCGAATTCCACGGTGAACCAGAAGAACCGGGACAGGGCGCGCATCAGGCTCGTGAGTTTGGCGGCGCGCTCCGCGGCGGGAACGCCCGCGGTCATCTCGGCGGCGGTCACCGCGCATTCCCCGAAGCGCACCAGGATATCCGCGAAGCTCTTTTCCGTGTGCATGGGGACGTGCCCGGCGATGTCGTGGAAGATATCGGGCTCGGGCAGGTAATCCAGGCGTTCGGCCGGGCGGATGGTGATGGTGGTGGGGAATTCGCGGCGCCTCAGGCAGTCGAAAAAGAGGAATCCGGGAACGTATCCGCTGACCGGCCGGGCTTGAAATCCGGTGAGCGGAGCGAGCCGGCGGTTGACGTCGGCGAGACGCGGAACCCGGTCGTGGGGCAGGCCGAGGAGTTCGAGCCCGCGCAGAAAATGATCGTTGGCGTAACGTTCCCAGCGGGGCCGCATTCGGCCAAACAGGCGGCTCCACGATTCATGATTCTCTTCAGAATACTCTTCGTAAGGTTGTGAAATGTAAAGCTCTCCGCGATTGCGGGCGGATTCGATAAACGGAGCGTGTCCGGTGGTCAGGCCGGATCGGGAAACGGTGGACAGCATCGATCCCTCCTACTGACTCGACCATATCACCGAAAGACACCAACTTCAAGTGGTGTTAAAGGCTATGGCAGAGTTTGCAGGAAGCGTCGAAGCGGGACGACGTCGAAGCCACCAGAACGGGACGCGCCGGGAGGGCGCCGGGAGCCCGGGAAATGGTGATCGTCTCCGGGCGTCCATCGACCACATACCCTACCGTGGCGACGCCTGGGCGTTCGACTCTGGCGCCGGTGATCCGCACGCCGGGCGCCGGACGCAGCGGGACGGGAATGCCGGCTTCGTGGGCGAGCCAGTGTTCGACGGCCACCGGGTCGTTCGAGGCGTAGGTCGGGTGCGCGCGGAGCTCGATCGCCGTAGCCCGGACCAGCAGCAGTACGACCGCAGCGGCGGCGGCGCAGGGGACGGCCCATCGCAGCGTAGGGAAGCGGCGCGGCCGGGCAACCGCCGCCGGGATCAGGGCGGCATCGACGCGCTCCCAGAGCGCCGCCGGCGCCGGGACGGGCGCCAGCGAGTGGGCCAGTTGCAGATCCATCCAGTCAGACATGGGACAACTTCCGTTCCAGAGCCTTGTGAGCCCGGTTGAGGCGCGACGCTACGGTGCCCGCCGAGCAGTCCATCACCTCGGCGATTTCTTCGTAGGAGAGCCCTTCGGTGTAGCGCAGCACAACCGCCATGCGCATATCGGGAGAGAGGGTTTCGACCGCGGCGCGCACGCGCTCGCGCATTTCGGAGTGCAGCAGCGCTTCCAAACTATTGGCCGGCGAGCGCAGCACCGCGATGAGTTCGTCGGCCAGGGGGGCCAGGCGCCACGAGCGCCGCCGGTGGTCGAGGCAGGCGTTGACCACCAGCCGATACACCCACGTGGAGAAAGCCGCGTCGCCGCGGAAATCGGGCAGCGAGGAGAAGAGTTTGAGGAAGGTGTCCTGCGCGATGTCCATCGCCAGAGCCGGGTCGCCGGTAAAGCGCAGGGCGATGGAATACACCTGGTCCTGATAGGTCTCGAAGAGAGTACGGAAGGCATCCCGCTCGCCCCTGCGGCAAGCGGCAAGAAGGTCGGTTTCGCTGATGGCCGGCACCGTCCGCGTCATCTGTCTTCCCTGCTTGGACGCGGACGGTGCCGGAAATCTTCCATAAACTTACATGCTACACCACGTACGGCTTGCGGTAGTCCCGGGTGAGCAGCTTGTTGGCCTCGGCGTCGCCGGCAAAGCGCGGCCCGGCGGGCGTGGTCTCGATGTGCAGCTTGCGGCCGGTACGGTAGCTGATATTGGCGAAGTGGCACAGCGAGGCGCTCAGGTGCGCGTTGTCGATTGGGTCGTGCAAGTCCTTAGGGTTGCGGCTCTTACAGGCATCGAGGAAGTTCTGCATGTGTAGGCCGGTGGCGTCGCCGCCCTGCCCGCGCTCGGGGTGTTCCTCGAATGCGACCTCGCCGCTCTCGCCCTTATAGGCGACGAAGCCCATGTCGCTCTGTACCGCCCATCCTTCGGTACCGAAGAAGAGGTCGCCGACCATCACGTTGATGGCGCGGGCGGCGGGCGTACCGGGCGTCGGCGTCTGTCCGCCGGGTCCGGCCGCGACGCCCTGAGGCCCGGGCACTCCGATCATGCGGCCGGGCATGCCCTCGCTGCCGGTGAGCAGGCCGCGGACTTCGAAGACGATCTGCCGGCCGCCGAAATCGAAGGCGGCGGTGAGGGTGTTGGGCGTTTCCTGATCGTCGTCGTAGATGAATTTGCCGCCGAACGCGTAGGCGCTCTTGGGCCATTCGGGATCTTTCAGAGCCCACCGCGCGATGCCCATTTCGTGAACGCCCTGATTGCCGATATCGCCGTCGCCGGTGTCGAAAAACCAGTGCCAGTTGTACTTGAAACGGTTGGCGTTGAACGGACGCATCTGGGCCGGGCCGCGGAAGATGTCCCAGTTGACGCCCGCCGGAACCGGACCGTCGGGTTTGCGGCCGATCGAGCGGCGCCGCTTGTAGCAGAGGCCCTTGGCCATGTAGATATCGCCGATGATGCCGCCCTGCAACGCCGCCAGGCCTTTCATCTTGAACGGCGTCGAGCGGTGCTGGGAGCCGATTTGCACGATTTTCTTCGTCTCGCGCGCCACCTTGACCATCTCCAGGCCTTCGTGGATATTGTGGCAGGCGGGCTTTTCGCAGTAGACGTCCTTGCCCGCCTTCATGGCCCAGATGGTGGCCAGCGCGTGCCAGTGGTTCGGGGTGGCGATGGAGACGGCGTCGACGTTGCCCTTGCCCAGCAGGTCGCGCAGGTCTTCGAAGTCCTTCGGCTTCTCGCCGCCGTTGCGGGAGAGATTGCTCACGGCGCGTTCACGCGCCGACTGATCGATGTCGCAGACCGCGACTACGTTCGCAATCCGGGGGAACTGGCTCATGTGGCTGCCGCCGCGCCCGCCGAGCCCGATGATGCCCATGTTCAACTTTTCATTGGCGCCCCACACGCGGGTTGCCGCGGCCGCGGCGGCGGCGCCCATAAAGAATGATCGTCTGGTAGTTTCGCCCACTGGCGTGTACTCCTTGCTGGCGGCCATTATATCGCACGGCCGCGGCCCGGTTGCAAACGTTTTGGGAAACGTACGTTCAGGCCCACAATTGGAGAAATAGAATGTTGGCCAGGTTCCAGGTGACGACCGCCGCGAACCAGTAATTGACGAAAACGATGATGCGCGGACGCTTCCACCGAAGCGCCATCGCGACCAGCATCGCGGCGGTGATCTTGGCGATGAGCAGCGCCGCCACCGGTCCGATGCGCATCAGGTGCGCCAGAAAAATGCTGGACTCGCTGGCGCCAAGCTGCAACCCGAGCAGGGTGGTGAGGATATCGAGCACCTGCAAGGCCACGAATACAGTCAGGGAGGGCGCCGGGAAATCGCGGCGGAAGCGCTGGGGAATCGGAAAGGGAAAGGCCATGGCGGACGGTCCCATTGTCCGCCCGCCTTGACCCTGGCGCCACGCTACCTTTCGTTAATCGCGGTACCGGTTCCGGACTAGAAGTTGAATTTCGCTCCCAACTGGAACTTGCGCGAGGCGCTCTCCACGGAGCCGCCGATGCGGCCGAACAGCGACGAGGTATAGGTCGTGGTCGGCAGCCCGAACGACGGTGTATTGGTGATGTTGGTCGCGTCGGCGCGCAGTTCCAGGTTGCGCGCTTCGCTGATCCGGATGCGCTTCAGCAGCGACATGTCGATATCGAAGAAGCGCGGTCCGAAGAAGTAGCCCTTCCCGGTGCCGCCCAGCGTACCCGCCGCGGGAGCGCTGAACTGGCTCTTATCCGAATACGGATAAGAGCCAGTTCAG
>JBBIQR010000187.1:5740-9722 GCA_037442245.1 Candidatus Solibacter sp. | reverse complement strand
GCTCCCTCACGGTCGCGGCTCCGTTCCGAGCCGCGCGCGTCAGCAAGCGGTCTGCCGATATATTGGCGAACTTCTGAAACGGAGTACTTAGTTAGCGCCTTTATCGGGCGAGTTGCAACTGCGCTTCCGCCGCCTCCGCCTTCCCCAACCGCTGATACGTTTTCCCCAGCAGCAGGTGCGTCCGCGGAGTGGGGCGCAGCGCGAGCGACCGTTCGAGTTCCCGCGCTGCGTCATCCAGCCGGTTCATCGCCAGGAGAGTACACCCCAATTCGAGGCGGGCGCGCGGCGAATCGGCATGGCGCGCCACCGCGGCGCGCAGCGCGTCCATCGCCTCGTCCATTCGCCCCTGCCGGTAGAGGAACACGCCGTAGTCGATGCCGGGGTCTTCGTCGGCCGCCGCGTTGTGCCCGGTTCGCACGGCGGTGCGGAACTCGGTCTCCGCCTCGGGCGCGCGGCCCATCGCCTCCAGCGACAGCGCCAGCAGGCGGTGCCCCTCGGGGCTATCCTGTAGCGCCAGAGCGCGCCGCAAGGCGTCGACCGCGGCGGGGAAGCGATCCAGCAGGTAAAGGGTACGCCCGCGGTAGAGGCACGCGTCCGGGAGGGTGCGTTGGCGGTCGCAGGCGTTGCCGAACGCGCCCTCGGCGTGCTCGAAGTCGCCGGTGGAGGCAAACACCACACCGAGCGCCTTCCACGCGGCGGCATTTTTCGGCTGTAGCGAAACGCTCCGCTGCAACGCCGCGACCGCCGCTTCTGTGTGCCCTTCCGAAAATAGTCGTAGCCCCTCGCGATAGAGGGATGCAGCGTCCTCGCCGGCGGAGGTTGGCGGCGCAAAAAATATGAAAAACAGGATTCCAACCACCCATTTCGCTACCGAAATCGGCATTTTGAGCTCGATTTTCAGACACCACCGAAGTGTTGGCAAATGTAGACGTTTATCTAAAGGTAAGCGGGTACAAAATTCTTCCATTGGATGGTGCTTCATGATATTATCGCGCCCACAGCCGGTTTTCGCTTGTCGGCTGTGTGTATAGGGGGATTTTGGTGAGAAAACGATTAGCCATGACGCTAGCGCTCCTTTGTCTGGCAGGTTTGCCGGCATGGGGCCAGGATTTCCGGGCGACGATCTCGGGCCACGTCTTTGATGCCAGTGGAGGCGCGGTACCGAACGCAAAAATACAAGTAACGAACGTCGCATCGAACGAAGTCACCAACGCCACATCGGACAGCGCCGGCGCCTACTCCGTGCCGCTGCTCCGTCCTGGCAACTATAAGGTCACCGCAACCGCCCCGGGCTTCAAGCAATTCGTCCGGGACAACGTCGTGCTCGAAGCCGCCAGGGCGATGGGTGTCGACGTGGTGCTCGAAGTCGGTAACGTCACCGATACGGTGGAAGTCACCGCATCGGCGGCGGTACTCGATACGCAGAGCGCGACCCGCAGCGGTATCGTCACCGAAAGACAGGTGGCGGAAATGCCGCTCAACGCGCGCAACCCGTTCATGCTCGGCGCGATGATGAGCGGCGTGAACTTTAACGGAGCGGCCATCTGGCAGCGGCCCTTCGATAACGGCGCGATCGCCCAGTGGTCGATCAACGGCGGGCGCGACTCCTCTTCGGAATACTTCCTGGACGGCGCGTCCAACAACGGGCAGATGGGCAACAACAACGTGGCCCTGGTGCCGATCGTGGACGCCGTACAGGAATTCAACGTCATGACGAACATGTACAACGCCGAATACGGGCATACCGGAAGCGGCATCATGAACGTCGTGCTCAAGAGCGGCGGCGCCCAGCACCACGGCAGCGCCTACGAATACATGCGGCGCACTCCGCTGGACGCCAACACGTTCCAGAACAACGCCACCGGGACTCCCAAGCCGACCCACTACCTGGACCAGTACGGCATCCAGGTGGATGGCCCGCTGAAGATTCCGCACCTGCTCACGGATAACAGCCCGATCAAGCTCTTCTACATGGGCGCGTTTGAAAATTACCGCGAAGGTACGCCCAACCCGTTGAACGTATCCTGGCCGACGACGGAGATGCGCACCGGCGACTTCTCCAAGCTGGTCAACTCGACCGGTCAGCCGATCACGATCTACGATCCCTTCACCGCCCAGTACGATGCCAGCGGGAACATCGTGACCAACCGGCAGCCGTTCCCGGGGAACGTGATTCCGTCGAACCGCATCAACCCGATCGCGGCCAATGTCAGCCAGTATATGCCGCTGCCCAACCGCGCATCCCCTCCGGGATTCCGCTACGGCACGAGCGACCTGCTGATTCCCGGCTTCTTCGACAAGGACAAGTTCTACAACCTGCAGCTCAAGTTCGACATGAACTTCGGCAGCAAGAATCGCGCGTTCTTCCGGCACGCCTCCAACGACCGCACCGAAGACCGCGCCGTGAACGGCATCGACAACAAGCCCGGCACGGACGGCCAGCAGCCCTTCCAACGCATCAACGATGCCTACGTGGCCGACTTCGTCAGCACGCTGACGCCGACCCTGGTCTTCGACATCCGCGGTTCCTTCAACCGCTTCATCGAAAAAGGCTACGGCGCGGCCAACGCGGGCTTCGATGTGGCCAGCTTCGGTCTGCCGAAGTCGCTGCTCGCCACCCTGCCCAGCCCGATCTACTTCGGCCGGTGGAACTTCGACAACTACAACTCCCTGGGCCGCAGCCAGAGCAACAACTACACCAACACCTACGAACTGCAAAGCAGCGTCACCAAGGTGGCGGGTTCCCACACGATCAAAGCCGGGTTCGATATCCGGCAGATCAACTACGAACTCCAGAACACGGGAGACATCCTCGCGTTCAGCGGCAACTCGAACTGGACGCAGTCTGTGTACAACGTCAGTTCGCAGACATCCGGCGACGGCTACGCCAGCTTCCTCCTGGGCATTGTGGGTGGCTCTTCCAACTACCCGCTGTTCCCGTGGTTCAAGCAGATCTACGCCGCGCCGTACATTCAGGACGACTGGAAGGTCACCCGCCGGCTCACCCTCAACCTCGGTTTGCGCTGGGACTTCAACACACCCGCGCACGAGAAATGGAACCGCCAGAACGGACCGTTCGACCCGAACGTGGCCAACCCGGTCGCCGGGCCGGTCGGCGCCAACGTGGCCGCGATGCAAGCGGCCGGCTCGATCCCCGGGTACCTGACCTCGCAGTATGCCGCCCTGGCCAATATGAAGGGCGGTATCACGTTTGCCGGTGTCAACGGGGTCGGCAGCACGCCTTTCCCGCTGTACAAATCCGCCATCGGTCCGCGCGTGGGCTTCGCGTACGAACTCCGCGACAAGCTGGTTCTGCGCGGCGGGTTCGGCGAGTATTTCTCCAACCCGAACAACGACTGGCTGCAGACCAACGGCTTCAGCACCGGCACCAGCCTGGTCAACTCCATCGACAGTGGGCGCACTCCCATTCCCAACATCCTCTCGAACCCGTATCCCAACGGGGTCCTGGTTCCGAGCGGATCGAGCCTGGGCGCCGCCACCTTCGTGGGACGCAACCCGAGTTCGTTCGATCCGGGCTTCGTCTTACCGAGCGTTTGGCAGTTCTCGTTGGGCTTCCAGTACCAGGCCACGAAGAACTCCGTGCTGGACGTCTCCTACGTGGGCAGCCGCAGCTATAACCTGAACATGAGCGCCGATACCAACTATCAGAGTCTGACGGCGCGCAAGAACTGCGACTTCCTCGAAGGCGGCAATCCGAACAACCCCGGCTGCAACCCGACCGTCCCCAATCCGTTTAAGGGCGTGCCGGCCTTTGCCGGGACCAGCGACTATACCTCGAACACGGTTAGCTCCTGGCGCATGCTTTCGCCCTACCCGGCGTTCAACGGCGGGCTGACGCAACTCGGGCGCAACGATTCGTTCATCAAGTACAACTCGCTGCAGATCAACTACACGGTGCGCATGCGCAACATCACCATGCTGGCCAACTACACCCTCTCCAAGCAGATCGAGGAGTGGGGCT
>JBBIQR010000187.1:0-5730 GCA_037442245.1 Candidatus Solibacter sp. | reverse complement strand
AACTCGGGCGCAACGATTCCTCCATCACCTACAACTCGCCCCAGTTGAACCTGAACTGGCGCACGCACTCCGGCATCACGCTGCTGGCCAACTACACCCTCTCCAAGCAGATCGAGGAGTGGGGCTTCAACGACCGGCAGAACAGCGTCTACCAGCAGGGTCCGTATTACCTGGACCGTCCGCAGATCCTGAAGTTCACGGTGGTCTACTCGCTGCCCTTCGGTGAAGGGCAGAAGTTTGGCGCCGGAACCCACGGATTGGTCAAGAAGCTGATCTCCGGCTGGGAGTACACCAACTTCCTGCTGGATCCCTTTGCCGGCGGCTACCCGGCCAACCTGCCCGGCAACGCCATGATGCTCAAGGACCCGGCCAAGACACCGGGCGGCGGCTACAACGGCACGGTGGACTGGAAGGCCTACCAGGTGCGCGAGTGGAATCCCTGCGTGCTGCGCATGGATCCCAATTCCGGCGTCATCGCTCCCACCGCCCAGAGCCTCGGCCTGGGCTGCGGAACCGATTTCAGCAACAACTGGGGCAACTACGCGTGGCTCGAAACCCCGGGCTACACGCCGCGCTTTACCCCCTACCGTTCGGGCCAGATCCGCGTACACCACGCGTTCCAACTCGACATGTCGTTCCTGAAACAGACCAAGATCACCGAACGGGTTTCCGCCCAGATCGGCTTCGAGGCCTTCAACGTATTCAACCACAACTACTTCGGCCGCGATAACCTGAATACCAATCCGGAAGCCGCGAATTTCGGTAGCGTCATTCCGGCTACGGTGTCCACCCAGAACATGATGCCGCGCCAGATTCAGGTGCGCTTCAAGGTCAGCTGGTAGTCGCTCCGCATCAGACCCTGTATTCGCAAGGCGGCCTCCGGTTCCCCCGGAGGCCGCTTTTTTTGCGCCTGACGGTAAGCTGGAATGGAGGTTTGGGGAATGATCGGCGTTTTCGATAGCGGCTTCGGCGGGCTGACCGTGCATCGCGCCCTCATCGCCGCCCTGCCGGAACGCGACTTCCTGTACTTCGGCGACAACCGCAACGCGCCCTACGGCACGCGCCCGCCCATCGAAGTCCTCAACCTCACCTGCGCCGCCCTGGAACGTCTGTTCGCCGAGGGCTGCACGCTCGCCGTGATCGCGTGCAACACCGCGTCCACCGTCGCCCTGCGCTGGATTCAGCAGCAGTGGCTCCCCGTACGGCGCCGGCAGGACGGCGTTCCGCGCAACGTGATCGGCATCGTCGTCCCGACGATCGAAGCCGCCGCCACGCTCTCGCCGGAGCCGGCCGGCGGCGGAAGCATCGCGGTGTTCGCAACCCGCCGCACCGTCGAGAGCGATTGCTATCCGGGCGAGATCCGCAAGCGCCGCCCCGATCTCACGGTCGTGCAGCAAGCCTGTCCCGACCTGGCCGGCTCGATCGAGCGCGGCGCGCCCCGCCCGGAGTTACAGGCACTGGTCGCGCGTTACACCGCGGAACTTCTCGCCAGGCTCGGCGCCGCGCCCGCGTGCGTCATCCTCGGCTGCACCCACTACCCGCTGGTCGCCGATCTCTTCACGGCCGCGCTGCCTTCCGGCGTGCGCATGATCCATCAGCCCGACGCGACCGCCCGCGCCCTCAGGGTCTATCTGGACCGCCATCCCGAGTATGACGGCTCCCGCGGCTCCCGCCGGCGCTTCCTCTCCACCGGATTCTCCGCCGAAGCCCTCCCGCTGATCGAGAAATTCTGGGGCGGCGCGCTCCCCTTCGAGCAGGCGTGAAGTTCACTTCACCCCGTTCACTTCACCACGCTAAACGCCGGCTCGTCCTCGCGCAATTTCAGGATGTGGTTGGCGTCCACGTTCTGGAACGTGTGCACCTCGCCGCTCGGCCAGCGCACCTCGATGGAATCGATCTTCGCGTGCTTGCCCAGCCCGAAGTGCTGGCGGAACATGCTGGTCGCGCCGAACCCCTCGCTGCCTTTGACTTCGCGGTATACGATGAGATCGCCCGCCTTCACCGTGATCTGCGCGCCGACGGCCTGCCGGTTGCTCTTGACGCCGGTCAATTCGATCTCCAGCCAGTGATTCTGCGCCGCCTTCAGGTTGTGGTACAGGGCGTTGTACGTGTGATCGCCGGGGTAGTGTCCGCCAAGCTGCGCGAACAGGTCGAGGGCGCCGTCGTTGTCGATATCCACGTACGCGGCGCCGTGCCCCTTGTTGCCGGGACGCGCGAAGCCCACGAAATTCGTCACGTCCGAATAGGTGCCGTTGCCGTTGTTGTGGTAGAACCGGTTGGGTTCGAGGCGGCTCATCTGCGGATCGCCGGTCCCGATGTAGATATCCAGGTAGCCGTCGTTATCCAGGTCGCCGACGCCCGCACCCATCGTCCCCGAGGGATAGAACAGGTGCGCGTCGTAGGTGACGTCGGTGAAGGTTCCGTTGCCGTTGTTGCGGAACAGGCGGGTCGAATCCGGGTAGATCGACCGGAAATTGGGCGGCATGTAGCCCTTCTTCAGCCCCTCCACCGTCGCTTCCCACGGCGCGAGCGCGGTGGTCAGCAGGTCCGGCCAACCGTCGTTGTTGTAGTCCATGAAGAACGCGACGAACCCGTTGTGTGGCGGCTGCATCACCCCCGCCTTGGCCGCGATTTCGGTGAAGTGGAAGCCGCCGTCATTGTGATAGAGGCGGTTCGGCGCCACGTCGCTGCCGTTGATGAAGAGGTCCAGGCGCCCGTCCTTGTCGTAGTCTCCGAGCGCGATTCCGATCGCGCCCCAGGACGGCGGCTCGTTCAGTCCCGCGGCTTTGGTCATGTTGGTGAAGGTGCCGTCGCGGTTGTTGCGGTAGATCTGGGTCACGCTGCCCTCGCGCAGCACGCCGTTGGCGACGACGAAATCCAGCCAGCCGTCGTTATCCAGATCGCCCCACAGCGAGACGAAGCCCGAGCCCGCGTCGTCGGCGCCGCTCTTCTTCGAGACATCCACGAAGTGGCCGTGCTCGTTGTGATACAGCCGGTTGGGAAACGGGCCGCTCCAACCGTTCAGCGAGAGGTAAAGGTCGGGCCAGCCGTCGTTATCGTAGTCGATCAGGTTCAGCCCGTAGCCGCTCGGTACGTGGCTCAACCCGACCGCATCGGTGACGTCGGTGAACTTCGTCCCGTCGTTGCGGTACACGCGCAGAAATACGCCGCTGCCGGAGACGATCAGGTCGAGATCGCCATCGCCGTCGATATCGCCCCACGCGGCGGTGCCGTTGCCGTTCAGGTCGTGGATGCCGAGCTTCGGAGCGATGTCCTCGAACACCAGCAGCGGCGGATTCTTCTCGTCCACGGGATGCGTGTCCAAGGGGAAAATCGCCGACTCCGGCAGCGGCGGGCGCGGACCCTTCATCTGGTTCAGCGCCTGCGTGAACAGGAATTTGTCGACGTCGTTGCGCCTCCACTGCATGGCCTCGTAGAATTTGCGCGCCGCCTCGATGTAGTCGCCCATCCGGTAGTAGCACGACCCCATCTCGCGCAGCGCGTCCATCCGCTGCTCGAGCGTTACGTTGCGCTGTAGTTCCTGCTCGTAGTAGCGGATCGCGTCGCCGAAGTTGCCGCGGCGGGAGAGCGTGTTGCCCATCAGAAAGTACGCCGCGGTCTCCTCGTTGCTGAAGGGAATCGCGTTGTCGATTACCTGCCCGATCATCTCGATCGAGCGGTCGAGCCCGATCAGCGGGTCCTGCGGGATGCGGTGGCCGCTTTCATGGGTGAAGCGCACTTCGCCGTTCATCCACTCGCTCAGATTCAGCAGGAAGGCGTTGGCGTGCGGCTCGAGTTTCGCCACGCGCGACGCGAGTTCGTACGAAAGATTCGGATCGTAGTAGAGCAACTCGGCGCGCGCATGGATGACGGCCTTCGCGCGCAGCGCCGGAATGTGGTTGGGGTCGAGTTTCAGGACTCCGTCGAGCGCCTCCATCGCGAGTCCGAGCGCGACGCGCTGCTGCCCGGGCGCCTTCTCCTGGTAGAAGTCCATCAGGTACGAACGCGCGATCTGAAACAGCACGTCGGGGTCCTTGGGATTTTGCCGCCGCATCTCTTCCAGTTGTTTGCGGGCCTCGGCGGTTTTGCCCTGGCGCAGCAGCATCAGGGGCTTGGCCAGCGGACCGGTCTGTTCGGGCAGGGGGAAGCGCGGCGCGGGTTCCTGCGGGGCGGCCACTAGGCAGGCCAGCAGCACGGCGCCGGCCAACGCGGCGGCGGCAATGGCTTTTCGATGAAGCAGCGGCATGGAGGCTTACGAACCATCATCCCGCAACCGCGCGGGGGGATGTTCGTGAAGGAAGCTTAACCGGGATACCGCCCAATTAGGGCGGCGAATTAGCCTACGCAGGCGATGGGGTTTTCCGGCGGTTCGCCGCAAGATGGGATTGTAAGCGGGCAAGAGAAAAGCCCGAAAGAAAAAGAGGAGAAACGAAAATGAAATCGACCTTGATTGCCATCGCCTTCGCAGTTGCCACCTTTGCCGCGCAGCAGCCCGCTGCCGGGACCGCCAAGACCGCGCCCGCCAGCAAGCCGGCGGTGACCAGCAAGAGCGCCACAAGCGTGAAGAAGCACCACCGCAAGACCGTGAAAAAGGGCGCGACCACGGCCGCGGTGAAGCCGGCTCCGGCCGCGAAGAAGTAAGCGCAGGCCATGCCCGCGCTTGGTGGCGCGCGTAGTACCGTACGGGCCTGCGCGCGCCACAAAGTGCCCTCCCTTTCGTGATATTTTGCAGAAAAGTATCACGGAGGAGTGATGGCTGTCACCGGGAGGGTACTGGGAACGGGGCTGCTGCTGGCCGGCATGCTCCAGGCTGTTTCGGTTCCGGGGGTGCGGTTCGACCGCGAAGCCCCGGGACGCTTCCGCGCGCAGGTCGGCGGCTTGCGCATCACCCTGGACGATGGGGGAATCGCGTGGGGCGGTGTGCATCTGCGGCTGGAAGGCGCGCGCCGCGTGGCTCCGGCGGGCGAAAGTCCCGCGGAGGGGCGCACCAACTACTTCGTGGGAGCACGCCAGGGTTGGCGCACCGGCCTCGAAAGCTACTCGCGGGTGCGGTATCGCGGGGTCTACCAGGGGATCGACCTGGTATTTCACGGGGACGGCGGACCGCTGGAATTCGATTTTGTCGTGGCGCCGGGCGCGGACCCGGCGCGCATCCGCATGCGGGTGGATGGCGCACGGGCGCGGTTGACCGCGGCGGGCGACCTCGAGATCGCCGGCATCCTGTGGCGCAAGCCGCGGATGTACCAGGGTGCGGACTCGGTCACTGGCGGCTTCCGCGTACGGCGCGGAGACGTGGCGTTCGCCATCGGACCCTGGGACCGCGCGCGCGAACTGCTGATCGATCCGGCGCTGGTCTACTCCAGTTTCCTGGGCGGCGCCAACAATGAGGCGATCCGCGCGACCACCCTGGACAGCGCCGGCAATCTGTACGTCGTAGGATACACCACCACCACCAACCTGCCCGTCTCGCGCAACGCCGCGCAACCCGCATACGGCGGGCAGACCACGCACCTGATGACGGGAGACGCGTTCGTGGCGAAATACAGTTCCGCCGGAGCGCTGGTGTATCTGACCTATCTGGGGGGCAGCGCCGACGACGTGGGAGGCGCCATCGCGGTGGATGCGGCGGGCAACGCGTACGTCACCGGATACACGAACTCGCGCGATTTTCCGGTGAGCGGGAGCGCGCCGCAGACCGCGTACGCGGGGGCGGGCGGCAACACCGTGCTC
>JBBIQR010000186.1:0-9741 GCA_037442245.1 Candidatus Solibacter sp. | reverse complement strand
CCGCTGGCGGGACAGGGGGCGGCGCGGCGGCCGAACCTGATCTTCATGACCACCGACGGGCACCGTCCGGATGCCCTCAGCCTCAACGGAAATCCGATTATCCAGACGCCGAATTTCGACCGCATCGGGCGCGAAGGCGTGCAGTTCCGCAATTCCTTCGTGGCTAACGCGCTGTGCCTGCCGGCCCGCGCCACGGCCATGACCGGGTTGCACAGCCACGTCACCGGCTGTGTGGACAACATGAACCGCGCCATCCCCGCCGACATCCCGATGTTCACCGATATGCTGCGCGAAGCGGGATACGAAGTCGGGTTGTTCGGCAAGGCGCACGTGCGCGACCTGGACAAACGCAATTTCGACTATTACTTCGGCTATCCCGGCGCCGCGACCGATTACTACTTTCCGGTGATCACCGAGAGCATCAACGGCAAGGCCGGCGCGCCCACCGTGCACGACGGGTACGTGGAGGATGTGGTGATGGACCGCGCCATCCGCTGGATGAAGCAGCCGCGCGAAAAGCCGTTCTGCATGATCTTCTGGTTTCAGTCGCCGCACGCGCCGTTCTTCCGTCCGCGCCGCCTGCTCGATCTTTATAACGGCATCCCCATTCCCAAGCCCGCCACCTTCGACGACGACCTGAAAGGGTATCCCGGAAAACCGCGCGCCTTTGCCGATGCCGACGACATGATCGGCACCTACGTGCGGAATTCGCAGACCCGCAACAACTGCGCCCGCTCGCTCGAAGAGCTGGTGAAAGACTACTACGCGGGGATCGTCGCCGCCGACGAAAACGTCGGTAAGATGTTCTCGGCGCTCACCGATATGGGCCAACTCGACGATACCGCGATGCTGTTCTCCGCCGATCACGGCTTCTTCATGGGCGAGTGGCGCAAATACGACAAGCGGTTCATGCACGAGCCTTCGATACGCGTCCCGATGCTCGTCCGCTATCCGCGCATGGTGAAGCCCGGCCGCAGCGTGGATGCGATGACCACCAACCTGGATATCGCGCCGACCTTCCTGGAACTGGCGGGGCTTCCTGTGCCCAAACAGATGCAGGGCCTCAGCATGGTGCCGTTCCTGAAAGGCGAACAGCCCAAGACCTGGCGCAAGGACTGGCTGTACGAGTATTACGAATACCCCGGTCCCCACAATGTGAAGAAACATCGCGGCGTGCGCACCGATCGCTACAAGTTCATCCACTACTACGAGGACCCGCAGGAGTTCGAGATGTACGACCTGCAGGCGGATCCCGGCGAACTGCACAACCTGTACGGGGATGCGCGCCACGAATCGCTCGCGCGCGAACTGCGGAAGCGGCTCGAGGAACTACGCGTCGAGACCGGCGACCACTACGTGTACCAGCAACCAGGGCGGCGGGGGTAGGGAAGAGCGCCGGCGGCAGGGACGCCGGCGCTGCCGTTACAGATCGGTTCCGCGCTGCCAGCGTTCGTCGAACAGGGCCTTCATCGCCTCCCCCATGCCCTCGTGGTGGAAGACGACGCTGGTCCATGCCGGGCGCGTGATGACCGGGTCCAGCAGCGCGATCATCCCGTGCTCACCATCGAAAAGGGCGAGTTTCATCGGCAGGGAATCGGCCACCCGCACCAGCACGCCCGATGCGACGTAGTCGGCCAGGCGCTGGCGATGCTCGTCGTCGAGCGAGGAGGATTCCAGCAGAAGGCGGCAGGCGACGCCGTTGGATCCTGCCTGCTTCACGAGTCTCTCATCCAGCGGGTCCACCGCGTATGGCGGGCGGGAAAATTCCAGATACTCGTGCTTCACCTCGGCCAGCATGCGGCGGTATTCGGCCGCGGTTTGAGCCGGTTCGCTGACAATCCGCAGAAAGTCGAGCGTGCCCCGGCCGCCCTGTCCTTCGGAGTAGATGCCCTTGAGGTCCTCGATAAGCCCGCCGCCAGCCCGGCTGTTGTCCATCAGTTCCTGTTCGAGGGCCTGCCGTTTCCGGGCCAGGTATCCGGGAATCGCCAGACTCGGCTCTACGGCCGAGAACAGCTTGGTCTTTTCCTGTACAACCTGTGCGAAGCCCTTTTCGACAAGGCTGTCGAGGACTTCATAAATCTTCTGGCGAGGTACGTGGGCACGAGCCGCCAGTTCGAGCGCCTTGAACCTGGGATGGCCAAGGAGCACCAGGTAGGAGCGGGATTCGTACGCGTTCAACCCGAGTTGCTGCAGTCGCCGCCAGAAACGTTGAAAGTCCATTTCAGCCAGTTCTTCGCTCATATTCTTTCAACCTTATCAAAAGAATACACCCCTCCGGTAAGCCTCCCCGCCCGAAGGGGTTTTGGGGGCAATCCGTTCCTTAGCCCGCCGCCGACGCGGCGCCCGGAAAAGGATGGCATTTGACTTGGTACTATTGGGACTCTACAATTACCAGTAACGGATACTGTATGCCAGACAACAGTACGGGTATCAACGGACCAGCAGGGGTCGAAACTCCGGCAAAGTCTAAAATCCGCATCGTGGTAGCCGATGACCATCCCATCTTCCGGGACGGTCTCTGCCGCCTGCTGGCGTTGGAGGAGGACTTCGAGGTGGTGGCGCAGGCGGAGGATGGGCGCCAGGTGCTGGACGTGATCCAACAGTTCGAGCCCGATATCCTGCTGCTGGACCTGAAGATGCCTGGGCTGGACGGCCTGGCAACCTTGCAGCGGCTGCAGCAATCGAAGAATAAGACTCGGGTCATCGTGCTTACCGCTTCGGACGATAAGAACGAGTTCGTCCAGGCGATGAAGCTGGGGACCTCTGGAATCGTCCTGAAACAGACCGCCACCGAACTGCTGATTAAGAGCATCCGGAAGGTTCACGCCGGCGAAATCTGGCTGGATTCGCATACCACCGCGGCCGTGATCCGGCAGTTTGTGGCCAATGAAGAGGCGCCGGCTGTCCCGCAGATGGCCGCCGCGGCGGCTCCCCGGGAGCGCGAGCGCTCCCCGCTCAGCCAGCGCGAGAGGGAAATCGTGGCGCTGGTGGCCCAGGGCTTCAAGAACAAGGAAATGGCCGAGAAGATGTTCATCAGCGAGCAGACGGTGAAGAACCACCTGCACAACATCTTCGATAAACTCGGCGTCTCGGACCGCCTGGAACTGGCGCTCTACGCCATTCACAACAACCTGCACACCGGACGGTAAGCCGGCCGCCGTTTTCCGTCAGGCCGTTTCCCCGGTGGCGTCCTTCCCGCTATTGCTTCCGCTGTACTCCTTGAGCTTGTTGTGCAGCGTCTTCAGGCTGATGCCGAGGATCTCCGCCGCGCGCGTCTTGTTGTTGCGCGTATGTTCGAGGGTGCGCAGGATGAGTCCCTTTTCGGCCTCCTCCACAGTCGTGCCCACCGGGAAACGGACCGATTCCAGATCCGATGGCGCCGGCGGCGCGGGAACGGCTGCGCCGGGGACGCTCGCCGGACGCGTTTGCAGGAACGCCGGCAGGTGGCGCAGTTCGATGGTGCCCTCTCCGGCCAGAATCACGGCGCGCTCCAGCACGTTGCGTAACTCGCGCACGTTGCCCGGCCAGTCGTGGCGTTCCAGCGCCTCGTAGACTGCGGGCGCGATATCGGCCACGGTACATTCATGCTTGCGGTCGAGATCGCGCAGCAGGTTGTCGGAGATGGAGCGGATGTCCTGCTTGCGCTCGCGCAACGCCGGCAGGTGGACATGGAAAACGTTGAGCCGGTAGAACAGGTCCTCGCGCAGGTGCCCGCCGCGCACCGCTTCTTCCGGCACCTTGTTGGTGGCGGCCAGAACCCGCACGTCCACCTCGAACTCGGTCTTGCCGCCCAGGCGGCGCACCTTGGAATCCTCAAGGATGCGCAGCAGCTTGGCCTGGGTGGCCATCGGCATTTCGCCGATTTCGTCGAGCAGGAGCGTGCCGTCGCGCGCCACCTCGAAGCACCCCGCGCGCCGCTCGCTGGCGCCGGTGAAGGCGCCCTTCTCGTGTCCGAACAGCTCGCTCTCGATCAGGGTTTCCGGCAGCGCGGCGCAGTTGATCGCCACAAACGGGCCGTCGCGCCGCGGGCTCAGGGCGTGCAGCGTGCGCGCGACCATCTCCTTGCCGGTGCCGCTCTCGCCGGTGATGAGGACGCAGGCGCGGCTCGGGCCGGCCTGTTGCAGGAGGGCGAAGATCTCCTGCATCTGCGGCGAGAAGCCGACCATTTCGCCGAGCGAACCCTTATAGCTCAGTTGCCTTTCGAGCGCCAGCTTTTCGGCTCGTAGTCCGGCGTGATTGCCGGCGCGCCGCAGCAGCACTTCCATCGTGGCCGGGACGATCGGTTTTTCCAGGAACCAATAGGCCCCGAGCTCATGCACCACCCGGACGGCATTCTCGATATTCCCGAACGCGGTGAGCACGATCGTCGGCGGCATATCGCCGGTCTTGCGCAGCAGGTCCAGAAAGCCGAAGCCATCCAGGTTCGGCATGTTGAGGTCGGTGACGATCACGTCGGCGGCGAAGCGATCCAGCGTGCTCAATGCCTCGTAGCCGTCGCCGGCGGTTTCCGCCGTCATCCCCCAGGCCGAAACCATGGCTGCGAGCCCGCTGCGTTGGCTGGCTTCGTCGTCAACGATCAGAACTTTCAAGGGTTGGTTCAAACCGAGGGCTCCTTCCGGCCGCCCGCGCGGCGGAACGGGTATTCCTCCCCATTTTACGCCGGAGCGGTGAAGATCCGCCGGGTTTGTTCCGTTTTGTTCAGCCCATGGTTATTCCGCGCCGCCGCGCCGGCCGCGCCGCGTGCCGGGCACGTCCCAAACAGGCGTAATGTTAAAATTGGAAACGAACCAACACGGCCACGCCGCCGCGAGGTGCCGGCCGGCACCGGGGATGTGATGTGGGACGACTGATCGCAGAAGCACGGCGACGAATCCTGGGCAACGAACTGCTGGCTCAGGGTGCGGGCGCGGCCAGCGCCGCGCTGGCGGCCTTCATTCTGCTGCTGTTGGTGGGCAGCGCCATCCTCTCCTGGCCGGTTGTCGCCGCGGTTCCGATCATCGCTTTTGCCATCGGCGCCTGGCGCGTCCGGCGCCGCCTGCCTTCCCCATACGTCGTCGCGCAGATTGTCGACCAGCGCCTTGGCCTGAAAGATACCCTTTCCACCGCCGTCTACTTCGAGCACGACGGCGGCGATCTGGTGCGCGCGCAACGCGAGGAGGCTGAGCGCGCCGCGCGGGCCGCCGATGCGCGCACCGCCATCCCGCGGAGCATGCCGCGGGGCGTGTACGCGATGACGGTGCTGGCCATCGTCGCCGCGAGCCTCTTCGCGCTGCGTTACGGCCTGGAACGGCGTCTCGACCTGAAGCAGCCCCTGGCCGCGTTCCTCCCCGAAACGTTTCATTTCGGGAGCCGGACCCAACTGGCGCGGGACCGCGCGCCCGATTCCCGGCAGCCGCCCATGGCGCCCGACCAATCCGCGCAAAGCGCGGAGAATGAGCAGCAGCCCCAGGCCGGGCAACCCCAGGAACCACCCGCACCGAACGACGCGCAGCCGCCCCAGGATATCGCTCCGGAGGCGAACGCAAAGACCGCCGCCAACTCCAAGGACCAGCCCGATACCCAGATGGCCACCGACGACGAAAGCGATCCAGCGGATCAGAAGGCGGACAAGAACTCCGGCGAGGATTCCGACGGTCAGGGTGACGCCAGGAACGCGCGTGACGCGCAGAAGGACTCCGGCGACCGGCAAAATGCCGGCGAGTCCGGCGACAACCCGAGCCTGATGGACAAGATGAAGGATGCGTTCCAGAGCCTGCTGTCCCGCATGAAACCGCCCCAGCAGCAGGCCAGCGGCAACCGGCAGGATCAGAAGGGCCAGCAGGGCCGCTCGCAACAGAGCGCCAAATCGCAGAACGGAAAACAGGGACAAAAGCAGAGTGCCGGTCAGCAGGGCGACAGCCAGGAAGGCGAGAACGCCGGGGAGGCCAAGGCCGACGAGAACATGCAGCAGCAGAAAGGCCAGGGCAAGAGCGACTCCCAGCAGGCCAGCAAGCAGCCCGGGAGCGGCATCGGCAGCCAGGACGGCGACAAGGCCCTCAAGAACGCCGAACAGCTTCAAGCCATGGGCAAACTCACCGAGATTCTGGGCAAGCGCTCGCAGAATCTTACCGGCGAGGCTACCGTGGAGGTGCGGCAGACCAGCCAGCAACTGCGCACCGGGTACGTCGATAAGGGCGCGCAGCACTCCCAGGCCGGCGCGGAAATCAACCGCGATGAGGTGCCGGTCGCCCTTCAGCCCTATGTGCAGCAGTATTTCGAGCAGGTGCGGAAGCAGACCGGGACGGCGCCGGCGGCGCCGAAGCAGTAGGCGCGTGCGGGCCGGCGAAGGCCCCGCACCATCTTGACGAGGACAACATGCGGGTTCGCGAACTGGCCGAGTGGCTGGGCGCCACTTTCGAAGGCGACGGCGAGAAGGAACTGAGCGGTGTGGCCGCGGTCGAGACCGCCACCGCCGGGGAAGTGGCATTCATCGGATCGCGCAAGGCCGCGGCCCAGGCGCAGGGATCGGCCGCGGGCTGCCTGATCGTCCCGCTGGAGTGGCCGTCCCCGTCCTATCGCACGGTCATCCGGGTGGCCGAGCCGCGTACCGCCTTCGCGCGCGCCATGAACCGCTTCTACCCGACCGCGGAGATCAAGCCGGGCGTGCATCCGTCCGCGGTCGTAGCCCGGGACGTCGAGTTGGGCGCCATGGTCTACGTGGGGCCGCACGCGGTAATCGGTGACGGCTCGCGGGTGGGCGTCGCGGCCAGCATCGGGGCGGGCTGCGTGGTGGGTAAGCGCGTGTCGATTGGGGAGGGCTGCATGTTGCATCCCAACGTCACGGTTTACGACAACTGCGACATCGGACGCGCCAGCGTGCTGCACTCCGGGTGCGTGATCGGCGCCGACGGATTCGGCTACGTCATGGAGCACGACCGCTGGCACAAGTTTCCGCAGGTGGGCCGCGTGGAGATCGGCGACTTCGTCGAGATCGGCGCGAATTCCTGCGTGGACCGCGCCGCGCTCGGGGTGACTTCCGTCGGCGAAGGCACCAAGCTCGATAACATGGTGCACGTGGGCCACAACTGCCGCATCGGCAGACACGTGGTGGTGGCCGCGCAGACCGGGTTTTCGGGCGGCGTCGTAGTCGAGGACTACGCGGTGATCGGCGGACAGGTCGGCATCGGCGACAAAGCGCGCGTCGAGGCCCGCGCCGTACTCGGTTCCGGATGTGGGGTGCTCACTTCGAAGATCGTGCGCAGCGGGGAGACCGTTTGGGGCACGCCGGCGCGTCCGCTGAAACAGCACCTCGAGCAGTTGGCGAACCTGGCGCGCCTCCCGCAAATGCGGCAGGAACTGCTCGAGTTGCGGCGGCGGCTCGCGGAACTCGAGGAGCGGCGCTGATGCTTCTCGTCGTGGGCGGGCATTCCCGGAACATCGGCAAGACCAGCCTGGCGGCCGGACTCATCCGCCGCCTGCGCGACCGCAACTGGACCGCGCTGAAGATCACGCAGTATGGCAGCGGCCTCTGCGACCACCATCAGGGTGACGCGGCGTGCGGCTGTAAACCCGGCGATGGCGCCGAGTTCGCGCTCAGCGAGGAATACGAGCCCGGCCGCAGCGATAGCGGCCGCTTCCTCGCCGCCGGCGCCGCCCGCAGTTTCTGGCTGCGCGTGCCCGCCGGCGAACTGCCCCGTGCGGGCCGCACCCTCCGCAAAATCCTGGCCCAAAGCGAACACACCATCATCGAATCCAACAGCGTCCTCGAGTTGGTCCAGCCGGACCTGTTCCTGATGCTCATGGATTTCGGCTGCGAGGACTTCAAGGCTTCCAGCCTGCGCTACATGGACCGCGCCGATGCCTTCGTGGTGGTGGATCGCGGGATCAACGCGCCGCTCTGGGACGGCGTGGCCCAAGGGCTGTGGGACGATAAGCCCCGCTTCCTGGTGCAACCCCCGCGCTACGTCACCCCGGAACTCGCGGAGTTCGTCAGCGCGAAGTTGGCCGGCGCCGCCGCTCGTTGACCTGGCCCCCTATCGTGCGGCCACGCGATTGCGCCCGGTGGCTTTGGCCTCGTAGAGAGCCTCGTCGGCTACCCTCAGGACATCCTTCGGGACCGTCGTATCGGTGCAGGTGAGGCCGAAACTGGCGGTCACCCGGAGGCTGCCGGTGTCAAACTGGAATGCCTCGGCGGAGATTGCCAGCCGCAGGCGCTCGGCCTGCCGTCCCGCGTCGTTTCGATCGCAGCCCGGAAGCACCACCAGGAATTCCTCGCCCCCGTACCGGCCGATCGAATCGTAGGTTCGCGAAACCGCCTGCAGCCGCCGCGCCGCCTCCCGCAACACCACGTCGCCCGCCAGGTGCCCGTGGGCATCGTTGATCGCTTTGAACCGGTCCAGATCCAGCATCAGGATCGATACCGGTTCCAGCGCCCGGGCCGCCCGTGCCAGTTCCTGGTCCAGCCGTTCGAGGATCGAATTGCGGTTCAGCAGCCCGGTCAATCCATCGTGGGTCGCCTGCTGCCGCAAGGCGTCCTGCAAATCCAGTATGCGCCGCCCGGCGCGGATGCGTACCCGCAACTCGTGGGCGTTGAACGGCTTGGTCAGGTAGTCGTCGGCGCCCGCGTCCATGCCTTCGATCAGGTCCTGCGACTCCGTGCGCGCCGTCAGCAGCAGGATGTATATGTAAGGTTCGCGGTGCAGGGCGCGGATGCGGCGGCAGATCTCCACGCCATCCAGCCCCGGCATCATCCAGTCCAGAACCGCCAGCCGCGGCGCTTCTTCCGACTCCAGGATCTTCCACGCCTCGATCCCATCCCGCGCCATCACCGCCTGGTAGCCCCACTTCCCCAGCAGCGTCCGCAGCATGGACTGAAATACCGGATTGTCCTCCGCCGCCAGCACCCGCATGGGCGCCGCGGCGGATGGAGCACAGCAGATGCTTTCGCGTTCGAGACTGGTTGCCAATAGACCCACCCGAGGGTCTTATCGGCTATCCGGCTGCAGTTCGATAGAGGGCGCGGCGACCTCCGGTTCCGGCAGCCTCCCGCTGGCATCCATCCACGCCCAGATTAAGGCCGTCGCGCCGCCCAGCGCCCCCGCCACCAGCCCGATCGTCCTGGGCGAACAGTACTGCGATGCGATCCCCGCCCCGGCCATCGAGAGGATCATGCACGCCCAGCGCAACGACTCCATCGTCGAAAAGACCCGCCCGCGAAACTGGTCCGGCGTGTGCAACAGCAGTTGCGCATTGTTCAATACGCTGGTCACCGCCATCCCCACCCGCGACAGCATCATCCAGATCAGCGCCGCCTCCCACGAAACCGCCTGGCTGAACAGCATGTATGCCGCCCCGTGCAGAATATAGGACACCGTAACCGCACGTTTGTATCCGGCGAACGAGGCGCGCTTCCCGGTCCAGTGCCCCGCGGCGCCGCCCACCAGCAACCCGATACCCGCGAAACCCCAGATCGCTCCGATTCCCGCCGCGCCGCGATGGAACACCTGTTCCCCGAACAGCGCGAAGAGGATCTGCGCCGCGCCCCCGCCCATCGCCCATCCCACATTGATGGTCGCGATCCCCACCATCAGCGGCACCGACCACATATATGCCAGGCCTTCGCGATATTCGTGCCACGCCGGCGTGTGATGCGGCGTGGACCGCGCCGGCGCGCGCAGTCCACCCGGTACGCGGATCCGCCCGATGGCCCACGCGGAGAATACGAAGGAGAGCGCGTTGATCACGAACGCGGTCTCGTAGCCG
>JBBIQR010000185.1:0-9746 GCA_037442245.1 Candidatus Solibacter sp. | reverse complement strand
GCGTGATCCTCGGCATCTACTTCCCCAAGACCATGTACTGGACCGGCAAGGGCGGAGCGCGATTCATCCGTCCCATCCGCTGGATTGTGGCGCTGCTGGCCGGGGAGATCGTGCCCTTCGAACTCGCGGGCGTGCGCTCCGGCGCCCTCTCGAGCGGTCACCGCCGGCTGGGCGCGCGCGAAATCGCCGTCACCTGCGCCGATTACGAGCAGCGCCTGCGCGACCACTGCGTGATCCTCTCCTTCCAGGAGCGGTACGACCGCATCGCCGCGCAGCTTGCCGAAACCACGGTGAAGCCCGATCCGGGGCTGATCCGCAAGCTCGCCTACCTCACCGAATTCCCCACCACCATCCGCGGCGGGTTCGACGCCGAGTTCCTCTCGCTTCCCGGCGAGGTGCTCACCACCGTCATGCGCCATCACCAGAATTACTTCAGCGTGATGGGCGCGGACGGCAGGCTCGCCGCCGAATTCGTAGCGGTGATGAACATCGCCAGCGACCCGGAAGGCTTCGTGCGCCGCGGCAATGAACGCGTGCTGCGGGCGCGCTTCAACGATGCCCGCTTCTTCTGGGAGACGGATCAGAAGAAGACGCTTGCCGCCCGCAAACCGGACCTGGCCCACGTCACATTCCAGGCCAAACTCGGCAGCTACCTGGAGAAGGTGGAGCGCATGATGGCGCTGGCCGCGGAACTCGGCGGCGACGCCCACGCGGTCCGCGCGGCCGAGCTTTCCAAGTGCGACCTCACCACCGAACTGGTCAAGGAGTTCACCGAACTGCAGGGTGTGGTCGGCGGGTTGTACGCCCGCGTGCAGGGCGAGCCCGAGCCCGTCTGGCAGGCCATCTACGATCATTACAAGCCGGAGAGCATGGACGATTCCATCCCGCGCCACCGCACCGGGCAGATCGTCGCGCTCGCCGATAAGCTGGATACGCTGCGCGGCTGTTTCCGGGTCGGGCTGATTCCTTCCGGTTCCCGCGACCCCTATGCGTTGCGGCGCGCCGCCCAGGGCGTGGTTAAGATCCTGGCGGAGGGGAAACTGGAATTGCCGCTGTTGCGCCTCATCGGGGACGACGCGAATCTGCGTCTCTTCTTCGAGGAGCGGGTCAAATACTACTGCAAGGAAATCCGCGGCTTCGCCTACGACGAAGTCAACGCGTGCATGGCCGCCGGATGGAGCAACCTGGTGGACCTGGAAGCGCGCCTGGAGCGCGTCCGCAGCCTGCGCGACTCGGCCGATTTCGAGCCTCTTGCCGCCAGCTTCAAACGCATTCGCAACATCCTCGAGCAGGCCAAATTCGCCGACGCCGGCGACATCGATCCCGCCCTGCTCGAAGCCGGACCCGAGCGGGATCTGTACGACGAGTTCACCCGCATCACCGGGCAGCCCATCGAAACCTCGGTTTCGAGCCTGCGGCCCAAAGTCGACCTGTTCTTCGATAAGGTCTTAGTAAACGCGCCGGACCAGAAGGTCCGGGGCAATCGTCTCACGCTGTTGAGTACGCTGCTGGCGGAGTTTTCCACCATCGCGGACTTTTCGGAAATCGTAACCAATTCATAGGAGCTATCGAGCATGAAGAAGTATGTCTACTCGTTCGGCAACGGAACCGCCGACGGTGACGGAACGATGAAAGATGTTCTCGGAGGCAAGGGTGCCGGCCTCGCTGAGATGTCGCGGGCCGGCGTCCCCGTGCCCCCCGGATTCACCATCTCGACGGAGGTGTGCAACATCTTCTTCGAGAACAACCGCACCGTCCCGCAGGAGATCGAGGACGAGGTCGGCAAGAAGCTTGCCCAACTGGAGAAATCCATCGGCAAGAAACTGGGCGACGCCGCCGATCCCCTGCTGCTCAGCGTGCGCTCGGGCGCGAAGTTCTCCATGCCCGGCATGATGAACACCATCCTGAACCTCGGGCTGAACGACGAGACCACCGAGGGGTTGGTCGCCAAGACCGGCAACCCGCGCTTCGCCTACGATTGCTACCGCCGCTTCATCCAGATGTTCGGCGAAGTCGCCCTCAACATCGACATGGAGAAGTTCGACGAAGCCTTCGACGCGCGGAAGCACAAGCGCAAGATCAAGCTCGATACCGATCTTTCGGCCGACGATCTGAAGGCGATCATCGCCGACTACAAGAAGATCGTCAAGAAGGAAACCAGGAACGACTTCCCGCAGGACGTGCACGAGCAGTTGAAGCTGGCGCGCAACGCCGTGTTCAACTCCTGGTGGAATCCCAAAGCGTCCTACTACCGGAAGATGGAAAAGATCCCGGACAACATCGGCACTGCCGCCAACGTGCAAGCCATGGTCTTCGGCAACATGGGCGACACTTGCTGCACCGGCGTCGGCTTCACCCGCGATCCCGGCAGCGGCCAGAAGGTCTTCTACGGCGAGTACCTGGTGAACGCGCAGGGCGAGGACGTGGTCGCCGGCATCCGCACTCCGCAGCCCATCAGCGAACTCAAGCAGTGGAACGCGGACGTCTACAATCAGCTCGTGGAAATCACCACCATGCTGGAGAAGCACTACAAGGACATGCAGGACTTCGAGTTCACCGTGCAGGAAAACACCCTGTACATGCTCCAGACCCGCAACGGCAAGCGCACGGGTCCGGCGGCGGTGCGGGTCGCGGTGGAAATGCACGAAGAGGGCCTCATCGACGATAAGACCGCGGTGCTGCGCGTGGCGCCGAGCCAGCTCGATCAGCTCCTGCACCCGGTGTTCAACCAGGCGTCGCTTAAGAAGCTGGTGAAACTCACCACCGGCATCGACGCCTCCCCGGGCGCCGCCGTCGGACGCGTGGCTTTCAGCGCCGAAGACGCGGTCGAAATGTCCGCCAAGAGCCCGGTCATCCTGCTCCGCAAGGAAACCACGCCGGACGATATCCACGGCATGGACGTGGCCAAGGGCATCCTCACCGCCATCGGCGGCAAGAGCAGCCACGCGGCGGTGGTCGCGCGCGGCATGGGCCGTCCCTGCGTGGTCGGCGCCGGCGCCCTCCACATCTCCGAACGCGCCAAGACCGCAACCGTCAACGTGGGCGGCAAGGCCGTCACGGTGAAGGAAGGCGATTGGGTCTCGATCAACGGCACCACGGGCGATGTTTACGTCGGCCAGGCCGAAACCCAGGACCCCGATCCGCATTCCCCCATCTTCGCCAGATTCATGAAGATGGCCGACGAGTTCCGCGGCTCCTTCGGCGTCCGTTCCAACGCCGACATCCCGCGCGACGCCAAGGTCGCCCGCGCCTTCGGCGCCGAGGGCATCGGGCTCTGCCGCACCGAGCACATGTTCTTCGCCGAGGATCGCCTGCCCCACGTGCAGGCCATGATCCTGGCGCGCGACGAAAAGACCCGCCGCAAGGCGCTGGCCAAACTGCTGCCCATGCAGCGCAAGGATTTCGCCGGGCTGTTCGAAGCCATGGACGGCTACCCGGTGGTGATCCGCACCCTCGATCCCCCGCTGCACGAGTTCCTCCCCAAGCGCGAAGAGCTGATGGTCGATATCGCCGTCCTGCCCTTCGCCGATATCAAGAAGAAGAAGGAACTGGTCGCCACGTACGGCCGCTTCGGCGCCGAGGTGAAGAACCTCAAGACGCTGCTCCCCGACCTGCTGCGCCGCGTCGAAGAACTGCACGAGTTCAACCCCATGCTCGGCCACCGCGGCTGCCGCCTCGGCATCACCTATCCGGAGATCACCGAGATGCAGGCGCGCGCCATCTTCGAAGCCGTGGTCCAGGTGGCGAAGAAGGGCAAGAAGGTCATCCCGGAGGTTATGATCCCGCTCATCGGCGGCGTCAAGGAACTCGAGAACCAGAAGAAGATCGTGGTGCAGGTGGCCACGGAGGTTCTCGAAAAGGCCGGCATGAGCGATCACCACTACATGGTCGGCACCATGATCGAGATTCCGCGCGCGGCGATCACCGCCGGCGAGGTCGCCCGCGAAGCCGAGTTCTTCAGCTTCGGCACCAACGATCTGACCCAGACCACCATGGGCCTCTCCCGCGACGACTACACGAAGTTCTCCAAGCAGTACGAGAACCTCAAGATCTTCGCCAACGATCCCTTCGCCGTCATCGATCAGGAAGGCGTCGGGCAGTTGGTGAAGTGGGCCGTCGAGAGCGGGCGCAAGACGCGTCCCAGCCTGGAAGTCGGTATCTGCGGCGAGCACGGCGGCGAGCCCAACTCGGTGCAGTTCTGCTACCGCGTGGGCATGGATTACGTCTCCTGCTCCCCGTATCGCGTACCGATCGCCCGCCTGGCGGCTGCGCAAGCGGCCATCAGCGGCGACAAGAGCGAAGCTTCCCGTACGGCATAGGGGTGCGGGCCTCCGGGCCCGCATCAGCAGCATCCATCGAGGGCCGGGGCTAATCCCCCGGCCCTTTTCTTTGGCATGTACCGTGGGGTGAGGGCGTGGAACCGCGGGGCTTCCGCCGATCCCGATGGTGCCGCAAAAACACAAACGCCGGAGCGGCGTCACCGCTCCGGCGTCAGGATGGAATCAGTTGGATCGGGTTTACTTGCGGCGGCGCAGGAAGGCGAGAAGCCCCATGCCCACACCCAACATGCCGTAAGTCGCCGGTTCGGGAACCACAATCCCGAACTGGTCGGAGATTACCGAGACGTGGACCGTGCCGCCATTAGCGTTCAGCGTCATTGCGTCCGTAATCGCAAGCGGTCCGCCTGTGTTCGGGATCGAAACCGTGGTGTTCGTAAACGTCGTCGGAGTGCCGCATGTGCCGCCCGTGCACGTGGCCAGCGGCGTAAGAAGACCGCCTCCGGCGAACCCCGTGAACGAACTCCGCAGCGAATCGACCGGGTACGCCGGGGCGCTCACGTTGAAGGTCAGGCTCAAGGTGCCAACCTGCGTGCTGGTCGTGATCCACGTGCTGTTGAAGATGAAGGCCGAGGTGGAACCGTCGGCGGTCACCGAGACCGCGCTGGACGGCGTTTGCGCGCCGACCCCCGAGCCGCTCACCGTGTAGGTATACGTGAAGTTGCTGAACAAGGCGCCGTTCATGATGCAGCCGCCGCTGCCCAATGCGACGTAGTAATTCAGCGTGCTGCCGCCGACACCTGTTGCCGACTGATCCGTGCAAAGCGGACTTCCCCAAGCACCGAATGCCCCGAAGGCAACCGTCAATATAAGCCCTAAACCAAACGACTTCATTTTCGCGTCTCCGAAGTGGCTCTCTCTGCCTGTTCTTCCACTGCTCTCGTCTTACTGGTTCTTCTTCTTACGGCTGCGGGCGCCCAGCAGACCCAACAGCGTAAACCCGCCGCCCACCATCAGGCTGACCATCGGTTCGGGAGACTCTGTCAGCCCCTGGTCGATCCGCGTCACGGTAGCCGAATTGGTGCCCGTTCCCGCATACAGATAAACGTCCTTGGTAATCGCCACGCTGTAAACAGGGGAATAATAAGCCGACCCGGTTACCGTGCCGGTCGTCGTGCCAGGACTCGTCGGGCTGAGTTGCGTTCCCAGGTTGACCTGCGTGGCGCCGGTGTTCACCGTGTCGCCCGCCGAAACAAACGAGGCGGTGCCGTTGCCTGTGTTGGTGACCGAACCCGTGATCCCGATCCAGGAGTACACCATCGGAGTCCCCAGTCCCGCACTCACGTCGTACCGGACCGTAATGTCGCTCGGGTACCCGCCCGCCGCGGTCCAGTTGGCCAGCATGCTCAGCACCGGCGCCAGCGGATTGCCGCCCAGATCGCTGAAAACGATCTGCACCTGACTTGCAGTTACGTTCGGCGTCGAGCCGTTGCCGCCGGGAACGATATTCCCCAGCGCGTCGTAGACCGTGTAGGTGTAGTTGAAATTCGAAAAGACCTTGTCGCCGAACTGGCAGCCGGAAGCACCCAGTTGCGCCATCGCCGCAGCAGTCAAATTGGTAATACCGTCACAAAGTACCGTGGAGGCGGATGCGCTCATCGCACCGACGCCCAGAAGGCACCCAACCAAGAGTAGCCGCTTCACTTTACGCCCCCAATCTTCCCTGCGAACATGATAGCCATCTCCAATATTCTGCTTTGCATCCAAACATCTGGTCACTGCACCCCGCGCCACCAGGGCGGCGGGACATTCGTAATAGTACGCTAGCCGCAAATTGATTGCAATACTTTGCGAGAAAGTTCACGTCCTCTCAGTACTATAGCGGCTTCGATCGCCACACAATTCTCTTTGGTTACAACGCGGTCTCCGGGATATCGGGATTCCCCGGAGAACGCGCTTTGTCCTCATGGTGTTATCGGATTTTTGTCGATTCCTGGGGTAGAGACCTGACTCGCCCTGGGACCGTCGTCCGGGTAGAACTGGTAGTACTCCTAGCTCAACAGCTCAGGTCCTCTCTACCGATCTTCAGGTTGTCCAGGTTGCCCAGGACCGTGAGGGCGATCTGCCGCGAATCGAAAAACGTCCGCGCCGTCCGCTGCACATCGTCGCTGCTGACCGCTTCGATGCTGTCCACCAGTTCGTCCAGCGTGAAGAACTTCCCGAAGTACATCTCCTGCCGCGCCAGGTTCGACATCCGGCTTGCCGTGGACTCCAAACCCAGCATCAACGACCCCTTCAGGTGGTCCTTCGCTCTCCGAAGCTCCTCCTCGGCGACTGCTTGCTCCTTCAGCAGGCGGAACTCCCGCGTGATGCTCTCCACCACTTTGCGCGCCGATTCCACGCTGGTCCCGGCATAAATCGAGAGGCAGCCGGTGTCGCGGTACGGATTCAGCTCGCTGAACACCGCGTACGCCAGCCCCTGCCGCTCACGGATGTTCTGAAACAGACGCGAACTCATCCCCCCGCCCAGCAGTGTGTTTAACACGTAGCAGGCGAACCGCTCCGCGTGCGGCAACGGGTAGGACGGCACCCCCAGGCACAGGTGCACCTGCTCCAGCGATTTTTTATTGCGCAGCGAAATCCTCGCGTGCGTATTCGGCGCCTGGTCCGCGGGCGGACTCCCCCCCGGCGGCAGCGCTTCGAAATGCTGCCGCACCAGCCCCGTCAGTCCTTCGTGTGTCAGGTTCCCCGCCGCCGTCACCACCAGGTTCGAGGGCTCGTACACGCTCCGGTAGAAGTCCCGGATCATGGTGTCGTCGAAGCGGCGCACGGTCTGCGGCGTCCCCAGAATCGGCTTCCCGAGGGGATGGTCCTTCCAGAAGTTCGAGGAGAAGATCTCGTGGACCAGGTAGTCCGGGCTGTCCTCCTCCATCTTGATCTCTTCGAGAATGACGCCCTTCTCTTTCTCGATATCCTCCGGCCGGAACATTGGATGCAGCACCAGGTCGGCGATCACGTCGAACGCCTGCGACAGGTGCTGATCCAGCACCTTGGTGTTGAAGCAGACCAGTTCCTTGGCGGTGAACGCGTCCAGGTTGCCCCCGATCGAGTCCACGCTGCGCGCGATGTCCTCCGCCGAGCGCGACGTCGTCCCCTTGAACAACATGTGCTCGATGAAGTGGCTGATCCCGTTCTGCTCCGGCGTTTCCCGCCGCGATCCCGATCCGATCCAGATTCCCACGCTGACGCTGCGCACGTGCGGCATCGCTTCGGTAATCACGCGGACCCCGTTGGGCAGGGTGGTCATTTCGATATCCCTTAAGGGACTGTCAGGCGATGTCATCGGCGGGGACGGATCCTTCTTCCTGTTGTAGCACGCCCGCCCCCTCCCCAATTCGGGCCCCGCCCGCTAAGATGGATTCAGATGTCCCAACCTCTTGTGGGCATGGACCTCCCCGATCTTCTGGAGGCCCTCGGCCCCGGCCAGCCGCAATACCGCGCCCGCCAGGTCTACGACGCGATCTATCGCGCTCACGTCCCGGACCTCGCCCGGATCACGGCCCTGCCCGCGGCCGTGCGCCGGGAGTTGTCCGCGCGCCACACCGTCGGGCTGCCGGAAATCGCCCGCCGCTACGAATCCGCGGACGGCACGCGCCGGTACCTGCTGCGTTTGGCCGACGGCAAAACCGTCGAGACCGTGCTCATGCCCGAGGGCGAGCGCGACACCATCTGCATCTCCAGCCAGGTTGGGTGCCCGGTGGACTGCAAGTTCTGCATGACCGCGCTGCTTGGGCTCGAGCGCAGTCTCACCGCGGGGGAAATCGTCGGCCAGGTGCTCGCCGTCGTCCGCGACAACCAACTCCGCCAGGACGGCGGCAGGCTCAACCTCGTCATGATGGGTCAGGGCGAGCCGCTGCTCAACCTGCCGAATGTGGTCAAAGCCACTCGCATTCTGCTCGATCCCGCCGGCTTTGCCCTCTCCCCGCGGCGCATCACGGTCTCCACCGCCGGCATCATCCCCAAAATCGAGGAACTCGGCCGCGAACCCATCCGCCCGAAACTTGCCATCTCGCTCAACGCCTCCACCGAAGAACAGCGCAGCGAGATCATGCCGCTCACCCGCAAATATCACCTCGCCGATCTGATCGCCGCTTGCAAAGCGTACCCGCTGCGTCCCTGGGAGAAGCTGACTTTCGAATATGTGCTGCTCAAGGGTGTCAACGATACCGATGCCGACGCGCGGCGCGTCGCCAGGCTCCTCGCCCACCTGAACGCCAAGGTGAACCTGATCGCCCTCAACCCCGGTCCGGAGATCCCTTTCTCCACGCCCGCGCCGGAGCGGGTCGCCGCGTTCCAGCAGATCGTTCGCCGCAGCCTGCCGTGTTTCGTGCGGAAACCCCGCGGACTCGACATCTTCGCCGCCTGCGGCCAACTCAAGCGAGTTGCCGAACCGCTTCAAATTGCGTTACCATAAAATTCCGATTCCTCTGTAAGGATTAGATTTACCCAAGATGGCCAATACCTATTCCGCGCTTAAGCGCGTGCGCCAGACCGAACGCCGCACCGAAGTCAACCGTCAGAGCAAGAGCCGCCTGCGTCACCAGATCCGGGCCATGCGCCGCGCGATCCTCGCCAAGGACCCCGCCGCCGCCGCCGCGCTGCTGCCCAAGACGTTCTCCCTCATCGACCGCTCGGCGAAGGTGGGCGTGATCAAGAAGAACACCGCCGCCCGCTACAAGAGCAAGCTGCATCTGCGCGTCAAAGCCCTCAGCGCTTAGGCGGATCAGGCTCCGCACACTACACCGAGTCCCCTTCGGGCCTGTAACCCGATTGTCACTTGGACGCGCGGGCGGCACGCTAAACTGGAGCTTTCCGATGTCACTCTTCGTGCCGAACCGCTACCGCGGGAAACTGATCGTCGTGGAAGGCATCGACGGATCGGGCAAGTCCACACAGATCTCCCTACTCAGCCACTGGCTCCGTTCCGAGGGCTACGCGGTATCCTTCAGCGAGTGGAACTCCTCGCCGCTGGTACGCCAGACGACCAAGCGCGGCAAGAAGAAGGAGATGTTCACTCCCACCACCTTCAGCCTGCTGCACGCCACCGATTTCGCCGACCGGTTGGAGAGCTACATCGTGCCGCTGCTCAAGGCGGGCGCCATCGTCTGCGCCGACCGCTACGCCTACACCGCGTTCGCCCGCGACGTGGCGCGCGGCGTCGGGCGCCGCTGGGTGCGCAACCTGTACCGCTTCGCCATCCACCCGAACCTGGCCTTCTACTTCCGGGTCCCGCTGGATGTGGCGCTGGGCCGTATTCTGGGCGGGCGCGACGCGCTCAAATATTACGAAGCCGGCATGGACCTGGGGCTGGCGCGCGACGTCGAGGAGAGCTTCCGCATCTTCCAGGGGCGCATCCTCGATGAATACGACGCCATGGCCAGGGAGATGGGCTTCCACATCATCGACGCG
>JBBIQR010000184.1:0-9868 GCA_037442245.1 Candidatus Solibacter sp. | reverse complement strand
CGGCCGCCAGGACGCCGGCGGGCGTGGCCGGGCGGGACGGGACGGGCGGCTGGGGTGTCGCGGGAGCCGGTACAGTGGCGCCGGAGACCGCGGCGGCGAGGGTCCCGGCGGGTTTCCCGGATGGGCCGGCGGGTGGCGCGGGCGGCTGGGGAGCAGCCGGGGCGATGGCGGTAACGGCGCAGGCGAGGGACTCGCCGGGCCGGGCCGGGCGGGGCGCGGGGAGTTGGCCGGCGGGGAGCGCCGCCGGAACGGCAGCGGTTGGGGCCGCGGCGTGAGGTTCCGGGTTGGCAGGAGCCGGGACAGGGAGGGGCGATCCCTGGGCCGGCGCCGGTTGCGATGCGGGTTCGGCTTCGGCCGGCGCGGTCTTCCCGAGCCAGGCGGCGAGCAGGAGGTTCAGGGGCGAGGCTTCGGTCCGGGTCTGGGCCTGGGCCTGGGTCTGGGCAGGGTCCCGCGGGGCGGCGGCGCCGCGCCAGACCGCCAGCCAGCCGGCGCGCGTTGGGGCGGCCTTCCCGGAGGCGGTCACGGCCGGGGCCGCGGCGTGAGGAGCCGGTTGGGGGAGTTGCGGGGAGGTGGGAATCGCGGGAGCCACGGCGGGAATGGATGCAGTCGGGGGACCAGGAGGAGGGGCCCGCATTTTCATGGTGTTAGGAAGGGAGGCGCGACGAAAACCTGCCGCTTGCGGCGGGCGCGCGCCAGAATCTTGCCGGTAACGGCGGGGCTTCCCGATGCTCTCATCGGCCGCGCGGCGTATCTTTTGAACGGGTTCGCCGCGCACTCCCCGGTTGGTACCCCGGGTGCACAGCAGAATCCCGTTATGGATCCGCTGACCGCGCTTGCCGCCAGTGGCCTTCGCGCCCGGATGGAGTCGCTCGACCTGCTGGCGAACAACGTCGCCAACGCGTCGACCGGCGGGTACAAGGCCGACCGGGAATTCTACAACACGTATGTCGCGCCGGAGGCCGCGGTGGACGATCCGGCGCCGGTGATGCCGGTCGTCGAGCGCCACTGGACCGATCATACCCAGGGGGCGCTGCACTCGACCGGCAATGCGCTGGATGTGGCGCTCGACGGCAAGGGGTTTTTCGCCGTCAACGGTCCGGGCGGACCTCTTTATACACGCAACGGCAGCTTCCGGCTGGCCGCCGACGGGCGTCTGACCACACTGGACGGCTATGCCGTGCGCAGCCGGCAGGGGACGCCGCTGGTGCTGGACGCGTCGCGCGGCATCGCGATTTCAGCCGATGGCACGGTGACCCAGGAGGGCAACGTCATCGGGCAACTGGAGGTCAGCGACTTCACCAGCACCGCGGGGCTGTCCAAGCAGGGCGCCAATTATTTCCGGGTGGCCGACCCGAAGCTGAAGCCCTCGGCGCCGGCCGGGACGGTGGTGGCGCAGGGGCAGATCGAAGGCTCCAATACCGGGGCGGCCGAGGCCGCGGTCCGGCTGGTGGGCGTGATGCGCCAGTTCGAGATGCTGCAGAAGGCCGCCGGGCTGGGCAACGAGATGAGCAAACGGGCGATCGAAGAGGTCGCCAAGGTCTGAAGGAGAACTATGATTCGCGCACTCTATAGCGCTGCCAGCGGCATGTCCGCGCAGCAGATGAACGTCGATAACATCGCGCACAATCTGGCCAACGCCAACACCACCGGGTTCAAGGCGCGGCGCGCCCAGTTCCAGGATCTGCTCTATCAGAGCGTGGTGCAGCCGGGGGCGGCGGCGGGGCAGCAGTCGGTGGTGCCGACCGGGCTGCAACTGGGGCTGGGGACGCGCGCCTCCTCGAACGAGATCCTGTTCACCCAGGGGCAGTTTTCGCAGACCGACAATCCGCTCGACATGGTGATCCAGGGCAAGGGATTCTTCCAGGTGCGGCGCGCCACGGGCGACCTGGCGTACACGCGCTCCGGGGCGTTCCACATCAACCGGGACGGCCTGATCGTGACCGCGCAGGGGGACGCGCTGACGCCGGCGATCACGATTCCGCCCAACGCGCTGCAGATCACGATCGCCACCGACGGGACCGTGAGCTATACGCTGCCGGGGCAGACCGCGGCGCAGCAGGCCGGGCAGATTCAGTTGGCCGGGTTCGCCAATCCGGCGGGGTTGAACAGCCTGGGCGGCAACCTCTATACGCCGACCGACGCGAGCGGCGACCCGACGGTGGCGGCGCCGGGCGGACCGGAGGGGCTGGGCACGGTGCTGCAGGGGTACACGGAGCAGTCCAACGTGAGCGTGGTCGAGGAGTTCATCAACCTGATCGTGGCCCAGCGCTCCTATGAAGCCAACTCGAAGGTCGTCAAAGCGGCCGATGATATGTATCAGCAGGTCAATAACCTGACGCGATGATGCCGCTTGCCGCATGGGTACTGGCCGCCTGCCTGGCGGTGGACGCCGGCCGCGAGAGGATCACCGCGGCCGACCTGGCGCGCGCGCTGCCGGAGTGGAGCCAGGCGCCGCCCGGCGCCGATCTCGGGTACGCGCCCGCGCCGGGGCTGACCCGCATCCTGCGCGCCCCCGAGTTGCGGCGCCTGGCGGCGGAGCACGGCGTGGCGCCGGAGGCAGCGTCGGACGTCTGCTTCCAGCGGCCGGTGGAGCCGGTCCCGGTGGAGCGCATGCTGGCGGCGATGCGGCGGCGGCTGCCGGACGCGCGCATCCGGATTCTGGAGGCCAGCCGCGCTGCCGCGCCCGCCGGAGAGATCGATTTTCCGCTCACCGGGCTGCGCGGAAACTACTGGTTCGGCGCGGTGGCCTACGGTTCGGGGCACCGGTTTACGGTCTGGGCGCGGGTGGAAGTGACGCTGGCTATAAAGTGCGTGGTGGCTTCCGCCGATCTCATACCCGGGAGGCCGATCGATGCCGCGCAGCTCCATATCGAAACCCGCGACGAACCACCCGTGCAGAGCGCACCCGCCGCTACCCCGGAGGAACTCGCGGGCTGGATTCCGCGGCGGCGGATTGCGTCGGGGGATGCGGTGGACCGGCGCTGGCTGGACCCGCCTGTGCTGGTAAAGCGGGGGCAACTGGTGACGGTGGAAGTCGTGGTCGGGGCGGCGCGCCTGAAGGCCGAGGGACTGGCCGAAACCTCGGGCTCGCTGGGCCAGACGATTTCCGTGCAGAATCCCGATTCCAAACGCCACTACCGGGCCCGGGTGGAGGGCGCGGGGCGGGTATCGGTGAAAGGAACCTTGTGAAACGAGCCGTCGTATTGCTGCTGCTGATCCCGCTGATGGGGGCCGCGAAGAAGAAAGCCGCGGCGCCGCCGGAAAGCGCGCTCGACCGCTACGTCGAGGAGGCGCGCATGCGCTCGCGCGAGGCTGCGCCGCCGCAGCCGGGCGCGGTGTGGGTGCCGGAGTCGCGGGTTGCGGACATGGTGATGGACCCGCGGGCCAGCCAGGTGGACGACATCGTCACCATCCTGGTGGTCGAGAACGCCACGGCCGTGGCCACCGGCACGACCAAGACGCAGCGCGCCACCAGCGCCACGGCGGCGGTGAACGCCCTCGGCGGCATCAGCAAAGCCGCCGGTCCGCTGGCCAATCTGGCCGGCATGACCGGCAATCAGCAGATCGCCGGGACCGGGACCACGACGCGCGACGTGGTCATCAACACGACCCTGACCGCGCGGGTGGCGGCGGTGATGCCCAACGGGAACCTGATCGTCGAAGCATATAAGGACATGCAGGTGAATTCCGAGCGGCAGTCGGTCCTGGTGCGCGGCATTGTGCGGCGGGCCGATATCGGATCCAACAACATCGTGCGCAGCGACCACCTGGGCCAACTCGAGGTCCACGTGAACGGCAAGGGCGTGGTGGGAGACGCGATCAAGCGGCCGTTCTTCCTCTACCGGCTGCTGCTGGGGCTGCTGCCTTTCTAAGCCATGACCCGGAAACTGTTCATTCTGGTGCTGTGCCTGGCGGCGGTCGAGCGGCTGGACGCGGCGCGCCTGAAGGACCTGGTCAGCGTGGAAGGCGTACGCGACAATCAACTGATCGGGTACGGGCTGGTGGTCGGGCTGGCGGGCACCGGCGACCGCCAGCAGACCATCTTCTCGATCCAGAGCCTGACCAACATGCTGGAGCGCATGGGGGTTTCGGTTCCTTCGACCGTGGTGCGGGTGGCCAATACCGCCGCCGTGATGGTGACCGCGACCCTGCCGCCTTTCGCGCAGCCCGGCTTGCGCATCGACGCGACCGCCGCCGCCATCGGCGACGCCGCCAACCTGCAGGGCGGCGTGCTGCTATTGACCTCGCTGCGCGGCGCCGACGGACAGGTTTACGCGGTGGCGCAGGGGCCGGTCATGACCGGCGGATTCGCCTCCGGGCGGGGAGGCAACACGCAGACCGTGAATCATCCGACCGTGGGGCGCGCTCCGGAAGGCGCCACCGTGGAGCGTCCGGCGCCCTCGGCGCCGCTGAAAGGCGCGATCCACCTCCAGTTGCGGCGCAGCGACTTCACCACCAGCGCGCGCATCGCCGAAGCCATCAACGCGCGCTACCAAGAGACGGCGCACTCGGACAACCCGGGGGTGGTGACGGTGGCGATCCCGGCGGCCTTTTCCTCCCGCCCCAACGAGTTCATGGCGCAACTGGAAGCGGTGACGGTGGAGGCCGACAATCCGGCGCGCGTGGTGATCAACGAACGCACCGGGACGATCGTGCTGGGCAAGGACGTGCATATCGCGCCGGTCGCCATCCTGCACGGCAACCTGACGGTCGAGGTGCAGACCACGATGACGGTTTCGCAGCCCAACGCGCTGGGGCAGGGGACGACCGAGGTGGTGCCGCAGACCAGCGTGACCGCCAAGGAAGAGAAGGCGCGCAACGTGGTGCTGCAACGCGGGGCCACGGTCGAGGAACTGGTGCGGGCGCTGGCGGCGATCGGTTCGACGCCGCGCGACGTGATCGCGATTCTGCAGAACCTGCGGGCGGCGGGCGCGCTCGACGCCGACGTGGAGGTGATCTGATGGGCACGCTGGCGATTCCGCCGATCGATACCGCCGCCCTGCCGGCGCCGGACTCTTCCGGCAGCCCGTCGCGGGCGCGCGACGCCGCCCGCCAGTTCGAAGCCCTGCTGATCGGCCAACTGCTGCACGCGGCGCGCGCGGACGGGTCCAACTGGCTGGGGTCCTCCGAGGACGCCGCCGGGGACTGCGCCACCGACTACGCCGAACAGCAACTGGCCGCGGTTATGGCGCAGTCGGGCGGTCTCGGGCTGGCGCACATGGTCGAACAAGGGCTCGGGAAGCGTCCCGCGGCACCCCCCGGACCGCCGGATTCCTCCACAGTTCGCTAGTTGCAGACCCCTTTGTCCGCAATTTTTGTTACCATGGCGGTTTCTTGGGGGTGTTGTGTTTCTCATCAAGCGTAGACAGCAGTTCGGCCCCGCCACCTTCCTGTGGGAGGTGCAAGCGCCGGACGTGGCCCGCGCCGCGTTAGCAGGTCATTTCGTGATGGCCCGCATCGACGAGCACGGGGAACGCATTCCGCTCACGGTGGCCGATTACGACCGCGAAGCCGGCACCGTGACGGTGGTGATTCAGGCGGTGGGCAAGACCACCTTCGAGATGATGGCGCTGGAGGAAGGCGACTTCATCCTGGACTTCATCGGGCCGCTGGGGCTGCCCAGCCACATCCGCAAGCTCGACGGGACGGTGGTGCTGGTCGGGGGCGGGCTGGGGGTGGCTCCGGTGTTCCCGCAACTGCGCGAGTACAAGCGGGCGGGCAACCGGACGATCTCGATCGTGGGATTCCGCAACCGCGACCAGATGTTCTGGGAGGACCGGTTCCGCCAGTTCAGCGACGAAGTGATCGTGACCACCGACGACGGCTCGTACGGGCGCAAGGGGTTCGTGACGCACGCGCTGGCCGATGTCCTGGCGGCCCACCCGGATATCGCCGAAGTGGTGGCGATCGGGCCGATCCCGATGATGAAGGCGTGCAGCGAAGTGACGCGGCCGTCCGGAGTCCCCACGGTGGTGAGCCTGAACTCGATCATGGTGGACGGCACGGGGATGTGCGGATCCTGCCGCGTGACGATCGGGGGCGAGATGAAGTTCGCCTGCGTGGACGGGGCGGATTTCGACGGCCACCTGGTGAATTTCGAAGAGCTCTACCTGCGGCAGAAGCGGTTTGTGCGGGAAGAGAAGGCGGCCATGGATCGCTTCCGTAACGAGAGCGCGCACCTGGCCGGGATCCACGCGACGCAGCCCTTCCAACCGCCGTCGTTCACCGCGCCCTGCGATCTGCCGGAGCCGATTCCGGTGCAGGGTCCACTGGTGCCGAAGAACATCCGCACGATTCCGCCGGACCGGGCGCCGATGCCGCATCAGCCGCCCGAGGCGCGGGTGCACAATTTCGACGAAGTCGCGCTCGGGCTGGACCTCAACGGCGCGCTGCACGAGGCCGAGCGGTGCCTGCGCTGCAAGAAGCCGCGCTGCGTGCCGGGCTGTCCGGTGGGGATCGATATTCCGGGGTTTATCTCGGCACTGGCGCACCGCGACGTGCAGCAGGCGTACCGGATTCTGAAGTCGGCCAACGCGCTGCCGGCGGTTTGCGGGCGGGTCTGCCCGCAGGAGTCGCAGTGCGAAGCCACCTGCGTGGTGGGCGCCAAGTTTAAACCGGTGGCGGTGGGGCGGCTGGAACGGTTCGTGGCCGACGCCGCGATGGGGCGCGGTTGGGACGAAGCCGCGGCGCCGGGGGCGGGGACGAAGCGCGCCGCCATCATCGGCTCCGGGCCCTCGGGCCTGGCGTGCGCGGGCGGCCTGGCGCGCAACGGCGTCGCGGTCACCATTTTCGAGGCGCTGCACGTGGCCGGCGGGGTGTTGAAGTACGGTATCCCCGAGTTCCGGCTGCCCGACATCATCATCGATGCCGAGATCGAAAACCTCAAGGCGATGGGAGTGGAGATCCGGCTGGACACGGTAATCGGCAAACTCTTCACGATCCCGCAACTGTTGGGCGGGATGGGGTATCACAGCGCGTTCGTCGGCACCGGGGCGGGCTCGCCCAAGTTCGCCGGGATCCCGGGCGAAGCCTTCAACGGGGTCTTCTCGGCCAACGAGTTTCTGACCCGCGTGAACCTGATGCGCGGGCACCGGCAGCCGCTGTACGACACGCCGGTCGGGATGGGGCGGCGCGTAGCCGTGGTCGGCGCGGGAAATACCGCGATGGACGCGGCGCGGGTCGCGCTGCGCATGGGCGCCGACTCGGTGACGGTGGTCTACCGCCGGTCGCGGCGCGAGTCGCCCGCCAGGATGGAGGAGTTGGAGCACGCCATGGAGGAAGGCGTGCATTTCGAGTGGCTGACGAACCCGGTCGAAATCCACGGCGATAGCGAAGGCTGGGTGACCGGGATGACCTGCCAGAAGATGGCGCTCGGCGAGCCGGACGCCAGCGGGCGGCGCCGTCCGGTGGCGGTCGCCGGCAGTGAGTTCCCGATCGACGTGGATACCGTGATCTACGCGCTGGGAACCAGCGCGAACCCGATCATCGCGCAGACCACCCCGGGGTTGAAGATCAACAAGTGGGGCTACATCGAGGTGGACGAAAATACCGGTATGACGTCCATCCCGGGACTGTTCGCCGGAGGCGATATCGTCACCGGGGCCGCCACCGTGATTTTGGCGATGGGGGCGGGGAAGCGCGCCGCCAAGGGAATGCTCGAATACATGGGAGTCACCGATGCCGTCAACGTGCCCGAAGTGCCACAGCGTGGTTGAAGACGACGAGATTTGTTGCGCGCAGGTCCGCTACACCTGGCGCTGCAAGAGCTGCTTCAAGCTGACGACCGGGTTCGCCGTGCCGTATGGCAAGTGCTTCCTGTGCGGCGGCAGCCTGGAGGTGATCCACGACCGCGACCTGGGCGACTCGATGCACTTCCGGGCGATTCGCGAAGCGGTGCAGTTCGAGCTGGACGCGTTCCACTTCTACAAGCTGGCGCGCGACAAATCGCACGATGCGGCGCAGCGCGCGGTGCTCGAGCGGATGTTCGAAGCCGAGTTGGACCACCTGCACGAGCTCGAGGAGAAGTATCACGCGCACCTGGACCGCTCGGCCGTGGAGCTTTCCGAGGACGAGGACAAGCTGCTCTCCAACTGGCTGTTTCAGGGCATCCGGTTCGGCGAGGAGACCGGGATCGCCGACCTGTACAAGGCGGCGATCGAGATGGAGATCCGCACGCGCGACCACTTCCGCAAGTATGCGCGGGACCTGCCGCCGGGGCTGGAGCGCGATCTGTGCGCGGAACTGGCGGCGGAGGAAGAGGAGCACGTGGCGCTCTTGACCGGGGAGTTGGAGCAGATTCAGTAACCGGCCGAACTGCCAGGATCGCGGGGGGTCCCGGGCGTGCCCGGCGCCAGACGATCAGGAATCCAGGATGCCGTTATTTCGTCGCCTTGCAATGGGCTGGAGTATTTAGAGCTAGAGGGGCTTTGACACAGCAGAGGCAAAGGAACAGCGAAGTGAAAATGATCGAGCCCCCGCCGCTAAGCAGGGGCCTGGGACTGTTCCTCGCTCCGAACGCGACTTCGTGGCTTGGGAGCGTGTCATTACTCTGAGGTTCCCGCCTCAGCACCAAACCTGCATTCCGCCGCAAATTGTGGGCACGTTTTCGGAGCCCGCGCCGCGGATGGAACAGCATGCAAGTCGAATGGTTGGAGAGGGAGTCGGTCCTTGAAGAGAGCTGACCAGGGGGCCACATCAACAATAAGCCCTGATCACGTCGTCCGTTGCTCCGATTCTATATGATCTTGACTCCATATGTATCGAATGCCATAATTGGGAAGTGGGATGGGACGTCGAAGTCGGCGACGAGTTCGAACCGGAGTTTAAGGAACTGCCCGAGGACGTGCAAACTGAAATCCTTGCCCACGCCCGGCTTCTCTACCAATTTGGGCCCGCAATTGGGGCGTCCGCGCGTCGATACGTTGAACGATTCCCGTCACGCCAATATGAAAGAGCTGCGCTTCAGTGCGGCAGATGGAGAATGGCGTGTGGCTTTCGCTTTCGACACGAAGCGCAAGGCCATCCTCCTGGTTGCGGGCGACAAATCAGGGGGAAGCCAGAAGCGGTTCTATAAACAGCTCATCGCTAAAGCGGACGACCGGTTTGACGCCCATCTTGCCCGGTTGAAGAAGAAGGAAAGGAAGTAGCCGTGTCCAGGAATGTAAATGACATCATCCGTACGCTGAGTTCCGCGCAGCGGAAGAAGGTCGAGACCCGCGCGGCCGAACTGATCGCGGAAGAAATGACCCTGCAGGAACTTCGGCGCGCGCGGAAACTCACGCAGGTAAGCGTGGCGAAGGCCCTTGGCATCACCCAGGACAGCGTTTCACGCCTTGAGAAGCGTAGCGATATCCTGCTTTCCACCTTACGCAAGACCGTCCAGGTGATGGGCGGCAACCTCACGCTCGTGGCTGAATTTCCCGACCGTGCACCCGTTGTCTTGTCCGGCATTACCGAAACAGGGGCGGAAGCCAAGCCGACTCGCCGCAGGCGTGCATGAACGCGCTGATCGCTTTGGGAAGCGCCCGGATCGTATCGTTCACAGGTAGAAGGAGGCGCTCGGATGGACGCTGAAGAACTGGATGTAGTTCGCGGCAGCGGCAACGTGTTCCGCGACCTCGGTCGTGAGAAGGCTGACCTGGAACAACTGAAAGCATTACTGGCCGCTGAAATCATCAAAGCAGTGGATCGCGACGAGCTGACGATCCCGGAGGCGCAGGCCCGAACCGGCTTCGCAGCGGCGGACTTTTCCCGTATCCGGAACGCAGACCTCGACACGATCACAGTTAATCGCCTGGTCTCAAGGCCTGCGTGGTATTCATACGCTGCGCCACCTGCTCTTGCGTGAGGCCTGGGCGGGCGCGAGCTT
>JBBIQR010000183.1:7672-9883 GCA_037442245.1 Candidatus Solibacter sp. | reverse complement strand
ATAACAGCAACTGGGCGGGACGGGTTCAGGCGGGGAGTTCTTTTTCGAGCGCGATGTAGCCGCAGGCGACGACGACGAGGAACATGGTGAGGACCTCGCTGTCGCCCAGGTTGAGTTCGACGAAGCCTTCGGCGAGGGTGGCGAGGACGACGGCGATTCCGCCATGGAGCAGGTAGCGGCGGGGATCGGGTCCGGGCGGGAGAAGGCGCAGGCCACGCCAGAAATCGAAGAGGATTTTGCCCAGCATCCACATCAGGACGAGCATGGTGGGGATGCCGCGCTCGGCGGCGTAATGCAGGTAGATGTTGTGCAGATGGCCGTACCAGCCGGAAGGCAGGGGGCGCGGGATATCGGCGGGGACGTAATCGTCGAAGTGGAGCTTGACCTCTTCGGGGCCGAGTCCGAGCCAGGGGTGGCGCTCGATCATTTGAATGCCGGTACGCCAGGTGACGATGCGGAACTGGTTGGAATCGACGCCGCGCGGCTGGAAGATGGAGGTAAAGCGTTCGCGGATGGCGCCGGGCGAGAGGGCGATTGCGAGGAGCGCGGCGGCGGGAATCGCGGCGACCAGCCAGCGATGCCAGAACCAGCAGAGGTAGAGGACGGCGACCGCCACGGCGATCCAGATGCCGCGCGTTTCGCCGAGGACAATGGCGGTGGCGATGAGAAGGCCGCACGCGATCCACAGGCCCACGCGGCGCATACGCCCGCCGAACAACAGGATCGCGGCGAGCATGATGAAGGCGAACATCTCCTCGGCGGAATAGGTGTTCCAGTGGCTGGTGAAGCCGGTGATGCGCTCGCCGACGTAGTAATCGTAGAAGCCGCGGCCGAGGCGATGGGCATCCTGAACTTTTTGCGCGAACTGCACGCAGCCGCGGATGGCGGTGATGGCACCGAGGCCGGCCCAGGTGAGGAACAGCCAACGAACGATGCGCAGGCTGCGCAGGAGCGAGAACACGACGAGGAGTTCGAGGAATACATAGAACTTGCGCACCTGTGGCAGCCCGGCGCGGATATCTCCGGAAAAGGCGAGCGAGATCAGGGTACCGAGCAGGAACAGCGAGAGGGGCAGCCAGATGCGGGGCAGGCGGAGTTTTTCGCCGGAGGCCAGGAGCGCGGCAAACGACAGCGCCAGGAGAATCTGCGACGGCGCGATTCCGAGCATGATGGCGGCGGCCGAGGCGAAGGCGAGCCAGCGGGCGGTCCGCAGCATGACTGAGTCCTGCGGGTTCATCGGTATTCAGTATGGCAGAGCGCGGGCGGCGTCACTCGTAGCGGAGGGCTTCCACGGGATCGAGGCGCGCGGCACGGCTGGCGGGCCAGATGCCGAAGAACAGGCCCACGGCGACGGAGACGCCGACGCCGCTGGCGGCGGCCCAGAACGGAACGGCGGTGGGCAGGGCGGGGAAGACGAGGCCGGCGGCGCGGGAGATGAGCCATCCGAGCAGGAGGCCGAAGATACCGCCGAGCATGGTGAGGACGACCGCCTCGGTCAGGAACTGCACGATGATGTCGCTCTTGCGGGCGCCGATGGCTTTGCGCACGCCGATCTCGCGGGTCCGCTCGGTGACGCTGACGAGCATGATGTTCATCACCCCGATACCGCCCACGAGCAATCCGATCGAGCTCAGGATCACCATCACGAGGGCGACCATCGCGGTCACATTGTGGAACTGCTCGATCATCTGCTCCGCGGTGGTGATGGAGAAGGTGTCCTGCCCGTTGAAGGGGACGCGGCGCGCCATGCGCAGGAGCGCGCGCACCTCATCCTGGGCGCGGGTCATCATCCCTGGATAGGCGATAACGATCAACATGTGTTCGCGCGCGGCGGGGAACATCTTGCGCATGGTGAAGTAGGGCAGCAGGACGCGGGTGTCTTCCTGGCCGGGGAGGGAGGCGGCGGGGCGGTCCATGACGCCGACGATCTGGAACTCGTGGCCGTCGACGTCGATGGATTTGCCGATCGGGTCCACGTTGGGCAGCAGGTGTTTGGCGACGTCCTCGCCGACGACGACGACGGGCATGTGGTGGGTGCTCTCGGTATCGGTGAAGAAGCGTCCGGCGAACATGGTGGTGCCGCCGGCGGCGTAGCCTTCCTCGGTGCCGCCGAGTTGGAGGTTGTAGAGATCGTTGCCCTTGTAGCGCGCGGTGTGGATCCCGTTCGGCGGAAACAGGAAGGGGCTCACATGTTCGATGGAGGAGGCGCGT
>JBBIQR010000183.1:0-7583 GCA_037442245.1 Candidatus Solibacter sp. | reverse complement strand
GGTATTCGGCCCGAAGCTGCGGAGGAGGCCGGTGATGGCGCCATCGAGGCCGGCGATGATGGAGCCGACGCCGATGACGGCGCCGGTTCCGATGATGACGCCGAGCACGGTGAGGAACGAGCGCAGTTTGTGGGCGCGCACGGTATCGAGCGCGAGGCGAATGCCACTGAGTAAAGATCCGAGGCTCATTTTTCGGCCCTCAACGCTTCGATCGGGTCCAGCGACGCCGCGCGATGCGCCGGGTAGATGCCAAAGAAGAGGCCGACCAGCGCGGAGAGCGCGACGCCAATCACCACGGCGGTCAGCGGCACCGACATCGGCACCGGCGTGAGGCTGCGGACCAGGATGGCGACGCCCCAGGCGAAGAGCACGCCGAGCAATCCTCCCGACGCCGACAGAAGCGCGGACTCGACCAGAAACTGATTGAGGATGTCGCGGCGCCGCGCTCCGACCGACTTGCGGATGCCGATTTCGTGCGTGCGCTCCGTGACCACCGCGAGCATGATGTTCATGATGACGACTCCGCCCACCACGAGGAAGACCGAGACGACGCCGACCGCGGTGGCGGCGATCGCGGCGGTCAACTGGTTCCAGAAATCGAGCAGGGCGTCGGAGGTCAGGGTGGCGAAGTTATCGTCGTCCTTCGGCCCGAGGTGGCGATAGGAGCGCAACAACATGCGGGCCTCCTCCTGCGCCTGCATGAGGTGCGCGTGATCGATGGTGGTGGCGACGAACGCCATACCGTTGCGAGAACCCCATATCTTAAAGTAGGTCTCCGCCGGGATCACGGCGAAGTTGTCCTGCGACTGGCCGAACACCGACCCCTTCGCGCGGGCGACGCCGACGACTTCAAACGGCACACCTTCGATTACGATGGACTGTCCGGCGGCCTGCGCCTGAGGGAAGAACTTGTCTTTGAGATCGTGGCCGAGGAAGGCGACGTTCATGCGGCGGGTATTTTCGACCTCGGAGAAGAAGCGTCCGTCCTCGGCTTCATAGTTATTGATCACTCCGACATTGGGCGACGCTCCCATCACGCTGACGGACTCGGCGACCTCCTTGCCGCGATTGATGTTCGCGCTACGCCCGGCGAGCATGCCGATTTCCCTGGTGAGGGCGAGGTGGGTGCGGAGGAACTCGAATTCCTCGCGGCTCAACTGCGGATTGCGGCGGAGCATCTCGAGGTACTTCTTGGGATCGAACCCGAGCATCACCATGCGCTGGACGCGATAGCCGTCGGCGCCCATGCTGGAGACGTTGTCGGCGATATAGACGTCCATGCCGCGGATCACGCTCATCACGGCGATCAGCGTGGTGGTGGCCAGGATGATTCCGAGAAGAGTGAGGAAGCTCCTCAACTTACTGCCGCGAAGGGATTGAAGCGCCGCCTTCACGGCTTCCCAGAAAGAAGCGTGCGATTTCATTCAAACCTCTGACGATTCGAATGTCTGCTGCTTAGCAAAGACCTCGCAAATATACCTCATTATCACGTGATCGAGCCAGAGGCGGCGGGGACCGCGCGCGAGGAAGCCGAGGTGGCCGCCGTGCTCGGTGGCCAGGAGGCGGATGAAAGGATTCGCGCGAATGGCCTGGGACCGGTAGATGGAGAAGGGAATAAACGTATCGTCCTTGGCCTGGACCAGCAGAGTGGGGACGCGGATGTGTTCGAGAAAATGCACGGCGGATTGGGTGCGGTAGTAGTGGGCGGCGTTGCCGAAACCGAAGCCGGGCGCGGTGAAGCGGTCGTCGAGCGCCTCGACGCTGCGCAGTCCGGCGAATTCCTCGGGGCGGTAGCGCCCGGTGGCGCGGAGGCGGTTGCGCATGCGCCGGACGAAGCGCGCCTCGTAGAGGCGGTTGCCGGGTTCGCCGATGCGGCGGGCGCAGGCGGCGAGGTCGAGGGGCGCGGAGACGGCGGCGACACAGCGCACCACGTCCGGGGCGCCGGCGCCGAGTTCTCCCGCGAGTTTGAGCACGACGTTGCCGCCAAGAGAGAAGCCGACGACGGCGGCGGGCGCGCGGCCCTCCCGGCGGAATTCGCGCAACACGGCGAGCAGGTCGGTGGTGAGTCCGGCGTGGTAGAGGGTCGGGCAAAGATGGCCGGTGTCTCCGCAGGTGCGCATGTGGAAGCGATGGGCGGCGAACCCGGCGCGCAGCGCGAAGGCGGCCAGGCTGCGGATGTAGCCGGCGTCGCCTGAGCCTTCGAGCCCGTGCACCATGACGATTTCGCCGCGCGCTTCGCCGCGCGGACGCTGCGAGACGACCAGGACCTGGACATCGGACTCGGTGCGGAAGAGGCGGCGTTCGGGGGGGTGCTCCGCGTCCGGGTCCGGACGGCGCCAGAAGTGGGCGGCGATGGTCTGCCAGTGCGGATTGCGGAAGAGCGGGGTGAAGGAATCCATATCCGGGAACGTACGGTTCGGTGCACGGGGCAGGCCGGGAGGCCAGCGCTACGCTACTTGGGAAGCACCTTCACATCGGTGACGTAATAGCGCTCGTCGCTCACCACGACGGTGGCTTCGATGCGGTCGCCGGGGTGCAGTTTCTCGAACTCCGCATCCGGCTTCACCGGGTACTCCATGGTCATGGCTTCCATCCAATCGCCGATCTTGCCTGCGGCAATCAAGGCGCTTTTGGTTCTGGCGTCGAGCGATTCGACGACCCCCTGCATCGGATAGCGCTTGGACGGCGCCTCCTTCTTCTGGCCGCACCCCGCGAGCGCCATCAGCAGCACGGGGATCCACATCAGGGTTATTCTGGTCATTCGTTTCATCATCGCAGGAACCGCGCACTCATGGACCGCGACTTTCGCCGGGGCTATCTCGAGATCATGCAGACGCCGTCGCGATTCGATGCGCCGCTGCGGCTGCTGGGCGGGACGTTCCGCCTGTTTGGCGCGCGCTTCGGCTTTATCGCGGGCGCAACCCTGTTGGTGTACGTGCCGGGGCACCTGCTGTACCAACTCATCGCCGCGGCGCTGGAGATTCCGTCGAGCGGCATCCTCTCCTTCGTCCTGCTGGAGGCGCTGGACCTGCTGCTCTCCTCGCTGGCGATTCCGGCGATCGTCTACGGTTTGCTGCGCGATCGCGCGCCTTTGGGCGAAGCGCTGCGGTGGGGGTGGCGCCAGTGGATGCGCACGCTCACGCGGCAGGTGGTGGTGGAGGTCACGGTGCTGCTGTACGGCGCGCTGCTCATCGTGCCGGGGCTGATCGCGATGGTGCGGCTGGCGTTCGTGCCGGTGGTGGTGGCGGTGGAGGCGGACCGGCAGACCGCTCCGCTGGAGCGCAGCCGCGAGCTCGCGCGCGGACGCCTGTGGCCGATGATCGCGGTGCTGTTGCCGCTGGGCCTGGGGGACCTGGCGGCGAACTTCGTGCTGCTCGGGCGCATCGCGGGCGTGGATGAGGCGCGAGTGATCTTCGCGCTTGCCGAGAGCGGGCTCGCCATCGTGAGCCAACTTACGACGGTGGCGGTGCTGCTGATGTACCTGGGCTGCATCGAACCGGCGCGGAAGGAAGCGCCGGCACGCTCGCGTTAGCGCAAGGCGAAAGCGACGATGGTCTGGCGCGCGTCTCCGGCGAGGAGTTCGGCTTCGAGACCGTGCGGATCCACTGTGACGCGGCAGGCGGCGATGTCTTCATCGGGCACGCCCTGGTAGCAGAGCTCGCAGATGCCGAGGACGCCGCCGCTTGTGCTGACCGCGGGACCGAAGATGCGGCAGGTGACGGGGCGCGCCGCGTACAAATCGCAGGTTCCGGCCGCGGGATCGAGCGCGGGACAGGGCTCGTCGTCGGCGAGCGTGGAGAAGCGCGCCCCGGCGTCATCACCCGAGGCGAGGATGCCGGTGCGCGCATCGCCGGGAAATTCGGACAGGCGCGCGAGGTACCGGGCGGCACGGGCGCGGACGGCGGCGGCGCGCGCCGGGTCGACGCGATCCAACTCGCGCAACCCGGCGCGCAGGCGCTCGGCATCGAGCATGGTGATGGGGAAGGGGCCGATGCAGCACTCCGTGCATCCGGGCCGGCACGCGAGCCAGGGACCGCTCAGCCGCGCGGCCTCGGCCATCGCGGCATCGACGATGCGGATCAGGTCTCCGTCGGCGGCCACACTTCGAGCCTATCAGTTCAGGATGAAGTTCACGATGATGGGCGCCTCGACTTCGACCGCCACGCCATTCAGTGTGGTGGGGCGGTAGATCCACTGCATGACGGCATCGACCGCGGCCTTGACGAGCAGCGGGTGGCCGCTGACGACGCGCACCTCGTGGATGCGGCCGTCGACGCCGAGGACGCCCGACAACTCGACCTTGCCGGAGACATGCGCTACGCGGGCGAGCGGCGGGTAGATGGGCGTCACGCGCTGGATGGGTTCGGCCATCCGCACCTGGGTGATGCGCGGCGGAGGCGGCGGCTGCGGGCGCGGCGCTTCGCGGACTACCGGTTCGGGCGGGCGGACGACGGGCACGAAGCGGGCGGCGAGTCCGGCGACGGCGTCGGCGATTCCGCCGGGCACTCCTTCGCGGCTGCCCGCGATGGCGCCGGGCACGTAGGCGCCTGGGGGCGGCGCGTCGGCGGGGTCGATCACGCGCTCAATGATGCGCGGCACGGCGGCCGGCTCGGTGATGCCGTGGAAGATGCGGGTGGCGCGCACCTGGTTCACCGGGACCACTCGCGGATCGCCGGGCGGGGGCGGCGCCGGTGGCGGCGAGGGCGGAGCCAACGTGACGGCCCACACCACGCGCGGCAGCACCCGCGGCGAAATCATCGGCGAGATGACCAGAGCGCTCAACAGCAGCGCCTGGCCGCTGAACCCGAGGCAAGTGGTCCACATGCGCTTGGTCTGTGGACCCGAAGAAAGAACGGCGGTTTCGAACATCATCTGCTCCTCTCCAAGTGGGGCCGGACACACGGGGAGTGCGGCGTGCCCACGCGGCGAACCCGCGGGCACACGACGGATCACAGCCGCGTGGTAATCGAATCGCCCCTCGGCCACTGGCGGTGGCCGTCCGGCCCTTTTTAGGCCGCTTCACCGGGATAGACACCGCGATCGAAAAAGAAGTTCCGGCGCTCATCGTGCGGCAGGCGATTATCATGAAGCAATGCAGTTACCGGCGCGAGTGCGCGCGATCATCGAGGCGCGATGCGAAGGCAAAGAATTCGCCGCGCTGAAGCGGGCCGCCGCGGCGCTCTCCGAGGCGTATCGCGAGGGCAGGCCGACGCGCATGAGCACGGACGATCACGTGGCTGCGTATCTGGGGACCCGCATGCCCGCGACCTACGCGGCGGCGCGCGCGGCGCTGGGCGAAGTGCCGGAGTGGAGCGTGGCGAGCGTGCTCGACGTGGGCGCGGGTAGCGGTGCGGCATCGCTGGCGGCGAGCGAACGATTCCCCGGCGCGCGCACGTTCACGCTGGTGGAGCGCGACCCCTCGCTGTGCGACGCGGCGCGCGAGTTCCTGCCCGAAGCGAGGGTGCTCGCGGCCGACGCGGCTGCGATGCGCGAGTTCCCCGCGAGCGACCTGGTGATCGCCGCGTACTCGCTGGGCGAGATCGCGCAGGATCTTACCGAAGCGCTCTGGAGGGCGGCGCGGACCGCGCTGATTGTGATCGAGCCGGGAACGCCGCGCGGCGCGGAGTCCATCGCGCGCATCCGCGAGCGGCTGTTAGGGCTGGGCGCGCAGATGATCGCGCCGTGCCCGGCGGCGATGGCGTGTCCGCTGGCAGCGCCCGATTGGTGCCACTTCGCCGCGCGCGTGGAGCGCAGCAGTCTGCACCGGCGGCTGAAGGACGGCGGGCTCGGCTACGAGGACGAAAAATACAGCTACGTGGCGGTGGCGCGCGAGGCGACGGCGTTGGGCGGCGCGCGCGTGATGCGGCACCCGCGGCATCATGCGGGATGGATCGAGCTCGAGCTGTGCACCGCGCAGGGACCGCGGCACGAGCGGGTGAGCAAGCGGGACCGCGAACGCTTCCGCGCGGCGCGGCGCGCGGACTGGGGATCGCGGGTGGCGGTCACCAACGGGACGGAAACAGCAGACGCGGAAGGTCCAGCCCCAGGCCCGCGCGCGCCGTCGTGAGTTGGAACGGAACGCTGCGGGCGACCGAGAAGTGGAGGCTCACGCCGCGGCCGAGGGATACCGCGGCCCACGCCTTCGCGCCGTAATCGCGCAGGTCCGCGGCGGAGGGCGTTGAAACCGCGTTGGCGAGGAAGGGCATGTGAGGCGGCGCCTTGGCGGGTGTGGAGGATGGCGGACCGCCGCTGCCGTTGCCGCTGCCATAGCCGCTTCCGCCGGAACCGGGCGCGCCGCCTTTTCCGATGACGGCGGTCTGCGCGCCGGGAGTCTGCGCGGTGACGATCCGGCTGTACACTACCTGGGCGCCGCTGGGAATCACGGCGAAGCCTCCCGCGCCGAGGGAGAGTTGCGGCGCCACACGAAGGTCGGCGCCGCCGGAGAAATGGGCGGCATTGCCATCGGCGATGTAGGGGCGCTGGTAGGCGAAGTTGAAGATCGAATTGGCAAACCCCGCGCCGGCAAACGGACGTACGCGCCCGAAGGCGTGCGCCACGGTGCCCGAGAGATCGGCGGTGACCTTGCCCGCGCCGAGCCCGAGGTCCTTGTCGCCGGAGGGCATGCCCACGGTCAGCGACGCGGCCAGATCCATCCGCGCGGCGCGTCCAAACAGCGAGCCCAACAGGTAGGCGTCGCCCACGCCGCTCACCGCGGTGCCGCCGGATGAATCGCGGTAGTAGGGGACGCCGGCCACCAGCGATGCGTGCGCCGAATCGACGCCGGCTTCGGCGTTGAACCAGAGGAAGGTGGCGGCGGAGTTGTAATCCACGCCGGTGTTAAGCGAGAGCACGGGCCGCACGCCGCTCGCGGGAGGGCCGCCGGTGCCGGCGCGGTCCTGGGCGATGCGCTGTTGGATATCGCGCTCGAGCGTGTGCAGGCGCGTGGCGATCGCATCGTCGGCGACGCCCAGCTTTTGCAGTTCGCGCACGAAGAGGAGGCCGTACGGCTGGCCGGTTTCTTTGCGCAGCAGGACGACGTGATTACGGTGCACGCCGAGCGCGCCGGCGATGGCGGAGACGACCGCGGGGCGTGAATCCTCGACGGCGGCGAGGCGATCGATGTTCCGCATCCCGGTTTCGAGCGGCGTCGATTGCGGTGCTCCCGGTATCGGCGTCAGCAAGCACACCAAAAGGAAAGCTGGTATCGGCAAGGCATCTCCTTATCGCGGCGGGCCGCCTCGACCGCCCAAACTTCCGTTGGGGCGCGGACCCGCACCGCCGCCCTGTCCCATGCCCGCCGCTCCGGGCGCGCCGAACTGCCCGGCGGCGTTTCCGCGATTCGGTACGGCGTCGGCGCGTTCCGACGGACCACGGAATCGCGCGGCGGCGGCGGGAGGCTGGCCCGGACGCACCCACGTTTTCCGGCCACGCCGCAGGAGGACCTCTCGCGCCGGGAAGTTGGTGCTGGCGACGGCGACCACACCTTCGTCGACCGCGACCAAGGTGGCGCCGGTTTCATCCACGAAGACGCTGAACGTTGTCCCGCGGACGGCGATGATGGCGGTCGGCGTGGTCATCGTATG
>JBBIQR010000182.1:0-9926 GCA_037442245.1 Candidatus Solibacter sp. | reverse complement strand
GGCTCCAGTCTTCGACCACGAGACCGCCTTCTCGATCGGCGCGATCGCGGTCGCGGCGTCCGACCATAACGTGATCTGGGCGGGGACCGGCGAAACCGCATTGCGCGGCGATATCGCGCAGGGCGACGGCGTGTACAAATCGACCGACGCGGGCAAGACCTGGACGAACATGGGGCTGCACGATTCGCGCGCCATCGGCAGAATCCTGATTCATCCGCGCAATCCCGACATCGTGCTGGCCGCGGCCTTCGGCCACCCTTTCGGGCCTAACTCCGAGCGCGGCGTCTTCCGCACAACCGACGGCGGCAAGACCTGGGACAAGGTGCTGTACAAGGACGAAAACACCGGCGCGGTGGATCTGTGTTTCGATCCCACCAATCCGAACATCGTCTTCGCGGCGCTGTGGCAGGCGCGCCGCACGTCGTGGAGCCTGGAAAGCGGCGGGCCCGGTAGCGGACTCTACCGTTCCACCGATGGCGGCGCAACCTGGAAGCAGGTGCAGGGAGGCGGCTTGCCGAAAGGCCCGTGGGGCAAGACCGGAATCGCGGTGGGCGCCGATGGCGAACGCGTCTACGCCCTGGTGGAAGCCAAGGAGGGCGGCCTGTTCCGCTCCGATAACGGCGGCACGTCCTGGCGCCTGGTCAATCCCAGCCGCACGCTGGTGCAGCGCGCGTTCTACTACATGCACATCTTCGCCGACCCGAGATCGCCCGATGTGGTCTACGTGCTCAACGTGGAGTTCAGCAAGAGCATCGACGGGGGCCGCACGTTTACCCGCATCCGCCCGCCGCACGGCGACAACCACGCGCTGTGGATCGACCCGGTGAATACGGAACGCATGATCGAAGGCAATGACGGCGGGGCCACGGTCACGCTCGATGGCGGCAAGCACTGGTCCAGCATCCTGAACCAGCCCACCGCGCAGTTCTACCACGTAATCGCGGACCATCGCGTGCCGTACTTCGTCTACGGCGCGCAGCAGGACAACACCACCATCGCCATCGCGAGCCGCGGCGATTCCGGCTCGATCGACCGTCCCGAGTGGTATCCGGCGGGCGGCGGCGAGTCCGGGTACATCGCGCCCGATCCGCGCGATCCCAACATCGTCTACGCCGGAGGCTACGAGGGCTCTCTCACCCGTTTCGATAAGCGCACCGGACAAACCCGCCAGATCTCGCCGTGGCCCGACATCACCGACGGGGAAGGCGCCGCGAAACTCAAGCACCGATTCCAATGGACCGCTCCCACGGTGATTTCGCCGCACGATCCCAACGTTCTTTATCACGGCGGCGAGTGCCTGTTTCGAACCACCGACGGCGGCACGCACTGGGACGCCATCTCGCCCGACCTGACGCGCAACGATAAATCCAAGCAGGCGGTATCGGGCGGCCCGATCGATCTCGACGATACCGGCACGGAATACTACGACACGATCTTCACCGTCGCCGAATCGCCGAAAGCCAAGGGGCAGATCTGGGCCGGCACCGACGATGGCCTGGTGCAACTGACGCGGGACGGGGGCAAGAACTGGGTCAACGTCACGCCCAAGGAGATGCCCGAGTGGGCGCGGGTCTCGCTGGTCGAAGCCTCGCCGCACGATGCCGGCGTGGCGTACGTGGCCGCCAACCGCTACCAATCCGACGACCTCGCACCCTACCTCTTCAAGACCAGCGATTACGGGAAGACCTGGACGAAGATCGTGGAGGGCATTCCCGCGGGCGCGTTTGCGCGGGCCATCCGCGAGGATCCGGCGCGACGCGGACTGCTCTACGCCGGTACGGAACAAGGCGTGTTCGTTTCCCTGGACGACGGCGCCCACTGGAAATCGCTCCGGCTGAACATGCCGCCCGCGCCGGTGCACGACCTGGTGGTGAAGGACAACGACCTGGTAGTGGCCACTCACGGGCGCGCGTTCTGGATTCTCGACGACCTTTCTCCGCTGCGCCAGTACAAGGACGAAACCGCGCAATCCGACGCCACGCTCTACACGCCCGCGATGGCGACGCGCTTTCTCGGCGGCGGGCGCGGCGGTCCTGGCGGCGGACGCGGCGGTCCCGTCACCACCGGCGAAAATCCGCCCGCCGGCGCGGTGATTTACTACTGGCTCAAGAGCGCGCCGCGCGACGAGGTGACCATCGAGATCCTCGACTCCGCGAATCAGAGCGTGCGCAGGTATTCGAGCACGAAGACGGCGCGGGTGGACCCGATGCAGCGCGAGGCCGGGGCCGAAGCGCCGCACAAGGAGATCGAGCCCGCCGCCGGTCTGAACCGCTTCGTGTGGGACCTGCGCTACGAGCCCGTGGCGCAGGTGGCGAACTATTCGCTGTTCGTGTATTCACGCGGCGAACTGGGCCCCATCGCGCTGCCCGGTAAATATAGCGTCAAACTGACGGCCGGGGGCAAGAGCTACACCGAGCCGCTCGAACTCCGCGCCGATCCGCGGGTCGCGGTCAGCATGGAAGACCTGCGCAAACAGTTCGACCTGCTGACCCGCATCCACCGCGATCTGGACCACGTCTACGTGACGGTCAACCAGATGATCGACCTGCGTGCGCAACTGAAGGCGCTGGCCGGGCGGGGCGTACTCGCGAAGGAGATCGAGGATCTGGATAAGAAGATCGCCGCCGCGCAGGGCCTGCTGGTGGAGATGCGGATCACCTCCAGCGAGGATTCGCTGATGTATCCGCTCGCGCTGGACGGCAGACTCGCGGTGCTGGCCGCCACTGTCGCGGGCACGGCCGATGCCGCCCCGACCGATGCCGAGAACGAACTGTTCCAGGATCTCAGCAAGAAACTCGACGGGGATCTGACCGAGTGGTCGAAAATCCTGACCACGGACCTGGTGAACTTTCAGAAGACCACGTCGCGGATGAATATCCAGGCGGTCCAGGTGAGGGCCGCGCCGTCACGCTAGCGCGGGCACGGGCCTGCCGAAAGGATTCCGCAGATGAAACGACTCCTCCTCGCGATCGCCCTCGCCGGCGCGGCGCTGCACGCGGCGGTCCCGACGCCGGAAGCGTATTTCGGCTTCCGGATTGGAACCGACCGCAAACTGGCGCGCTGGGACAGGATCGTGAGCTACTTCGAGGCCGTCGCCGCGCAGAGCGATCGCGTACGTTTCCGCAACCTGGGCCCGACCACCAACGGCAACCCTTTCGTGATGCTGGAAATCTCTTCCGCGGGGAACCTGCGCAACCTGGAGCACATCCAGGCGCTGGAGCGAAAGCTCTACTTCCAGGGCGGCGCACCGGGCGATGCCGAACGCGCCGAGATTTTCCGCGGCGGCAAGGCGGTGATCCTGATCACGAACGCGATCCATTCCACGGAAATCGGCGCCACCCAGATGGTGATCGAACTGGTCCACCATCTGGCCACGGATGACTCCGAGACCACGCGCAAGGTGCTGGATAACGTCGTGCTGCTGCTGGTGCCGTGCCTCAACCCCGACGGCCAGATCCTGGTCACGGACTGGTACAACAAGACGCTGGGCACGCCATCGGAAGCCAGCCCTCTGCCCGAGCTTTACCATCACTACACCGGCCACGATAACAACCGCGACATGTACCTGTTCTCGCAGCAGGAGAGCCGGATGACGGCGCGTGTGCTGTGGCACGACTGGTTCCCGGCGATCTGGCTGGACGAACACCAGCAGGGCACCAGCGGACCGCGCATCTTCACCATGCCCGCGACCGACCCGATCAACCCCAACGTGGATCCGCTGATCTACCGGCTCAACGGCGTCTACGGGCAGGCACAGGCCGCGGCGCTCGAAGCCGAGGGGAAGACGGGCATCATCTTCAACTCCACGTACACCAACTTCTGGGAAGGCGCCATGGCGTGGGCGGGATGGTGGCACAACGAAATCGGCCTGCTTACGGAAGTGGCCAGCGCGCGCGTCGCGACGCCTACCACGCAGCAGATGGCCACACCGGGCGTCACCACGCAATCCGCCACCGGCGGGCGCGGCGCGGCGACCGGTCCGGGGGGCGGCGCCACGGACTTCGAAAGCGAACGGCGGCGCATGATCGAGAATCCCGACGCGCCGCTGCCGCCGCCGCGCGACACCACCGCCCGGACCGAGTATCCGCGTCCCTGGCTGGGCGGGCGCTGGAGCCTGCGCGACATCGTCGACTACGAACTCATCGCCACCAAGGCGCTGCTGGAAAGCGCGGCCGATTCCCGCGAGACGCTGCTGCGCCAGATCTACGCCATCAACCGCAACACCGTCGACGCCGGCGGGAAGGGGCAACTCGCGCAGGACCGGGAGAAATCGTTCGCCGCGTTGATCGCGCCCGCGCAACACGATCCCAACGAAGCGGTGGAACTGGTGAGGACCCTGATGCTGGCGGGGGTCGAGGTATCGCGCGCCGGCGCGGCGTTCCAGCAGGACGGCAAGGAGTACCCGGCGGGCACGTTTGTCATTCCCTTCGGCCAGGTGTTCGGGCGCTATGCGAAGGACATTCTCGAAAAACAGACGTATCCGGAAGTGCACCGCTCGCCCGGCGCACCGGCGGAAGCCCCCTACGATGTCTCGGCGTGGTCGCTCGGAATGCAGTTCGGCATCCGCGTGGAGTTCGCTCATACGGCACTGCCCGCGAAACTCGCGTTGACCAGGCTGGACGCCGCGCCGGCGTACGTGCTGCGAACAGTTTCCGACGGCGACCTGCGGCGCTTCGCCTACAACGGCGCGCTTTCGGCGATGATCGTCAACCGGCTGCTGCAAAGCGGCGCGACGGTCGCGCTCACGCGGCCCCCGGATGGCAGCGCCCCGTGGGTTGTGGCGCAGGCCACGCCGGCGGCATGGAGTAAAGCGACGGAGGGGTTCGACGTCCGCGAGGTCCCCGGCGGCACGCAGAACCCGGCAGTCGCGATTCACAAGCCGCGCATCGGCATCTACCAATCCTTCGATCCATCGATGGACGAAGGCTGGACCCGGTGGGTGCTGGACCACTACGGCTTCGAATACACGGTCCTGCACAATCCCGATATCAAGGCGGGCAGACTGCGGCGGAAGTTCGACGCCATCCTTTTACCCGATCAACGCCCGGCATCGATCCTGAACGGCCTCGATTACAAGACGATCGTGACGCAGTATCGGGGCGGCATCGGGGAGGACGGCTGGAGCAATCTTCAGCAGTTTTTCAACGAGGGCGGCACCCTGATCGCGCTCGGCGACGCGACCGGGCTGCTGCTGGAGCGCATGCCGCTCGGCGTCAAGGACCTCAAGCGCAGCTACACGCGGGACCAGCATTTCGCGCCGGGCGCCATCGTCAATCTGCAGGTGGACACGCTCTCGCCCATCGGACGCGGACTCGCGCGGGAGACGTTTGGCTTCTACATCAACTCGCCGTTCTTCCAGCTCACCGAGGGCTTCGCTTCGCAGAAGGTGGCGGTGGTGGCGCGCTATCCCAATGCGAACGTGAACGCATCCGGCTGGCTGCGCGGCGAGGACCTGATGTACGGCCGCGCCGCGGTGGTCACGATTGAGAACCCGGGCAAGATTGTGCTTTTCGGAATCCGCCCGCAGCACCGCGCGCAGGCACACGCCACCTTCGGACTGCTCTTCAACGCCCTCTATTGGTCCAGCGAAGGCAGCATCGCGAGCGCGCGTTGATGCCGGCCGTTACCGCTGGTTGGCCGCCCCAGCCGCGGCCTTGAGTTCGTTATCGGCCTGGGTCAGGAGTGCCTTGGCCCTCTGCGCATGGCCGCCGAGATCCCATTCGTTGGCCTGCTGCGCATCCACGATGCGCTGCCATGCCTGGCGAATCAGACGCTGCGCGGCGGCGATGTTCGGGTGGAGCACGCCGGCGACGTCCTCCTTCGGGCGCTGCGCGACCGCGATTCCAGCTGCGAAGAACAAGAGACAAACGGCAAGATAGTTGACGCGTGTTTTAACCATGGGGGACAGTGTATCGCGGCCAGCCCGGATTTGCACTATCCCAGCGCTCTTTCGATCTTCGCCAGGCTGTCCAGCAGGATCCGGGCCGCGCTTTTCAGTTCATGGGCGCCGTTGATGGCGGTCCGGTAGTTGCGGATGACGCCCTTGGCCTTGTTCGAGTGTTTGGTCTTGTCCGCCGGGGTCTTCGCCTTCTCGAATTCGTCCAGAGTCGGACCGAGGTCCTCCTTGAACTTCAGCGGATATGGCGTCGGAGGATTGATGTGAATGTCGCCTACGGGAGGGTGCTCGCGCTTAAACAGCAACTCGGCGGCGCCCTTTGCGGTCTGCCACTCTTTTCGCAATGCCAGTGCCATGGACTCCTCTCCTACAGGGTTTGAGCAGTATATCACGCACCCGCGAGCTGCCCGATCCAGCGCGCCATGCGCGCGTGATGCGATCCCTTCCAGTAAATCCGCGCGCACGCCGGACACTGGCGGAACTCGCGGTACAACTCCGCGATGCGGCGCGGCACGCGGCGGGCTGCTTCTTCGGGCGCGATCCACGCGAGCCGCCGGTTGCAGGCCATGCAGCGCGTGAACGGCTCGATGCGGCGGGCCAGGTCGAAGCGCGCGATCACTTCCTCCAGTTGGCGGCGGCTATCGGTTTCGCGCAACCAATAGCCGTGGGTCACGCTGCCGTGCATCAGCAGGCCGCGGTCGCGCGTCAGCAGAATGCGGCGCTCCGCGGCGGAAGCGTGCGCGAGTTCGGCGTCTCCGATCGTGCCGTACGATGCGTCGAACCCCAGCATCCGCAGATAGCCGGCGAGCCGCCCCAGGTGGATGTCGAGCACGAAGCGCGGATCGCGCAGCGGTTCGCCGCGCACCCGCAGCTCGCCGGCGACGTCGAAGGATTCAAATACGGGATAGACCGCAACCCGGTCTCCGGCGCCGGCCAGGCGATCGAACCCCACGCTCTCGCCGTTCACCACGATCAACTCCACCTCGGTGTGCGGCACGCCGAAGCTTTCGATCAGGTCCTTCACGCTGCGGCGCAGCGCCGCGGGCCGCTCCAGCGGGCGGTAGCGATCCTCCGGCGGCAGGTGGTCGTTCAACTCGGCGTAGAAGCGGACCGTTACCCCATCCATTCGGGATGCTGCGCGGTGCCGTCAAACCGCATCGTGGTTTTGAACTGCTCGAACCTGCCGGTAAGCGCCGCCTCGCGTGTTCTGGCGAGCATCGCATCGATCTGCGCGCGGCTCAGCGGCTGGAAGGTCCGCGCGGCCTCGAACGCCTGGTCCAGCCGCTCCATGCTGTCGCAGCCGTTGATCACCACGGAGGTAGGAAGGGTGAGCGCGAAGTGCAGGCACTCGATGGCGCCGGCAATGTTGTTCTGCGGAATCGCGCCGGCGGCGAGCGGCTTCATCCCCAGCACCGCGATTCCCTGTTCCACGAGTTTCGGCACCACCTGCCCGCTGAAACTGCGGAAGCTCGCGTCCAGGATGTTGAGCGGCATCTGCGCGCTATCGAAGTGGAACTGGTGCTGGGCGGCCACCTCCAGCATGCGCAAATGCACGACGGGGTCCTTGTGCCCGGTGAAGCCGATGTAGCGGATCTTGCCCGCCTTTTTGGCTTCGAGCAATGCCTCCAGCGCTCCGCCCGGCGCGAAGAAGCGGTCCGGATCTTCCAGCCGGATGTTCTCGTGAAACTGCATCAGGTCGATCACGTCGGTCTGCAGGCGCTGCAGGCTCTCGTCGATCTGGCGCGCGGCGGCGGCCTTGGTGCGCCCGTCGAACTTGGTCATCAGGAAGACCTTCTTGCGGTAGCCGTCACGCAGCGCCTCGCCCATCCAGGTTTCACAGCGGCCGCCGGCGTAGTCCCAGCAATTGTCCATGAAGGTGATGCCGCGGTCGATGGCGCTGCGCACGATGCGGATCCCGCCTTCTTCGCCAGGGCGTGAAATGTGCGAGCCGCCGAGCCCGATGGCCGAGACGCGCTCGCCTGTCTTGCCCAGCGTGCGATAGATCATGTCGCCCGAGCGCGTCTGAGCCGGGAGCACGGCCGCCGCGGCGGCGCTCAGCAGGACTTCCAGGAACTCGCGTCGTGGTTGCTGCATGACTGCCACCTCGCTTCCGCTGGGATGTTACCACTATTGGGCTACCATGAGTATCGTGAAATCATACTGGAGTCTTCCCCTGGCGCTGGCCGGCGCGCTCACGGGATTTGTACTCTTCCTCACCGGCCCCGCCGCGGGCCAGTCTTCCGGCGAGTGGATCGACGTACTGCCCGACGCCGCATTCACGGGATGGACGCGCGTCCCCATCCCCGCCACCGACGGCCTCAAGCCGGTGGAACAATGGCGCGTCGATCCCGCACAGAAAGCGCTCATCTGCTCCGGCAAAGGCGGGCACGAATGGCTGCGCTGGAATCGCGAGTTGGGCGATTTCGTGCTGGCGGCCGACTGGCGTTTCACGCCGCTGGACCCCGCCGAGAAGAAGTACAACAGCGGGATCGGCATCCGGCTTTCGCCGTGGGGCGAGATCTGGTACCAGGCCCAGACCGGGCTGGCCGGCGGATATCTTTTCGGCGTGAATTTCGCCGATGGCGCGCTCGCCCGCTTCAACCTCAGCAAACAGATGAAGGAGAACCGGGTGAAGCCGGCCGGTGAATGGAATCACTACGAGATCACCGCCAAGGGCGACCGCATCACGATGGCGGTGAACGGAGAAGCCGTGAGCGAAATCACCGGTGCCGGTTTGCGCCGCGGCTATATCGGGTTCGAAGCCGAACACTACGAGATCACCTTCCGCAACATCCGGGTCAAAGTTCTCGAGTAGCCTGCGGGCAGCCGTGGCGCCGGGCGCGAAACGGGTATCATACGGATCTATGGACCGGCGCACCTGGATGCAGCTCATAACCGTCCTCGCGGCGGCGCGCGACGCACAGGCGCAGCAGCGCGGCGCCGCGAACCCTCCCGCGGGCGCGGCGAACGGACGCGGCGGACGTGGCGGAGCACAGGGTCCGCCCATGCGCGTCGAAAAGGCGCAGGTGGAGGGCGCACTGAAACTGCTCGGACTCGAATTCCAGGATTCCGAGATCGACCTGATGATGCGCGGCGTCAACCAGGCGCTCTACAACTACGAGAGCCTGCGCAAGGCCGATGTTCCGCTGGGGGTCGAGCCGGCCTTCAGCTTTCACCCCGGACTGCCCGGCCGCGCGCCCATCAAAGGTCCGCGGCGCTTCGAGACGACCATCGCCAGGACAGCCGCAAAAGCGCCGGCGAACCTCGAAGACCTCGCCTTCGCCCGGGTGGTGGATCTTGCGCCGCTGGTGCGCGCGCGCGCCGTCTCCTCCACCGATCTGACGAAAATGTACCTGGAGCGGATGAAGCGGTACTCGCCCAAGCTCCTGTGCCTCATCACCCTCACCGGGGACCTGGCGCTCGAACAGGCGGCGCAGGCCGACCGCGAGATCCAGGCCGGCAAATACCGCGGGCCGCTGCACGGCATCCCATTCGGCCTGAAGGACCTGTTCGATACCAAGGGCATCCTCACGACGTTCGGCGCCGAACCTTACCAGACGCGCGTGCCGGAGCGCGACGCCACGGTGGTCGAGCGCCTGCGCGACGCGGGCGCGGTGCTGATCGCCAAGTTGTCGATGGGGGCGCTGGCGCAGGGCGGCCTCTGGTTCCAGGGCATGACGAAGACGCCGTGGAACAACCAGGCTACTTCCAGCGGGTCGAGCGCGGGCTCGGCCTCCGCGACCGCCGCCGGACTCACCGGATTCTCGCTGGGCACCGAAACCCTCGGCTCCATCATTTCGCCCAGCCAGGCGTGCGGCACTACCGGACTGCGCCCCACTTACGGACGCATCAGCCGCCACGGCGCGATGGCCTTGAGCTGGACCATGGATAAGATCGGCCCCATCTGCCGCGGCGTGGAAGACTGCGCGCTGGTGCTCGACGCCTGTTACGGTCCCGATGGCCACGACCGCACGGTCGCCGCCGACCCCTTTCTCTGGGAACCGCGCCGTCCGCTCGCCGGCATGAAGAT
>JBBIQR010000181.1:0-10054 GCA_037442245.1 Candidatus Solibacter sp. | reverse complement strand
GCGACCAGGTCGCCCATGCCCTCGCAGACCACCACCAGCGCGTCGTAGTCTTCGAGCGGCAGGCGCTGAAACAGCAGGCGCAGCGCCCCGCGGGCCGCGGCCGCGGCCGTCCGCTTCACCGGGACGCGGGTGAGCTCGACGACGTCGCGTTGGCCGAAGCCCGGGAAGGTGGTGGCCGGGTCGAACCGGTTGGTGAAGATCGTCCAGCGGTGCCGGCTGCGCCCGGTCAATTCCAGGATCGTGCGCTCGGCGCCGCTGGTCAGGTAGACCCACGGATAGTACAGCGCGACGCGCATCAGGCCCCCACGGCCCCGGCCCGCAACGGCTCAGCGGCCCGGCGGAAGTAGTCGCGGTACCACTCGATGGTTTCGGCCAGCCCCTGCTCCATGGTGTAAGCCGGGGACCAGCCGAGTACGGTGCGCGCCTTCGAGCAATCCATGTACTGATTGCGGATTTCGGCGCTGGCCTGATTGAGGATCTCCGGGGTCAGCCCGGTGCGTCCCATCAGGGAAAGCACGGCGTTGGCGCAGTCGAGCACGCTCCACTGCACTTCCAGGCTGAAATTGTAGGCGCCCTGAGGCGCGCCGCCGGCCAGAGCTTCGGCCAGATACAGGTAGGCGTCCGCGGCATCCCTGACGTAGAGAAAATCGCGGATGAATTTGCCGTCGCTGCGGATCACGAACGGCTGGCCCGCCAGCGTGGCCTTGATCGCGCCCGGGATGGTGCGGCTGAAATTCAGGTCGCCGCCGCCGAACAGGTTGGCGCAGCGCACCACCGAAACGCGCATCTCGTAGGTCGCGTGATAACACTGCGCGAGAAGGTCGGCGCAACTTTTCGAACAGTCGTAGGGGAATGCGCCCCTGAGCGGTGTGTCTTCCTTGTACGGCAGCGAGTCGGCCTGCCCGTAGGCTTTGTCCGAGGATGCCACGATCACCTGGCGGACCCGGTTGACGCGGGCCGCCTCCAGCACGTTGTAGGTGCCCACGATGTTGGCCTGGAATGTTCCGACGGGGTTGACCTTGGCGACCCCGACGATGGGCTGAGCCCCCAGGTGGAGCACGGTATCGACCGCGTATTCGCCCAGGGCGCGCCGTAACAGGTCGCCATCCTCGAGCGAGCCGTGCACCGTCATGGTGCGGCCGATGTCGCCTTCGCCGACCAGCATCGAACGCGGCGAGCCGTCGCGCACCAGCACCGAAACCTCGGCGCCTTCGGCAAGCAGCCGCCGCACCACCCAACCGCCCAGAAAGCCGCTGGCGCCGGTCACGAAGACGCTGCGTCCGGCCCAGAAACTCGGGTTCAATTCGATCGCCATGGCTAGGCCGCCGACCCCGCCGCCTGCACGAACTGGTTCCAGGGCGCCCCTTCGGCATCTCCGTTGTGGATCTTTTCCAGTTCCTGCCGGTCCTTGCTCGTGTCCATCGACTTCCAGAAGCCCATGTGCCGGTAGGTGTAGAGTTCACCCGACCGCGCCAGCGCCGGCAACGCGTGGGACTCCAGATTGGTGCCCTCCCAGTGGGAGAACGCCTTCCGCTCGAATACGAAGAACCCCGCGTTGATCCAATGATCGGCGATCACCGGCTTTTCGACGAAACACCGGACCCGGTCGTCATCGTCCGACGTCACCGTACCGTATTGCGAGCGCAGCGGCACGCTGGTGACCGTGGCCAGCCCGCCCTTGCGCTCATGGAACCGCAGCAGGTTGTGGAGGTCGATGTTTCCCAGACCGTCGCCGTAGGTGGCCAGAAAACGCTCCCCGACATACGGGGCGCAGCGGCGCACGCGCTCTCCGGTGTCCGATTCGGCTCCGGTATCGAGCACGTTGACGTTCCACTCGGGGAACCGGCCGTCGAAATAGTCCACCAGAATCTCCATGCGATGCCCCGCGGCCAGCACGAAATTCGTGAAGCCCTGCCGCGCGTAAATCCGCATCAGGTGGACGATCATCGGAGTGCCGGCAATCGGCGTCATCACCTTCGGAAAGTATTCCGTGAACGGATACGACCGGGTTCCCTTGCCTCCGCACAAAATGACGACTTTCATGGGTCTCTATCTCCTTTGTCGTTCTTGGATCTAATACGCCCCGCGCCGCAACAGGACGGCCGGGACCGTTTGAAACAGCAGCCGGGTATCGGCCCAAATGGACCACTTATCCACGTACTGCAGGTCGTATGTCATCCAGGTTTCGTAGCTCACGTTGCTACGTCCGTTCACTTGCCACACACAGGTAATCCCGGGGGGCACGCTGAAGCGGCGGCGGTTCTCTCCGGTGATGCGGTCGGCCTCGTGCACCGGCAGCGGGCGCGGTCCGACCATGCTCATGTCGCCCTTCAGCACGTTGAAGAGTTGCGGCAGTTCGTCGAGGCTGAGACGCCGCAGATAGCGTCCCAGCGGGGTGATGCGATAGTCGTTCGGGTCCTTGAACACCGGTCCCTGCGTGATCGAGTTGTGCGAGTGGCGGATCAGGGATTCGGCGCCGTCCACCATGGTGCGGAATTTGATCATGCGGAACCGCCGCCCGTTCATCCCGGAGCGGACCTGGGTGAAGAATACCGGACCAGGGGAAGAGAGTTTCACCAGCAGGGCGATGGCGGCCATGAGGGGCGTGAACAGCACGAGGAGAACGGAAGCCACCGCGAGGTCGAAGAGGCGCTTGATCGCCATGGCGCTTTCCGAGTGCCGCGGCGCCGCCGAAGTCACCGCCGTGGCGCCGAAGAAATCCTGCACCACGCGGCCCTGCGTGGCCGGACCGCCTTCCAAAACCACCCGCACCAGCAACCCGTATTGTTCGTACAACCGCGCCGCCTGGCTCTCCGCGGGCAGCGCCTCGGCCGGCGCCACGATCAGGACTTCGTCGATGGCGCGCCGCTTATGCAGTTCTTCGAATTGGCCGGGCAGCGTTTCGCCGGACGGGAAACCCCGGAAGCGGCGCGCCGCGGGAGTCCCGGTGCCCACGCACACGATCTCCAAGCCCCACTCCGGCTCCGCCGCAAACCGGCGGGCAAACCCTTCCGCCGCGGCTTGCGAGCCGATGACGCACACTTTGCGGCGGTCGTACCCGTGGCGGCGGATGCCGCGCAGCAGCCCATGCAGCGCGAGCCGCTCCACTGTGAGGACGGTGGCGGAAGACAGAAGAAAACCGGCGGTCCGCACCGCGACGCCGGGCTGCGGAGCCAGCAGCGCGGGCACAAACAGAATCGCCAGACAGGCGACGTGAGCGGACAGGATCTTGCGGGCCACGCTTGCGGAGTTCTCCATGCGATGGGAATCGTACGCCCCGAAAGCCCGCAGAAGGCGCAGGCACAACGGCGCGGCGAGAATACATCCAGCGGCCACGGCCAGCGCGCCGGAGCGAAAGTAGCCGGCGAAAAATGCGACCAGCAGACAGGCTTGCACCACCGCGTCCACCGCGGGCAGCAACCGAACCGGCCATCGTCCGAAGCCCCTCAAGTAATCACCTCACCAATGGCCGCTCAGCGCGCAACCGCTAAGTCCCGAGGCCAACCTCATGAGCCGAAAAACTTAGTCCCCGATACAGCCCGCAAACCACCGCGGGACCCAAGTCATAGGCCGGATTATAACCGAGCCGGACCCGCGCCGGGTCTGTCTGGCGTACCGGTACCAGTACGATTCTGTGCGAAAAATGACGAGGGAAAGTCCCGGTTTGAAACGCGTCGCGGAGCGTCTTTCCCCTCTCTTCCGGCGCGTAAACATATGAATTAGAGTTAGATGAGAGTTATCACAGAATTACCAGTACTTCGCCGGCGCGTCCTAGACTCAAGTGAAAACCTTACTGACGAACCGGCTCCTTCTGGCTTATGCTCTCTGGGGTATAGCACTTTGGAGGAAACCAGTGTCTCTTATGCGACGTGCGATTCTGCTTGGAGTGGTTCTTGCGGCTTCATCCGCGTGGGCTGGAACGATCCTGACTCCCGCCAGCGGCAGCATCACGCTGACCGGCATCGTGGATCCGAGTTTCAACTTTCTCGGACTTGATATCCGCGGCACCGCGGGTTTCATGATCCTCTCCCAACCGGTCGTGGTGACCGACATCTTCTCGTCCGCCACATTCGGCAACACCACGCTGGTTGCGATGGCCACGCCGTTCGACGGCAGCGCCGTGCAAATCACGTTCAATCCCGCGACCCTGTTGCTGGTTCCCGGTCCGGGTCTGAAAATCGACGCTACCGGGACCGCCCTGGTCGGCACGCCGGGAGCGGCGGTCGGCAGTTTCATCGGGCCGCTGGCGTTCGACTTCACTCTCACCAGCACGGCGCCGTCGACCAACGGCAACACCGCCGCCATCTTCACTCTGACGGACGTGACCGTACCCGGCACCCTCACCCCGGAACCAACCACTCTGATCGGCGTTCTGCTTGGGGCGGGCGCTTTGGGTCTCGGCCGCCGGTTCCGGCTGATTTCCTGAGCCCGAGCCACGCCTTTCGCCAAATCGTACGTTTCGGTACATAGATAGTAGTGGGTTATCAAACCTGCGCGCCGGCCGATAAGGTTGTTTGAAGAGTTCGGTTCTGGGAGCATTCTCTATAGGTTGCTCCGGGAACCGATCCGGCCGTGCATATTGGGAAACCGGTTGTCGAATCCGACCCTCAGCGGCCCAAATTGCTCGCCGATTGAGGACCTCAGTTCGAATGACCGGGTACCGTGTTTCGCTGTGGGCGCTAGGCTTCCTCGCGTTCGCCGCCTCTGCCAGCGCGCAGAGCCTTTTGACTAATGGGGGTTTCGAGACGCCCTTCGGGGTCTGGGACGCCACCTGGAGGCTGGATCAGACCGCCTCCTCCCAGGGAACCTTCTCCTTCAGCAGTACCCACGTCCATTCCGGGACGTCCGCCCTGGCGCTGGTGCCGAATCCCCGCAACAGTACGAGTCTGCGCCTTTCGAGCGGATACAGCCTGGCGCAGGTGGTAGCGCCGGCCGGCCTGGCCGGCAAGTCTCTGTATGTCTCGGGTTGGCTGCAAGCCGACCCGGGCAGCGTCGCCGTGCTCCGCATCTACTCCGTCGGGACCGACGGCACGGTCTCGTTCCACGAAATGCGCCAACCGGCGGGGACGGCGATGACGCTGCATCGAGATATTTTCACGATCCCGTCCACCGCGGCTCCGGCTTTCCTGCTGGTGGGCTGCATCGTCGAGGGGACTTCGGGGGCCGCCTACTTCGACGATGTGGCGCTCAGCGTGGGGGTGCCGCCGTCCTGGCTGGAAGCCGCGGGCACGCCCGACCCCGGTCCGGCTCTACGGGCCACGGTTTCGGTGGATGCCGGCCGCGTGCTGCGCCATCTCCCCGCCACCCTTTACGGCAACAATCTGGAGTGGGTATGGAATGGGAACGGTGCGTGGAACCCCGCGGCTGGAACGTTCGACCCCGCGGTCCTCGGACTCACCCAAACCCTCGCCCCGGGCCTCTTGCGCTACCCCGGGGGCGTGTATGCGGACTTCTACCACTGGGCGGACGGGGTCGGCCCGCAGTCATCCCGCCCGCTGGTGCAGAGTATGCCCGGCGGTCCGGTGGATGTGGTGCGGGTCGGCACCGGCGAAGCGCTCGATCTCGCGCAGCGCGCCGGCGCCAACCTGATGATTACCGTCAATGTGGTGACCGGAACCCCGCAGGAGGCGGCCGATTGGGTGCGCTATGTCAACGCCGGCGGCCGCAAAGTCACTTACTGGGAGTTGGGCAACGAATCGTACGCCACCGGCAGCACCGGTCCGGTAGGAACCGTCGTGCTGACGCCGGATGTCTACGCGCAGAAGGTCATCGACTTCGCCGCCGCCATGCGCGCCGTCGATCCCGCAATCCAGATCGGCGCGATCGCCGATGAAAACTACTCCCGGACCGCGCCGCGGGTGTTTCCGGACTGGACCGGGCAGGTTTTGCGGGCGGCGGGCAACTCGATCGATTTTCTGGCGGTGCACTGCGCGTATGCGCCAGCGCTCAGCGTGGATGAAGGCTGGAACGCGCGCACGGTATATTCGGCCATGCTGGCGGCGCCGGTGGAAATCCTGGGGCAACTGAAGGACCTCGAAGCGCGCATCGCCTCCACTGTGCCGTCGCGCGCGGGCAAGATCCAGATCGCGGTCACCGAATGGGGGCCGTATTTCGACTACCGCCCTTCCAGCCGCTTCGTCGATCATCCCAAGACGCTGGCTTCGGCGGTGTTCACCGCAAGCACACTGGCCGCCATGATGCAATCGCAGGCGACCGGCATCGCCGAATACTTCAAGCTCTCCGATGCCAACTTCATGGGGGCGGTCGGGCTGCGGCAGGGCGGGTTCGTGCCCAAGGCTTCGATGTACGCGCTCGAACTGTTTACCCGCCACTTCGGAAGCGAACTGGTGGCCAGTACCGCCGTGGGGCCGGCCTACGATTCGCCCTCGGTGGGTTGGGTGGACGCGATGAGCGGCGTGCCGTATCTGGACGTGGTGGCCAGCGCCAGCGCGGACGGCTCGACGCTGTATGTGATGGGGATCAACAAGCACTTCGACCGCCCGATCCGCGCCCACATCACGCTCGCCAATTTCTCTCCGGCCTCGACGGGCGCCGCCTTCACGCTGAGCGGCAGGGCGCCGGACGCCAACACGGGCACGTCGCTGGTGCCGGCCGGAACGGTCTGGGCGGCGCAGGCGCAGGTCGCGCCCTACAACCGCTTCAATCTCGGATCGCCCACGGAGGTGACGCTGGCGCAACAGACGATCTCCGGCGTTACCGGGGGGTTCGATTACACCTTTCCGCCCTCGTCGGTCACGTCCCTGGTGCTGACCCGCAAGTGACCCGGTGCGGCACGTCTCCGTGCCTGCCCTTTGTATCGAAGCGAAAGCGGACGGGTCAAAGCGTGTAGCGGCCGGCGGCGATGAGGCGGGCTGCGATGGCGCGTCCCAGGGCGAACCCGTCGGCGGGTTCGTGGCGCGCGATGCGGCGGAGCAGGGCGGTGCGGGCGCGGAGGGCGTCCCCTTCGGCGGTCGCGGCGATCACCTGGCGCGCCGCCCACTCCACGTTGCGCATGGCCCGCGCAGCGTAGTAGCGGGTCATGTCGATGGCGTTGGCGGCGGCCGAATCGCCGCGTGCGGCGCGCAGTTTTTCGGCGCGCAGCAGGCAGGATTCGAGCGCATAGACCTCGGTGATCGAATCGGCGAGCGCGGCCATGATTTCCTGCTGTTCGGAGAGCCCCTGCGCGTACTTTTCGCTGGCCGCACCGGCGGCGAACAGCGTGAGTTTTTTCGCGGCGGCGAGCAGCGCGTGTTCGGCATCGAGGGGTCCGGCGGAGGCGAACGCGCTGGATGCCGGCGCGGGCGCGGAGAGAGCCTCGCCCATGACGCGCCGGATGGCGGCCAGCAGCGGCAGGTGGCCGGCCATGGCGCGCTTCATGAGCCACCCGGTGATGATGAGGCGGTTGATTTCGTTGGTGCCCTCGAAGATCCGGTTGATGCGGGAATCGCGGTAGGCGCGCTCGGCGGGATAGTGCTCGACGTAGCCGTATCCGCCGAAGATCTGCACCGTGTGATCGACGACCATGTCGAGCATTTCCGAGCCCCAGACCTTGAGGATCGAGCACTCGACCGCGTACTCCTCGATGCGCTTCTGGATTTCGCGGGAGGCGCCTGGGGCATTGGCGTCGATGCCTGCGAGAGCGGCGTCGATCATCCCGATGGTGCGGTACGTGAGCGATTCGCCGGCGTAGATGCCGGTGGCGCACTCGGCGAGTTTTTCCTGGATGAGGCCGAAGGAGGCGATGGGGCGTCCGAAGGCGACGCGCTCGCGCGCATAGGCGAGAGCGTCGTGGAAGGCGTGCCGGGCGCCGCCGACGCAGGCCGCGCCCAGTTTAAAGCGGCCGATGTTGAGGATGTTGAACGCGATGTGGTGGCCCTTGCCGGGTTCGCCGAGAAGGTTTTCGGCGGGCACGCGGCAATCGGCGAGCACGAGAGGACAGGTGCTGGACCCGCGGATGCCGAGCTTGTGCTCCTCGGCACCGGAACTGAAACCGGGAGTGCCGCGTTCGATCAGAAACGCCGAGAACTTTTCCCCGTCGATCTTCGCGAAGACGGTGAACAGGTCGGCGAAGCCGCCGTTGGTGATCCACATCTTCTCGCCGTTGAGGATGTAGTGGCTGCCGTCCCCGGAGAGCACGGCGCGGGTACGGCAGTTCATGGCGTCGGAGGCCGAGGACGATTCGGAGAGGGCGTAGGCGCCGATCCATTCGCCGGTGGCGAGGCGGGGCAGATACTTCTGCTTCTGCTCCGGGGTGCCGTACCAGACGATGGGGAGAGTGCCGATGCCGGTGTGGGCGCTGAAGGCCACCGAGAAGCTGGCGAGCCGGCTCATCTGCTCGGCGACGATCGCGGAGGTGACCTTGTCCATCTCGAGACCGCCGTAGGCTTCGGGCACGTCGACGGATAAGAGACCGAGTTCGCCCGCCTGCCGGAGGAGGCGGCGGGTGACGTCGAAGTTCTTGGCTTCGATTTCCGCGGCCAGCGGCAGAACTTCGTTGGCGGCGAATTCGGCGGTGGTGCGCGCAATCTGGCGGTGTTCGTCCGTGAAGTCCTCGGGAGTGAAGACCTCCTCCGGACGGATGTCTTCGAGCAGGAAACTGCCGCCGGCGGCGGTCTTGATAGCGGATTGCGTCGTGGTCGTCGCCATGATGGATCTCCTCAAGAGGGTCTCACAAAAGTCCTGCGCCGGCGGAGAGCGGCAGGCCGGAGCGCGTCAGGGACAGGCCGCCGTCGCAGACAAAGGTCGCGCCGGTGATGTAGGCGGCGGCGGAGGAACAAAGGAACAGGGCGAGGCCGGCGAGTTCGCCGCGAGTGCCCATGCGGCCGAGAGGGATGTGGCGCAGGACGGCGGCGCGCGCTTCCTCGGTGGGTGCGAGGCGGCGCATGCCTTCGGTATCGGCGGTCGCGCCGGGCGTGATGCAGTTGGCGCGGATTCCCTCCGGCGCCCATTCGATCGCCAGCGTGCGGGTGAGCATCTCGACCCCGGCTTTCGCCGCGCACACGTGCGCCTGCAGCGCCATCGGGATGGTGGCCTGTCCCGCCGAGATGTTGAGCACGCAGGCGCCGGGTTTGCGCAGCCACGGGTACGCGGCGCGGCACGCGTTAAAGGTGCCGCGCAGGTCGATGTCGACCACCGCCTGAAAGCCGTTGGCGGACATCGCGGCGACCGGAGAGGGAAAGTTGCCGGCGGCGGCGCACAGCAGGATATCGATCGCGCCGGAACGGGAGTGGGCATCGCGCACGGCGGCTTCGACGGCGGTGAAGTCGCGCACATCGAGGGCGGCGGCGTGGGCGGCTCCGCCGGCCGATTGAATGGCCGCAACCGCCTGGTCGAGCTTGTCGCGGCGGCGTCCGGCGAGGATCACGGTGGCGCCGTGGGCCGCGAAGCATTCGGCCATGGTGAATCCGATGCCGGTGCCTCCGCCGGTGACGAAGGCGACCCGGCCCTCCAGCAGGCCGTCGCGAAAGATATCCGCCATGCCAGCGAGAAGAGTATCATGACGGGAGCCGGTTGTCCCGGCCGGCCCGGCGGATCAGGCATCTATCGGATGGGACGGGCGGGCCAGCCGCCGTACATTGGGGGTGAGGAGGAAAAACGATGTGGCTACGTTTCGCCGCCTGTGGCGCGGCACTGGTCTTCCTCGGCGCGGCGGCTTCGGCCGACGATTGGAGCGATCGGGCCAAGCTGGATGGCTCCTGGCAAGCGCCCGCCGAGGGTAAGGACGGAGGTTCGGTCTGGACCTTCGAGGACAAGGAGACCACCCTGCTGGTGACCGAGACGCGCAACGGCGATAAGGTGCTGGCCGTCAACTGCAATACCGATGGCAAGGAGTGTTCGGCCAAGCGCGCCGGGAAGAACGTGAAGGTCTCGTTGTTCTATAGCGGCCCGGCGCTGATTGAGATCGAGACGCACGGCAACGACGTGGTGAAGCGGCGGTTCGACGCCTCGGGCGCCGACGGAGTCCTGCGCGTCCAGGTGACCCCGATGACGCCGCCGGGGAAGAGCGAAACCATGGAGATGAAGCGCCTGACCGCGACCGCCGCGGCACGGTAGT
>JBBIQR010000180.1:0-10148 GCA_037442245.1 Candidatus Solibacter sp. | reverse complement strand
GCATTTGCGCGTACTCGTTGTGGTGGGCGTTCGCATACTCCGTAACGGCGATCTGCGCCAGGTGCTTTTCCGGAATGCCGTGTACCTTCTGATAGCACTCCATCACTTCCGCAAAAAGGTGCGGGAAGATGTACACCTTGCCTTCCCGTTCTTCTGGATGCGAGAAGTATCCCAGGGCCTGCCCGACAAGCTTTCCGTCCATCTTGCCTTCGGCATCGCGCATTTTTTCGTAGCCGACGGCGATGCCGGTCTCGCCGAGCCCGAGTTGCAGCTTGTGGATCACGCTGAGCACTGCCTGGCCGCCGGAGGCGCAGGCGTTCTCCACGGCTTCGATGGGCTTGCCTTCGAGACCGGGCGTGGCCGCCATCAAGCCGGCGAGCAACCCTTGTTCGTTGAGCGAGAAGTTGCACGCCGCGCCCACGCTGCCCACGTCCAGCGCCGAAGCTTCGACGCCAATCTGCCGGCAAGCGCCCTGAATCGCCGCGTCCAGGATCGCGGGCACGGTCATGCCCATCAATTTGCCGAAACGCGACTGGTGAAACGCTGCGATGTAAACCGGCTTCATACCGCCTCCCTACGTGCCCGTGACCACGCCGCCATCCACGCTCAGCACCACGCCGGTGATGAACGACGCCTGATCGCTCGCCAGCCACACGTAGGCGTTGGCGACATCCACCGGTTCGCCGGCGCGGCCCAGCGGCGTGTGGCTCACCATGCCCTGAAGAATCTTCTCCGGCATCTGCTTCACCATTTCGGTGGCGATGAAGCCGGGCGCGACCGCGTTGACGCGGATCTGGAACTTGCCGAGTTCGCGGGCCCACACCCTGGTCATCCCGATGACCCCGGCTTTGGTGGCGACGTAGTTGGTCTGCCCGAAGTTTCCGTATAGCCCGACCACGCTGGACGCGTTCAGGATGACGCCTCCGCCCGCCGCGATCATGTGCGGCACCACGGCGCGCGCGCAGGTGAAGACGCCCTTCAGGTTGACTCCGATGACGGCATCAAACTGCTCGTCCGTCATCAGCCCGGCCACGGCGCCATCCTTGTACTTCACCAATTGCCCGTCGCGCAGGATGCCGGCGTTATTCACCAGCACGTAGGGCGTGCCCAGGCGCGCGCGCACGTCGGCGACCGCACCCTCCACGCTGGCCGCGCTGGTCACGTCGACGCGCTGAAAGATTCCGCCGGGCTGCGTCTCGCCTTCCTTCACGTCCCAGGTGGCGACCCTGGCGCCTTCCTCCGCGAAGCGGCGCGCGGTGGCCAGCCCGATGCCGGAGGCTCCGCCGGTGACGATCACCACTCTGTCTTTCAGCGGCATAGGATCTCGCTTTCATTTCGATTGAAACACACTGCTAGGCCCAGAGGTCGCCGACGGTGAAACCGGAAGGGAAGGGATCGTCGGGGTCGAGCACGTATTGCGCGAAGCCCGTGATCCACGCCTGCCCGGTGATTTCGGGGACCACCGCGGGATACGGGCCCACCCGCGTCTGCTCCACCAGCCGCCCGGTGAACGTCGTCCCCAGGATGCCTTCGTGCACGAAGTCCTGCCCGAGGCCGAGTTCTCCGCGCGCGTGCATCGCCGCCATCTTCGCGCACGTCCCGGTGCCGCAAGGCGAGCGGTCGAGCACGCCGGTCCAGGTGCCGGGCCTGGCCCAGTCGAGCTTGCCGGTCGAAACTACCACAGCGTTCCTGCGATGCGCGCCGGGCGCCGCGGGCGGACCCGAAAGCTGCGCGATGGTCACGCCGGAGATCGCCGGGTTCTCCGGATGCGTTACCGGCAACTGTTCGCGCGCAGCGGCCTTGATCCTCTCGGCGGCGCTCACGATGTCGCGGGCTTCGTCCGGCGCGAGGCTGAGCCCCAGGGGCGCGGCTTCGGCGATTACGTAGAACATGCCGCCCCAGGCCACGTCCACCGTCACGGTGCCGAGTCCGGGCACTTCGACGGGCGCATCCAGGTGGGTCGCGAACGCGGGTACGTTGCGGAACGTCACGCCGCGGCACTTGCCGGCGCGCACTTGGGCTTCGACGGCGATCAATCCGGCGGGCGTCTCCAGTTTGAGGCGGGTCACCGGCTCGGTGACCGGCACCATTCCGGTCTCGATCAGCACGGTGACCGTGCAGATGGTGTTGCTGCCGCTCATGGCGGGGTACTCCATCTGCTCCATGATGACGAAGCCGGCGTCCGCCTCGGGATGTTGGGAAGGCAGCACCAGGTTGCAGCAGAGCGCCGGGTAGCCGCGAGGCTCGCGCAGCATGCGCAGGCGCAGATCGTCGGCGTGGGTGCGGAGGTAGGTCATCTTGTCGAACATGGTCTGGCCGGGGACGTCGAGGACTCCGCCGGTAATCACGCGCCCGGGTTCGCCGGCGGCGTGCGCGTCCACCGCGGTAATCATGCGGGAAAATCGCAAGCGTTCACCCCTTCCCTATGCTATCTTGCTGCCATGCGAACGCTGTGCTTTTTGGTGCTGCTCGCGGCCCTGCCCCTGGCCGCGGAGAAGAAAGTGATCGCGCCGCCGGAGTTTCCCAAGGGCGCGCCGTTTTCGCCGGGCATCCTCTCCGGAGGCACGCTGTATGTGGCCGGGCAGACCGGGCAGGATCTCAAAACCCGGCAGGTTCCGGCGGATTTCGAAACCGAGGTGAAGACCGCGCTTTCGAACGTGGGCCTGATCCTCAAAGCCGCTGGGATGGATTATAAGGATGTGGTTTCGGTCCAGGTCTACCTGACCGATGTCGACCTGTTCGCGCGCATGAACGCGGTGTACACGACGTTCTTTCCGGAACCGCGTCCGGCGCGGACGACGGTCGGTGTGACGAAACTCGCCGCGCCCGGCGCGCGCATCGAGATCACCGTCACCGCGGTGAAGTAGGGATTCCGCGTCCTCTATACAACGCGGACGTCGCCCTTGCCCCAGACCGTTTGCCGGCCGACGCCGACCCAGCGGGCGGCGCGCAGCCAGGGCAGAAATTCGTCCAGCGCGCCTTCGTAGACGGCTTCCCCGGTGAATCCGCCGATCGAGTGTACCTGTCCGGTGCGGCCGCTCTTGCGCTGGACACGCTCCCACGCGATGGTGCAGCGCGTCATCCGGACCGCCGCGGCGCGTTCGCCGATCGCGCGGAAATCGACCTCGAGCGGACCGGCCCCGTACAGCCCGCGGAGCGTGCTCACGCGGTCGCGGAGACGTCCGAAGAGCACGGGGAATTCGGGGCGCTCCGCCACGTCGCCTTTGGCCTTCAACTCGGTCGGGGTCACGAACCTTACCGTGACCACGTTCCCGGCGCCCGCTACCGGGTCGAGTCCGATGCTGCTCGGCGCGTCCGGATGATCGTGGATTTCACGCGGCGTGCCGTTGAGGTCGAGTTGTTCGCAACGGATGAGTTCGGCGCGTCCCCGACCCGGTCCCAGGCCTTTGTCCGCCAGCAGGACGAAGGCGGCGCGGAAGTGCTCGAAGGCGGGTTGGTGCAGGTCGAAGACGTGGGCGTCGAGATGGAACGGCTGGCCGGGTTGAATGGTCAACCCGTCGAGGTGCGCGACGCGCAGCACGAAGGGGCGGGGCCAATCGGCCAGCCCGCTGGGCGAGTGGGCCAATCCGGCTCCGGGTTCGAACAGGCGGGCGTAGACGGCGGGCGGAACGGCGTCATGCAGTACGGCGCCGAATGCGCCCCGCACCACGTTGGCGCTCTTCCCCGCCGGGAGGTAGACCGCGTCCAGAGCGCGGAAATGAAAACGATAGCGATAGAACTCGAAAGTGACCGGCATGAGGAATTGCCGGGCGGTGGAGCTGCCCTGTTGTATAATGGTAAGGCATTTGACTCTTGTTTTCCGCTTCGTACAAAGACTGAGAGGGGGCTGCGTGAGTCCATCCGCAGTCCCCTTTTCTCATTTTCGGGGCAGATGCGCAGATTCGGGTGCAGATTTAGCTTAGAAGGAAATACAGGCAGATGAAAGAAAAAGGTACCGTGAAGTGGTTTAACGCAGCCAAGGGCTACGGATTTATCCAGCGCGAGAATGGCGAAGACGTATTCGTTCACTTCTCCGCGATTCAGACGCAGGGCTATCGAACCCTGGACGAGGGTTCTCGCGTGGAGTTCGAAGTCACCAAGGGGCCCAAGGGTCTGCAGGCGACCAACGTCACCGCGGCCTAACCGATAAACGCGGGCCGGGGTAACCCACGGAGGTTCCGGCCCGCCTTCCTCCCGGAGGTCTATGAGCAAAGAAGACGCGATCGAAGTTACCGGCACCGTATTGGAAAAGTTTCCCAGCGGGTTGTTCAGCGTCCAACTGGAACATGAACGCGTGGTGCTGGCCCACCTGGCAGGACGTCTCCGCCGCAACCGCATCCGCGTGCTGGCGGGAGACAAAGTGACGCTGGAGATGTCGCCCTACGATCTGACCAAGGGCCGCATTACCTTCCGGCATCGCTGAAAACGGTTCGGTCTGGTCCTCCCCGTACCTTCCCCTTACATACTCGGTACGAAATAGTACCCGCAGCTCCGGGCTTCACATGCTACAAATCGGTGGAGCAGTGACGCCGTTCACGGCAAAACATTAAAATGGTTGCCGGCCCTCCTGACTACTGCTAAATTACTGAAATAAAAAAGAAATAAGGTCTATGATGAAAGACCAGGACCGACCCGGACAGAAACGCCGACCGCAGGTTTCGAAAACCGCGGCCTCTATAATCAAGGCGGAGAGTGGCGTGGAGAAGACAAAGGGAACGGTCAGCCGCAGCCGTAAGCAGGCTCAGGATCCGGGCGAGGATCTGATCGCGGTGCTGTCGCAGAAGGTCGTGGGGCAGCCGGCGGCGGCGCGAGTCATCGTGCCGTACATTCAGATGTACCAGGCGGGGTTGGCGCCCGAGGGACGTCCGGTGGGCGTCTTCCTGTTGCTGGGGCCGACGGGCACCGGCAAGACCCGGACCATCGAAGCCCTGGCGGAAGTACTGCATGGCAGCCCCAAGAACCTGCTGAAGATCGATTGCGGCGAGTTCCAGATGGAGCACGAGGTGGCGAAACTGATCGGCGCGCCTCCCGGCTACCTGGGGCACCGCGAAACCCAGCCGATGTTGACCCAGCAGAAACTGAACTCGGTGACCAGCGAGAAAAACAACATCTCCCTGGTGCTGTTCGACGAAATCGAGAAGGCGGCCCCCTCCATGACGCGGTTGCTTTTGGGCGTGCTGGATAAAGGGGTTCTGCGGCTGGGCGATAATTCGTCGGTGAATTTCGAAAAGAGCCTGGTGTTTCTTACCAGCAATCTGGGGGCGCGGGAGATGATGCGCGAGATCAATCCCGATTTCGGCTTTCAATCCGCGGCGCCATCGGAACGGACCGACCTGTACAGCAAGCTGCAAAACATCGCGCTGGTGGCGGTACGCAAGCGTTTCTCACCGGAATTCGTCAACCGCATCGACTGTATCATCACGTATCAGCCGCTGACCGCGGAATCGCTGTCGGCGATTCTGGACCAGCAGATCGTGGACTTGCAGGCGCACGTCAACACGCGTCTGGGCAACCGCTCCTTCACGCTCGACGTGCCGTTTGAAGCGCGCCAGTTTCTGCTGCGCAAGGGAACCAGCGCGGAATACGGCGCGCGCGAGTTGAACCGCACGATTCACCGCAACCTGACGCAGCCGCTGGCGACGATGGTGGCGACGAACCAGATCGCGCCCGGCGCCCGCGTCCGCGTGGAGGTGGACGACGCGAACCAGAAGCTCAACATCCGCGCGCAGGATGCGGGTTTGCAGCCGGCGCCGGCCCACCCCACGGTGCTGCTGGTGGACGATAACCGCGACCTGCTGCGGTTTCTGGAACGGCTCATGGCCGATGCCGGCTGGGTTCTGCTGACCGCCGAATCGGCGACCGAGGCCAAACGCCTCATGCGCGAGCACAAGCCCAACGCCGCCCTGCTCGATTACATGCTGCCGGACGGCAACGGCGTCGAGTTGGGCGTCGAGTTCCTGCAGACCGTGCCGCAGATGCTGGTCATCGTGATGACCGGCACGATTCTGCCGCCGGAAGAAGAGGCGCTCTGCGAGGAACACAACTTCCCGGTTCTGCGCAAGCCGTTCCTGGCTTCCGACGTGATGAACCAGATCCGCGGACGCCTGCTGCCGGCATCCGGCTCCGCGCGCGCGTAACCGTGGCGCGAGTGCTGGTGGTCCACCGCGAACCCGCCGAGGCGGCGGAACTGGCGGCGCGCCTGCGCGATCGCGGCATGGATGCGCGTCCCTACCCCGCGCTCGGTTCGCGCGGCTTCCGCGGCATCCGGTCCGACCCGCCGGACGCCATCCTGATCGACCTCAACCGCGCGCCCTCCTACGGCCGCGCCATGGGGGCGCTGCTGCGGGAGAGCGCGTCGCTGCGTCACATTCCGCTGGTGTTCCTCGCGGGCGAGCCACAGAAGACGGCGGCGGCGAAACGCATGCTCCCGGACGCAGTGTACGCCTCGTGGAGCGGGATCTCCGCCGCGATCGAGCGGGCCGTGGAGCGCCCCGCGCAGCAGCCCGTCGCGCCCCGGCAGCCGACGCGCAGCGTGGCGCAGAAACTCGGGATCGCGCCCGATACCACGCTGGCGCTGTGCAACGCTCCCGATGGATTCGCGCCGGCCGGGCTGCCGGAAGGGGTGCGGGTTCGCAGGCAACTCGAACCGGCGGCCGTGGTGCTGGTGTTCGCGCGCTCGGCGGCGGCGCTGGCGCGGCAATTGCCCGCGGTGGCGGGTCTGATGGAGAAGGGACGGCGCGTGTGGCTGCTCTGGCCGAAGCGGGCGTCCGGCGTGGAAAGCGGGCTGACCATGCCGCGGGTGCGGGAGCTCGCGGTGGCGAACGGCTTGATCGACTACAAGGTGTGCGCCGTGGACGAGACGTGGTCGGCGATGGCGGTAGGTCCGCGGCGCGGCCGCAAGTAGGGGCGATCGGGCCGCCAGCAGCGGGGCCGGACCCGGTGGATACCCGCTTGGGTGTGGCCTCCGGCCGAGCGTACACTTGGGGCAGCCGGGATCCCCGTTTCCGGAGTCCCGCACTGCTGTGGCTCCCTCCTCACCGGAAGCGTGGTCGATGTGCGGCTTCAGACCAGGCAGAAGTACCGCGGCCGTCTCGGCGCGATTTCCGATTCCGGCTTCGAACTGCAATTCACCAAAGCGGGAAAAATCGTTACCGAAACCTTCACCTTCGACACGGTGCGTTCGGTGAAGGCCGTGAGCCAGGGATGGAGCCTGCCCAAGAAGATCGTCGTGGGCACGCTCATCGGCGCCGGAGTACTCCTCATCATCAGCCTGATCGCCTGCGCCGCCGGAGGCTGCTATTCCTGACGCCTACGCCTCGCCCCACCTGCCGAGCACGCGCTGCAACTCCGTCAGGTCCTGACCGACGCCGCTGGCCGTCATCGTGATGTTGCGGTCCCTGGTCCAGCGGTCCCGGTACCACGTGCAGGCTTCGAAGGCATCGTTGCGCTCCTTGCGCCACTTTTGCGACAGCTCGCGATAGTGCCGCAGAGTGGCGGCGGAGGACCTGGCTTCCGCGAGGTCGTGCATCTGGTACGGGTCGGTGCGGCGCCGGAACAGAAGCTCCCGGCCGTCGCGCCGGTAGACCGCGTAGGTGTACTCGCGGTCGCGCACGCCGCGCCACTCCGTGCCGTCCTTCCACGCCGCGGTGGTCCCCATGCCCTGCATGTGTACGGCGTCCGGCGTGCGCCCTCCCTTGCCGAGGATGTGGCGGCTCAAGTCCGCGCCCTCGACGGAGCGCGGCACGGCAACCCCCAGCATCGTGAGCAGCGTGGGCATGATGTCGGCGGTTCCGAGCAGTGCGTCCGCCCGCGTCCCGGAGCGGACGTGTCCGGGCCAGCGCAGCAGGAACGGCACGCGGGCCGCTTCTTCATAGAAGATGTACTTGGCGCGCCGCCCGTGCGCGCCGAACATCTCGCCGTGATCCGAGGTGAAGACCAGGATCGTATTGTCCGCCAGCCCGAGACGGTCCAGCGCCGCGGTGAGCCGGCCCACGTTCGAGTCGATGTTCGCGGTCTGCGCGTAGTAGACGCGCTGGAAGGCGTCGATCAGTTTCGGATAGTTGGCCGGCAGCTTCGCCCAGTCGTCGGCGTAGGGATCGGAGACCTCGGAGTAGTTCGGCCGCTTGGGCAGCGTGACGTGGCGGAACATCTCCAGGTACTCGGGCGGCACGTTGCCTTCGTCCCACGGATCGTGCGGCGGGCCCCAGGAGAGGAAGAGGGCGAAGGGGGTCTCCGAGGCCGCGTTGGCCTGGAGAAACTCGATGGCGGTGGTGGTCTGCGAGTCGGGTTCGTACTGTTGGCGGATGTGCCGGGTCGTATCGTTCTCAAAGTACGGCGAGTGATAGTACGTGTGGTTGAAGTTGTATGCCGACCAGTAATCGTCGAAGCCGAGCCGGTACGAGCCGGGCGGGACGAAGCCGTTGCGCGTCTCCTCGTGATGGCCGAGCTGATTCGCCCACAGGTGCCACTTACCGATATAGCCGGTCCGGTAGCCGCCGCGTTTCAACGCCTGCCCGAAGGTTTCGTGTTCCGGGCTGAGCCGCAGCTCGTTGATGACCATGCCGGTGCTGGACTGGCACTTGCCGGTCATGAGCGAGGCGCGGTACGGCGCGCATACGGGCGTGCTCGAGATGGCTTCGCGCAGGTTGCAGCTTTGGGCGGCGAGGCGGTCGATGTGCGGCGTGCGGGCGAACTCGTCGCCGCCGTAGCCGCAGGACTGGTAGCGGAGTTGGTCCGCGAAGACGTAAAGCAGGTTGGGCCGTTTGGGCGCCGCGGCGCGCGCGCCGAGCCCCGCGGCGGCGCCGGTCAAAAAGGTTCGCCGGGAAAGAGACATGATGACTCCGCCATCATCTCAAACGGCGTTCGCTCACGCACGATCCGGCTGGCGCAAGTTTGATATCCTGTGGTTCCGCGCACAGGTATGAACCCACCTCCCCCTTCCCCCGAGCAGGAGTTCCACACCTGGGGGGAAATTGCGTCCTACCTGGGGATCAGCATCCGCGAAGCGCAGAACCGGGAAGATAGCGACGGGCTTCCGGTGCGCCGCATCGGCGCAGGGAAAAAGCCGCGGGTCTTCGCTGTACGCAGCGAGTTGGATGCGTGGAAGCTGGCGGCGAGCGGCGCGGTAGCCGCTCCGGAACCGGTTGTGGCGCCGCGCAAGCTCTGGACGCGTCGCGGCGTGATCGCCGCCGCGGGAGTGGCGGTGGCCGGCGCCGGCGCCGGGCTGTATTTCACGCGCCGCCGGCCGCGCATCGAACACGCGGTCCTGACCGGCAGCCTGCTGACGGCGCTGGATGGATTGGGACACTCCGTCTGGGAGCACCGCTTCTCCGGAGAACTGGTCGAGGGCAACCCGGCCGACGGTCCGTGGCAGGTGCAGGTGCTCGATCTCGAAGGCACTGGCGAACCGGGTGTCGTGGTGACTTGCAATCGCAGCACACCTGGATTTCCCGGCGCCGCGCACAGCGAACTCGCGTATGTCGGTCCGGAGGGACGGGTGCGGTGGACCGTCCCGTGCCGCCCGGACCTTCTCGACATCGAAGGCAGGCCGTTCGAACCGGAGTGGCTGATCTCCCACGTCATTGCCGTGCCCACAGGGAAGCGGTTGGACCTGTGGGTCGCAGCCAAGCACCTCCGGGCATGGCCCGGCTGCATTCTGAGGGTCGACCCCCACGGTCGTTCTGCGATTCAACTGGCGAATGCCGGACACGTCGAATGGCTGTGTCTGCTCGCCGGAAGGGGCGACCGCCGGGTAGCGGTTTGCGGCGAGAACAACGCCTACGAACGCTCCTTCGGCGCGGTGGTGGGAGTGGACGACCCGGCGTCGGGTTCCGCCCCGGGCGGGCGTCCGGAGCGCCGTTTCGCCAATGGCCCAACGGGCACGGTACGCGATTACATTCTGTTCCCGACGACCGAGATGCTGATCGCCGAGGACTCACCCTACGGCAACGCAATCCGAGCCGCCGACACCCGTGCCGCGACTTTCGTAATCGAGGTTCAGGCTGCCAACTCCCTGGCAACCGAGCTTTTCTATGAGTTCTCCTCATCGGTAGCCCCTTTGAGCGTGACGCCAAGCGGAAGCTGCGGGCAGTTTCACAACCGCCTCGAGCGCGCGGGCAAGCTGGACCACTCCTGGGCGCAGTGTCCCG
>JBBIQR010000179.1:0-10173 GCA_037442245.1 Candidatus Solibacter sp. | reverse complement strand
GCTTCCTGCTTGTGCTGCAGTAAGCCGCGCGGCATTGGCCGGAGGCGCCGGGTTAGAATGGTGATAGCGACTTCTGAAAGAAGCTCCCCCACCAATGTCGAAATCCGAAACGGAACTGGGTATTAACAGTTGGCTCCAGGAAGAGCTGTATCAACAGTACCTGCATGACCGGGCCACGGTAGACGAAAGCTGGAAGCACGAGTTCGAGGAGGCGGTACCGGCGCGCCGCAACGGAGGCACGGCGGCGAGCGTTGCACCGCTGGCGGCGGTACCGGCCGCGGCGGCGCCGCGGGCTCCCGAACCGGCTGCCGGCGACGAGGTACAGCCGCTGCGCGGCATCGCCGGAAAAATCGCGGAGAACATGGCGGCGAGCCTGGCGGTGCCGCTGGCGACATCGCAGCGCACGCTGGCGGTGAAGGTGATGGACGAGAACCGCCGGATCATCAACCAACACCGCACGCTGGTGGGGAAGGGCAAGGTTTCCTACACCCACATCATCGGATGGGCGCTGGTGCGGGCGCTGGACCAGGTGCCGGGGATCAATCACGCCTACGCGGAGAAGGACGGGCAGCCGTTGCGCCTGGTGCACCAGCAGGTGAACCTGGGGATCGCGGTGGACGTGGCGGGCAAGGACGGCGCGCGCAGCCTGCTGGTGCCGAATATCAAAGGCGCGGCGGGGCTGAGTTTTGCGGAGTACCTGGAGCGGTTCGACGACCTGGTGGCGCGGGCGCGCAAAGGGAAACTCGGGCCGGCGGACTTCGCGGGAACGACGATTTCGCTGACCAATCCGGGGACGGTGGGGACCGTGGCGTCGAACCCGCGGCTGATGAGCGGGCAGGGCGCGATCATCGCAGCGGGCGCGATCGATTATCCGGCGGCGTTCCACGGGACCGCGGAGGAGACGCGATCGATGCTGGGGCTCAGCAAGGTGATGACGCTGAGCTGCACTTACGATCACCGCATCATTCAAGGCGCGGAGTCCGGCATGTTTCTGGCGCGGGTGCAGGCGCTGCTGGACGGCGCGGACGGGTTCTACGATGAAGTATTCGAGCACCTGCGCATGCCGCACCGCCCGGTGCGCTGGGAGACGGACCGCAAGCCGAACCTGCCGGGGGTAACGGGGGCGCGCCACGCGGAGATCGCCAAAGAGGCGGGGATCATTCAGTTGATCAACGCGTACCGGGTGCGCGGGCACCTGATCGCGGACCTGGATCCGCTCGGCGCGGAGCCGAGTTATCACGCGGAGCTGGATCCGGAGACCTACGGGCTGACGATCTGGGACCTGGACCGCGAGTTTCTCACGGGGAGCCTGGGGGAGGCGATCGGAGAAGGCGCGCCGCGGAGCGTGGCGACGCTGCGGGAGATTCTGGAGACGCTGCGGCGGACGTACTGCGGAAAAATCGGCGCCGAGTACATGAACATTCAGGTGCCGGAGCAGAAGCGGTGGCTGCAGCAGCGGATGGAGCCGCAAGCCAACAACTGGGCGCTGGAGCGCGGCGAGCGGGTGCGGATTCTGCGCAGCCTGATCGCGGGCGAGGAGTTCGAGCACTTCCTGCACTCGCGGTTCGTGGGGCAGAAGCGATTCGCGCTCGAAGGCGGCGAGACGGCGCTGGCGATCATGGAAGAGCTGATCGAGCGCGCCGCCGCGCAGGGCGTACACGAGATCGTGGTCGGGATGGCGCATCGCGGGCGGCTGAATTTGCTGGTGAACGTGGCGGGCAAGGACGTCAAGCAGATCTTCAGCGAGTTCGAAGGCGAGATCGATCCGGCCAGCACGCAGGGGTCGGGCGACGTGAAGTATCACCTGGGGGCGACCGGGCTGCGGAAGACGGAACAGGGGCGCGAGATCGTGGTGTCGGTGGCGCCGAATCCGAGCCATCTGGAGGCGGTCGATCCGGTGGTGGAGGGGATCGTGCGTCCCAAGCAGGACCGGCTCGGGGACGGCGAGCGGGCGCGGGTGATTCCGGTGCTGGTGCACGGGGACGCGGCGTTCGCGGGGCAGGGGGTGGTGGCGGAGACGCTGAACCTCTCGCAGCTTGACGGGTACTTCACGGGCGGCACGATCCACCTGATTATCAATAATCAGATCGGGTTCACGACGCTGCCCGAGGAATCGCGCTCGACGCCCTACTCGACGGACGTCGCGCGCGGCGTGCAGGCGCCGATTTTCCACGTCAACGGCGACGATCCGGAGGCGGCGGTGCGGGTGCTGGAGATCGCGTTCGAGTTCCGGCAGCGGTTCAAGAAGGACGTGGTGATCGATATGATCTGCTACCGGCGCCACGGCCACAATGAGGGCGACGATCCGAGCTACACGCAGCCGATTCTGTACCGCAAGATCAAGGAGCATCCGGCGGTATCGGTGCTGTACGAAGAGCGGCTGGTGCGCGAGGGCGTGATCGCGGCGGGCGAGGCGCAGGCGATGCGCAAGGCCGTGGCGGGGAGGCTTTCGGCCGCCTACGACGCGGTGCAGCAGCGCAGCGAGCACTTCGAGCCCCAGGAATTGAGCGCGGTGGCGACGGAGGACATCGGCGAATTCTGTCCGCGCACGGCCGTGAATCTTCCGGTGGTCGAGCGGGTGACGCGCGGGATCACGCAATTTCCCGACAACTTCCACCTGCATCCGAAGCTGCGCGGGTTCGTGGAGCGGCGGCGGGAAGTGGTGAGCAAGGGCGGGAGCGTGGACTGGGCGTTCGGCGAGGCGCTGGCGTTCGGGACGCTGGCGCTGGAAGGCACGTCGGTGCGGTTGAGCGGGCAGGACTCCGGACGCGGCACGTTCAGCCAGCGGCACCTTGCGTTTTACGACGCCGAGACCGGGAAGCGCCACGTGCCGATGCAGCACATCGCGCCGGGACAGGCGCGGTTCGACGTGGTGGACAGCTCGCTCAGCGAGTATGCGGTGCTGGGCTTCGAGTTCGGCTACAGCGTGGCGGACCCGCTCACGCTGGTGATCTGGGAGGCGCAGTTCGGCGATTTCGCCAACGGCGCGCAGATCATGATCGACCAGTTTATTTCGACGTGCGAGCAGAAGTGGGGGCAGCCGAGCGGGCTGGTGATGCTGCTGCCCCACGGGTACGAGGGGCAGGGACCGGAGCACTCCAGCGCGCGCATCGAGCGCTTTCTCACGCTGTGCGCGGAGAACAACATGCAGGTGTGCAACGTGACCACTCCGGCGCAGTATTTCCACCTGCTGCGGCGGCAGATGTACGGCGGGCACGACCGGCGCGGCATGCGCAAGCCGCTGGTGCTGTTCACGCCGAAGAGCCTGCTGCGGCATCCGCGGGCGGTATCGCCGGTGAGCGATTTCACCAGCGGCGGATTCGGAGAGATTCTGGGGGACTCGCAGGCGGGCGATCCGGCGCGGGTTTCGCGGGTGGTTTTCTCTAGCGGGAAGGTGTACTACGACCTGCTGGCGGGGCGCGAGGAGCGGAAGGCGGAGCATGTTGCGCTGGTGCGGGTCGAGCAACTGTATCCGTTCGCCAGCGAACAGGCGCGCGACATTCTGGCGCGGTATCCGGTGACGGCGGAGGTGGTGTGGGCGCAGGAGGAGCCGCGCAACATGGGCGGGTGGCGGTTCCTGCGGGAACTGATCCAGCCGCTGCTGGATGAGAGCCGGCGCGAGTTGCGGTACGTGGGGCGTCCGGAGAGCGCGAGCCCGGCATCGGGGAGCGGCAAGCGGCATCAGCAGGAGCAGGCGGAGATCGTCAACGACGCGATGACGCCGGGAGCGATTTCGCAGACCGGCCGCGTGCGCGTGGTATCACGCCGGAAGAGATAAGGCGGCGCGCGGCCGGGGTTGGGGTTCAGGCGCGGCAGCGTTGCAGCAGGGCTTCGACTACATCGAGACGCTCGCGCAGTTCATCGCGGTAGGCGCGGTGGTCCGTGTGGCGGATCTCGACCAGCAGGCGGGCCCGTTCCGATTCCAGTAGTTCAGCCACGATTTCGCGGTCGTGGCCGGAGAGTGACAAAGTTTCCTGACGTGCGGGACTCATGACAGCCTCCGGGCGGATGGAATCATCCGCTTTCATGAGACGCCGGGCGGGAGCGGGTGTCAAGGGCTGGATTTGGGGGCGGCGGGCGGAATTTCATAGATGTAGAAGGCGTGGCCGGCGATCGCCGCGGGGGCGGTGCTGGCGAGCCATGCGCCTCCGGCGATGCCTTCACTGGCGGCGATGGCGGGGACGCGGCCGATGAAGTGGGCGCTGACGGCGTAGAGGCCGGGGGCGGGCGGCTTGAGCAGATCGTCGATCGTGAGGGGTTGCGCGCCGGGCAGGTAGGACTCGGGTGGGAAGGAGCCGAAGTAGGCGAGGCGGATGGGGCGTCCCGGAGCGTGGGCGTCGAGCCACTGGCGGAGTTGGGGAAGCCCCTGTCCCCAATCGACGTTGCTGTCGTCGAGCCATAGGGGGCCGCAGCGCGTGCCGCCGGCGGCGGAGAGCCACCCGGGCTGGCGAAGCAGGCAGGCGGATTCGTTGAAGTACGACAACTGGTCGGGGTAAACGGCCACGGCTCCGGCGGCGAGCCACAGGGCGAGAACAGCGGCGGCGGCGCGGGTCCACCACGCCGGGCGGGTCATCAGCCAGGCCGCGCCGATGCCGCCGGCGAGACAGGTGAAGGGCAGGGCGGGGAGCAGGTAGCGGATCCCGAGGTCGTCGGCAAAGAGGGCGTGGGCCAGCAGAATGACGGCGGGGGGAAGCAACAGGAAGAGGCGCACCTGGTTGGGGTACGGCCGGGCGCGCAAGGCCCACAGACCGGCGGCGAAGAGAAGCAGCGAGGCCAGCGGCTCCTTGAGCAGCCACGCTAGGGGGAAGTAAGCGGGGAAACTAGTATCCAACTGTCCGGCGAGATAAATCTTGTAATCCGGGTTATGGTCCGCGTTGACTAATCCGATGCCGGCTCTGTATAAGTAGAGCCCTCCGGGAGACAGGTAGATGGCCTGAACCACGAGAGCGGCCAGGGCGCAGGCAATCAGGAAGGTGCGGACGCGGGCTCCGCGGGGGATGTAAAGCCACCAGAGGAGCGCGGCGACGGGCAGGAGGAACACGGCGGAGAACTTCGCGGCCAGCATGAGGCCCATCGCGATGCCGCAGACGGCGAGGCGGCGCGCATCCGGGCGGCGGATGTAGCGCCATAGGGTGTAGAAGAAGAGGGTAGCGAAGACGGCGAGGCCCTGGTCCATGGTGACCAGATAGCCGTGGGCCATGGCGTTGGGGTCGAGGGTGTAGAGGACGAGGGCGGAGAGGGCGGCCCAATCGCCGGCGAGTTCGCGTCCCCAGAGGAAGATGAGGAGACCCAGCAGGGCGGAGCAGAGCAGATAGGGGAGGCGGGCGAGCAGGATGGTGCGGGCGACGCCGTTCGCGGCCAGGAGTTCGCTGCCGGCTTCGCGCTCGCCGCCGCCGCCGGAGAGCATACGGTGTACCGCGGGGGTGGCTGCGAGGCGGACGCCGCCCAGGTAAAGCGCGGCTCCGGCCAGTTCCTTCATCAGGGGAGGGTGCGGGAGGTTGGCGCGGATATCGAGATTCTGCACGTAGGAGAGGCCGGCGGCGATGTCGCCGGTTTCGTCGAAGGTGGGACTTTTGAGGGCGGCGGCCCAAAGGCCTTGCAACAGGTAGATGCCGAGCAACGTGGCGGCGGCCGCGAGAGTGATGCGGGGAGGCGGGGCCGGCGGCGGCATGAGAGCAATCGTAGCACGCGAGAGGGCGTGGTTCCGCGCCTGCAAACGCTTCCGAAACTCATAATCAGGCGCGCATCGAAGGCCTTATTGGCTTCCATTTTGCGTAGAGTTAGCAGCGTTGGTAAATGATTGTCAACTTTTCGATCGCCTTATCGGAAAGTCCGTTGCCCTGTTACCGGACGGATGCTAAGATTCGCGTTAACGATTTCAGACCACGGGGTCTTGTTGTTGCGCAGAGCGCTTAGCGCAGAGCCCAGGACCCACCCCACGGCGCGCGCCGACGCGATGGGTAATTTCGGTTCGATCCAACGGGCAGGCCGGGTGGCCCGCCCCACGGTTGCCGAGGAGAAGTACATCTCATGAAGACTTCAATCAGACAAATCGTCATGGCGATCCTTGTCTCGCTCGCTTGCGTGACGGGAGTGTGGGGGCAGTCGAGCCGCGCCACGCTGGGCGGACGGGTGACGGACGCGCAGGGCGCGGTAGTGCCGGGCGCCACGGTAGTGGTGACCAGCGAGGAAACCGGCGTCGCGCAGACCACAAAGACCAACGAACAGGGCAACTGGCTGGTGCAGTTCCTGCTGCCCGCGCGGTACCGGTTCGCGGTGACCGCGGCAGGGTTCAAGACCAGTGAAATGGCCGGTGTCCTGCTGCAAACTTCCGACAATAAGCAGATCGACGTGCAACTGGAGATCGGGACGGCGACGGCGGAAGTGACGGTGACGGGCGAAGTGCCGCTGATCGACACGACCGCGGCGACATCGGGCACCGTGATCGCCGAAGAACAGATCCTGGAGATGCCGTCGCAGACCCGCGTGCTGACGATTCTGGCGACGCTCTCGCCGGGTGTGATGCAGCAGGACCAGAACAACAATACGGCGCACCTGTGGTCGCACGACGCGGCGTCGCAGATGACGATCGACGGCGGGCGCAACAACACGCGGTCGAACAACTACGAACTGAACGGGATGCCGAATCTGAAGACCGGCGGCCAGGTGGCGTTCATGCCGGCGCCGGACGCGATCCAGGAATTCCGGGTGGTGATGAACGCCTACGACGCGTCGATCGGGCGTCAGGCGGGCGGCACGATTCAGATGGTGACCAAGAGCGGCACCGCGAAACTGCACGGGAGCCTGTACGAGTTCAACCAGAACAACGTGCTCAACGCCAACACGTTCCAGAGCAACCTGGCGGGCGCGGCGAAGGCGCCGATTCACTATAACGAGTACGGCGGGACGATCGGCGGTCCGGTTTGGCTGCCGAAGGTTTACAACGGGCGGCAGAAGACCTTCTTCTTCTTCGCGTACGACGGCACGCGCAACCAGGACCCGCGCTTCGGCACGCGGTCGGTGCTGAACAGCGCGGAGCGGACCGGCGATTTCAGCCAGTCCTACACGTCGCAGGTGGTGGGCGGGCAGCGGCAGATCGTGCCGATCCAGATCTACGATCCGTTCAGCGCGGACTCCAAGGGCAACCGCACGCTGTATCCGGGGATGAAGATTCCGGCGGCGCAGTTGAGCAAGGTGGCGCAGAACATCCTGACCTACGTGCCGCTGCCGAACAAGCCGAGCGACGGCACCAGCACGGACGCGAACAACTTCATTCCGTCCTCGAGCCGGCAAAACAAGATGGCGGACATTTCGGCGCGCGGGGACCATTCGTGGAACAACTCGCACAAGAGTTTCGTGGCGCTGGGCTGGTATCACGAAGACGAGTTGAGCGGCGACGACTTCCATAATCCGGCGACCGGCTCCTACCAGCACCGCATGTCAAAGACCCTGGGACTGGATCACGTGTGGACGATCAGCCCGACGACGATTCTGGATCTGCGGTGGAACATCAGCCGGTATGAAGAGCCGAACAATGATAAGGGCATCAACTTTGACGCGTCGTCGCTGGGGCTGCCGGCGAGTTTCACATCGCAGCAGGCGGTGGGAACATTCCCGTACATCATCGGACAGTTCGGCAACATCGGCGTGGGCCAGGCGGGCAGCGTGGTGAACACTTCGTACTACACCTGGGCGGGCACGCTGACCAAAGTCCAGGGAAACATGACGTGGAAGATGGGCGCCGAGCACTGGATTTTGCAGCAGGCGAACAAGAGCATCGGCAACCAGGGCATCTTCACGTTCGACAACAGCAACTGGACACGGCAGAACGGACTGGTCGCCGGCGGAGTCGGAGTGGGCACGAGCGGCGCGGCGTTTCTGCTCGGGCTGCCCAATAACGGCGCGTTTCCGCGAAACGCGGACGCATTCTGGAGCCAGCATTTCGAGGGGTTCTACGTGCAGAACGACTGGCGCGTGACTCCCAAGCTGACGATCAACATGGGGCTGCGCTACGACTGGGAGACGCCGATCACGGAACGCTATAACCGCATGACGACGAACTTCGATCCGACCGTGGTCAATCCAATGAGCGCCGCGGCGCAGTCGGCGTATGCGGCGATCCTGAACAGTTCCGCGAACGCGAGCAACGTTGGCGTTCAGATCCTGAATCAGGTGCTGCCGGCGAGTTCGTTCAAGCTGATGGGGGCACAGCTTTTCTCCGGAACCGGCGGGCAGGGCCGCGGCATGTACCATACCGACTGGACACAGATCCAGCCGCGCATCGGCTTCGCGTACCGTTTGGGTCCGAACACGGTGATTCGCGGCGGCGGCGGGCGCTTCAGCCAGGCGTCGTTCGATACCGGTGGGCAGAACGGGTACAGCCGGACGACGGCGTTCACGGCAACCAACGACAACTACATCACGCCCTACGATACGCTGGACACTCCCTTCCGTGGGGGCATCCTCGCGCCGACGGGGAACACGCTCGGAGCGCTGACGAACCTGGGGCAAGGGGTGACGTGGAACTACCAGGATCCGCGGCGGTTCTATTCGTGGGAGTACAGCGTGCACCTGCAGCATCAGATCAAGGACTGGCTGTTCGAACTGGGTTACACGCACAACAAGACGTACAACATCACCCAGAGCCTGAACGAGAACCTGCCTTCGTTCCCCCTGTGGCAGCAGTACCTGGGGGTCAACAGCGTGTTCGATTCCACCGGGCGTCCTTTGGACACGCTACTGTGGAACACGCTGGTGCCGAATCCGTTCAAGGGGCTGCCCAACGTGACCGGAACCATCGCGACCGCGACCAACCTGAACATGAACCAGTTGCTCAACCCGGTGACGATCCTGGGCGGCATGACGATGAACCTGTATCCGTGGGGCCAGAACCAGTACGACGCCATGCTGATGAAAGTGGAGCACCGCTTCAGCAAGGGCTTTGCGATCATCAACTCGTTCACGTGGTCGAAACTGTTTGAAGACACGTCGTGGACGGGACCGGAGATCGCGGGGCGGAACGTCGAGCACAAGCTGGGCGGCGAGGACCGTCCGTTCCACCTTTCGATCGCGCCGATCTGGCAGATTCCGATCGGGCGCAAGGGCCTGGTGGGCAAGAGTATGCCGAAGGCGCTGGATTTCATCGTCGGCGGCTGGCAGTTGACCGGACAGTTCAGCATTCAGTCCGGCGTGCCCGTAGTCTTCGGCACGGACTCGTTCTTCTCGGGGAACGACTTCTCGCTGGCGCGCGACCAGCAGAGCCTGATGCGGTGGTTCGACACGAGCCAGTTCCAGCGGTTCCCGGATAAGAACGCCAACATCACGCAGTATCCGGCCTGGACGGGAGTGATGAGCCTGCCGGGAGCGAACTACGTACCGAAGGCGGGGGACACGATCAAGAACGGCGTGTACCAGGACTTCGCGGCGTACATCCGCAACTACCCGACGCGCTGGGCCGATGTTCGCGCCAGCCGCGTCAACAACCTGGATATGGGCCTCTACAAGAACTTCCTGATCCGGGAGCGGCTGAAGACGCAGTTCCGCTTCGAGACGTTCAACACGTTCAACCATCCGCGGTTTGCGGCGCCGAACAGCGATCCCACCAGTTCCAGCTTCGGTGTGGTGAGCCCGTCGCAGCAGAACGCGCCGCGCACGATCCAGATGGCGTTGAAAGTATCCTTCTAAGCGCCAGTCAGGGCAGTCGCTGCTGAGCGGAGACGGGGCAGGCAAGCGGTTTCGCCTGCCCCGTTTTTCTTTTGACTCGTCAGAAGAATTCATGGGTAAGCTGAGGCTCGGGCAGCTTGCCAAGTGAATGATAGAGCGCGAGTTCCAGGATGCGGAAGGTGCGAAAGCCATAGGATCTTCTCATGGTGACTTTGGCTTTGTTGTTCAGACCCTCGACGACGCCGCTGGAGAACTGCTTTTTGGCCTTGAAGTAGTTCATCAGGAGCGGACGGTGCACTCGCAGTGACCGGGCGATCTTCTTCATGGGTTCGATCCGGCTGCGCATGGTCTGGTTGCACCAGAAGTCCAGGAACATGCCGGCCCAGGTGGGCGAATTGTACTTCCAGAATTGCTGGAAATCCTCCTTGAGCAGGTAGGGGCGCGGACGGTTTGCAGGTTGGTAGCCGGCCTGGGCGATCCGGCGGGTTTCAGCGGCGCGGACCTCGTCCA
>JBBIQR010000178.1:0-10279 GCA_037442245.1 Candidatus Solibacter sp. | reverse complement strand
GCCGCCCCGCACTGCGGGCAGGAGCCGGAGGAAGCGTCCACCACGTTGCCGCACCAATCGCACTTGGCGCTGCCGGAAGCCGCGGGAGCCGCGGAGGCGGGAGCGGGCGCGGACGGCGCGGGAGGCGCGGGCGGCACGGAGGCAGGCGGCGCCGCGGCGGCGGGCGCAGGCGCTGCCGGACGCTTCACCGCGCCCCCGCAATTGCGGCAGAAATTCTGCCCTTCCGAGATTTGGGAACCGCAGTTTACGCAGAACATGTGGATTACTCGGTCTTATGATGCACGTACATGGATTGGATTCCGACGCGCCCGGGACCGGTCATCCGCGCCAGGCTCATGTTGGTGCCTCCGAAGAAGCCGGTGCCCAGCTTCTGGAATTCCACATTCATGGTGACGGAGGAATCCTTGTATAGGAACGCGCCGGGCTCGACCATGATGCTCTCGCCCGCGGCGAGGCGGCGCTCGAACACATTGCCGTAGCCGTGGAGGATCAGCAGTCCCGGGGCGCCGGTAGTGACGAAGCGGTCCATGTACATGCCCTGCCCGCCGAACAGGATGTTGGAGAGGCCCTTGATGCGCACGAAGGAATATCCGATCTGGTGGGAGGAAAGCAGGAAGGCGTGTTCGCGCACATCCAACTCCATGCCCGGATGGAGGGGCAGGACGACGAGTTCCCCGGTTGCGTCGCGGGAGAACGCGATGCGTCCGGGACCGCCGGCGACGCTGATGATGAACGGCATCCCGGCGAAGGCGCGCTTCAAGCCGCCGGAGAGTTGCATGACCGACATCGAGACGCGCTCTTCCTTCCACAACATCACGTGGTGCTCGAAGAAGATCGAATCGCCGGCGCCCAGGTTGATTTCCGCGGTGGGCACGATTTCGCCCTCCACCTGGCAGGTGCTGGAATTGAAGTGGATCTCGGTCATGTCGTGAATGCGGGGCGCCTCGCGCCAACCGGATTCACTGACCAGGTTGCGAATGTCCAGCGGGGCTCCGCATGCGCCGCAGGAGAGGGCGGACTTCGCGTTCATGCTCTGGCACCACTGGCACTGAATTCGCTCGAAGGATTCGGCCGCGGGGCCGTGGGCGGCATCGCTCATAGGTTGGAATTATACCCGATACAGCGTCCGAACGCCTGCGGGGTCTAAACTTTTTCCGCGATTCTACCGATCAAATGGCCATGCCGACCGATCCGATCATTATCATCATCGGGGGCAGCCTGATCGCCTGGCTGCTGCTGTAGACCGCTCTCGTTGGCCATGGTGGGTTTTGGTTATGATGGACAGCGACACCTATGCTCTTACAGGACCGCGTAGCCCTGATCACCGGCGCCGCCACCGGAATCGGCGAAGCCATCGCCGCTGTATTCGCTTCCGAGGGCGCGCGCGTCCACTTGTTCGATAAAGACGAAGCGGGGTGCGCCGCGGTCGCCGCGAGCCTCACGGAGGCCGGCCACAGCGCCGCGGCTTTCGCCGGCGACGTGCGCGCCACGGAGGACGTGGGCGCCGTCGTCCGCGCGGCAATCGAGCGCTACGGCCGCATCGACGTGCTGGTCAACAACGCCGGGATCTTCCCGCGGCGCGATTTCCTGGAGATGACCGCCGCCGAGTGGGACGAGATGCACGATGTGAACCTGAAGAGCATGTTCCATACGTCGCAGGCGGTGCTGCCGCACATGATCCGGCAGCAGGCGGGGAAGATCGTCAACCTTTCCTCGGTCACTTTCCACCTGGGCGTTCCCGGGCTGACTCATTACGTTTCGTCGAAGGGCGGGGTGATCGGGCTGACGCGTTCGCTGGCCCGCGAGATGGGTCCGCACAACGTCCACGTCAACTGCGTCACGCCGGGCGCCATCCATACCAAATCGGAGAAGAATTTCGTCGCTCCCGAGCAGGTGAAGATCTTCGTCGAGAACCAGAGCCTGCGGCGCCGCATCACGCCGCTCGACGTCGCCCGCGTCTGCCTGTTTCTGTCCTGCGAATGGAGCGACGGAATGACCGGACAGATCCTGAACGTAGACGGCGGCTGGGCGATGCACTAGACCCCTTGCCCAAAGAGATGCCGCCGACCGCACGCCGATCACGCGGCGATTGACACCGGGCACCGGCTTTGATATCAAAGGCGGGCATTGGAGCTGTCACAGTGAATAAACGGGACCTGATCGGCAGAATCGCCAACGGGGCGAAATTGACGCGGGCGCAGGCCTCGCGGGCGCTGGAGGCCTTTGTGGCCGGGGTGCAAAACGGCCTGGTGCGGGGCGACCGGGTGATCATTTCGGGATTTGGGACATTCGATGTTTCGCAGCGGAAAGCGCGGCGGGTGCGCAATCCGCGCAGCGGAGCGTCGATGGAGGTTCGGGCGCGGCGGGTGCCGCGTTTCGCTCCGGCGCCGTATCTGAAATCGGCGGTCGAGGAACCGGCGGACGGGCGCGGCGAGTCCGGGGGCGCGCATGGTGAATCCTGCCGCAGCCGGAAAGCATCGCAAAGGTAGTGGCAGAGGCGGAAACTCGTCCGAAGAAAGTGGTAGTAGTAGGGGGCGGATTCGGCGGACTCGAGGCCGCCAAGGGTCTGGGCCGATCGGGGTTCGCGGTCACGGTCATCGACCGGCGCAACTTCCATCTGTTCCAGCCGCTGCTCTACCAGGTGGCGACGGGCGCGCTGTCTCCGGGGGAGATCGCGTCACCGTTGCGCGTGGTGCTGAACCGGCACCGGAACACAGAAGTTCTGTTGGGAGAGGTGAGCGGGATCGACGCCGCGGCCCGGAAGGTGACGCTGCGGGACGGCGCGGAGTACGGGTACGATTACCTGGTGGCCGCGACCGGAGCGACCCATCACTACTTCGGCAATGACGCGTGGGCGGCGGCCGCGCCCGGGCTGAAGACGATCGAGGACGCGACCGAGATCCGCAGCCGTCTGCTCGCGGCGTTCGAACATGCCGAGCGGGAACCCGACCGCTCGCGGCACCGCCCATGGCTCAACTTCGTGATCGTGGGGGGCGGACCGACGGGGGTGGAACTGGCGGGCGCGCTGGGCGAGATCGCCAATGACACGCTGCGGCACGACTTCCGGCACATCGATCCGCGGGAGGCGCAGATCACGCTGGTGGAGGGCGACGCGCGGCTGCTGCCGGGGTTCCCGGCGGAACTCTCGGCGCGCGCCGAGGAGCAACTCATCCGGCTCGGTGTGCGGACGCGCACCGCCACGCGGGTAACGGCGATCGACGCGGAGGGCGTCACGATTCAATCCGGCAGCGCGGTAGACCGCATCGGCGCGCGGACGGTACTATGGGCGGCCGGGGTGCGCGCCAGCCGTCTGGGAAAGGCGATCGCGGAGAGCACGGGGGCAGAAGTGGACCGCGCGGGGCGCGTGCTGACCGGGCCGGACCTGAGCGTGCCCGGCCATCCTGAGATCTTCGTGATCGGCGACCTGGCGTGCTTCCTGCATCAGGGCGGGAAGCCGCTGCCGGGCGTGGCGCCGGTCGCCATGCAGCAGGGGCGGTACGTGGCGCGCGCGATCCGGCGGCGGGAGGAAGGCGGCCGGGATCTTGCGCCGTTCCACTACGTCAACAAAGGGAACCTGGCGACCATCGGGCGCAATAAAGCGGTGGCCGATTTCGGCGTGGTGCGGCTGAGCGGGTTCTTCGCGTGGTTCACGTGGGTGTTCGTCCACCTGATGTATCTGGTGGAGTTCGAGAACCGGGTGCTGGTGCTGGTCGAGTGGGTTTACAACTACATCACGCGCAATCGCGGGGCGCGCCTGATCACGCGCGGCAGGCCGTAGGCGCACTCAGTGGCGGGCTACCACTCCAACCGCGCCTTCACCTGCACCTGGCGGGGACGCAGGCCGAAGCCGCCGTAGGAGTTCTGCAGCGTGACGACGCCGTCGCTGCCGGGGGGATTGAGCCCCTGCACGTTGAACATGTTAAACACGTCGAAGCTCATCAGCAGACCCAACCGTTCCCGGATGCCGAAGCGCTTGAGCAGCGAACTATCGGCGGTCCAGTTGAAGGGCCCGAGGTGGTACTGCTGCCGCCAGGGATGCAATCCGGTATCGACGCCCACCAGCACGCTGCTGCCGTCTTTCAACTTCAGGGTCACGTTGTTGGTGTCGTAGTTGGCGGCGTTGGGGTCCGTGGTCTTCCCGTTCACCGGCCAGGGATTGACCGGGGACTCCGCCGGATGATAGTTCGCCGGCAGCCCGAAAACCCCGTTGGGGATGCCGTAGGTGTTGTAGCTGTTGATGTAGCGCTGCGAGATGTAGCCGTTGAAGTAGAGGTAACCCTGGAAGCATCGTTCGTCGGCGGAGGTGCGGGCAGTGGCTGGCGTCGCGCGGCAATCGAGGATAGGGTACTTCGTGCCATACACCTCGAAGTCCGTGAACGCGCCCCAGTTGTTGGCCGGCAGCGAGAACCAACTGCTGACGATGGTGCCGGTGCCCGACAAGCGCCATCCGCCGATCAGGTTGTCGAGCCACCGGGAGGCGTTGCGCGCCAGCAACTTGCCGCGGCCGACCGGCAGGTCGTAGTTCCAGTTCCACCGCGTGCGGTGCTGCGGGATGGAAGTGTCGCGCTGGTAGTTGAGGAAGCGGTTCAACTGATAGGGGTCGGTGGGCACGGTACCCGGGATGTAGACGTCGGGGACAGTGCCGGCGCCATCGCGGAACGAGTTACCGGCCAGCCGCATGGCGTTGGTCACGGTATGGAAGAACTGGAAGGAGAAACCGCTGGTGAAGCGGCGTTCGAACTCCAGCGTGAATGTGGAGCTGTTGATGACGCCGGTCTTGGTAAGAATTTTGATGTCGGTGTATGCGGTCTGGTCGTAAGGGCGGCGGGCTTCGCCGGAGTAGGTGCCGGTAGGCAGAGGGATCCCGGTATTGACGTACCAGACGTAGCTCGATGGCTGGCTCGGGTTGATGTTATCCAACTGATCGGCGTTCCATCCATGGCGCCCGGTGTAGCGGATGCGAAAGACGGTGGAGCGGTTGAGTTCCTTTTCGAGAGCCACGTTCCACTCGTGAATCTTCATGCTCGGCAGAGGGCCCATGGCCACCACGGATGCGCCGCGGCCGATCGCCGCCGGGTTGTTGAGGTCGATCAGGTTCGGATCGTTGGTGTTCACCCCGGCGATATATGTGGGCGTGTTACGCAATAAGTAGTTGGGGATGCCGTCCGGGCTGTAGATGGCGTTATTGGGATTGTACTGGTAAGTGGTGCGGAAGGGAATGGAGCTGGAGTATTGGGCCAGCAGGGTGCGCATAGGAACAGGCGAGATGTACAGCCCATATCCACCGCGGATCACAAAGCTCCTGGCGCCGTCGAAGGCGCGGTAGGCAAGGCCGGCCCGCGGACCGAAATCGAAGAGATTGTTCTGAAAAATGGCGGCGCTCATTCCCGCGTCGGCGGCGGTTTCGAACTTCACGTCGAGCGCCTCGTACTGGGCCACGATCTTGGGCGTGGTGGCGCCGATTTTGTAATAGTAATCGAGCGGCTGCGGCAGCACGATCGCGTGATTCCGCAGATCGAAGCTATTCATCAGGTAACGCTCGTCGCTAAGCCCAGGGTTTATATCCCAGCGCATTCCATAAGTCAGAGTAAGACGGCTGGATGCCTTCCAGTTGTCCTGGAGATAGAGGCCGGCGTTGCGATCCACGACGTAGAAGAAGCCGCGCTTGAGCCCGACATTGTAATCGGCGCCGTAGCCGAGGAAGAAGTTGGCGGCGTTGTCCCCGGTCTGCGGCACTGCTTGCGGAGCGGTGTCGCCGCCCAGCGTCGGGCTTTGCAGGGCGGTGGCGAGGCTATTGTAATCGCTCCATCCGGAGATATTGCCCTGGTCGGGCAGGAGGGTTTGTTTTTCCCGGTAGAACCGCCAGCCGAACTGGATGTTGTGGGTGCCGCGGATGAGGGTGAAGTTCTGCTCCCAGTTGTCGACGAGGCTGCGCAACTGGCGGCGGTTGTCGCCTTCGATGTAATTCATGAAGTCGACGTTCTGAATGGCGGGCCAGCCGATTTCGCCGTAGGGATTGGGCAAGCCGAGTTGCGCCGCCCAATTGTTCTGCGCCGGTCCGTTGACGGTCTGGGTGCTCTGTGCGGTGCGATTCCCGTTGGTTTCCATGAAGAACGCGTTGGAAAACAGGTGGGTCCAACTGAAAGCGCCGCTGAGCGCGTCCATCAGCAGGTAGGTCTGGTTGGCTTCCAGGCCCAGGGTGGGCGCTCCGGTGCTGCCGCCGGTCCCCTGGAAATTCGTGTACAGGTTGCCGCCGTTGAACTTCAGGAAGATGTTGTCGCGTTCGCTGAAGCGGTGGTCGATGCGGACGGTAGCCGGGTTGTTGCTCTGGTTGGGCAGTCCGTTGGTGGCGACGACCTGCTTCAGGTTGGTCGCGACCAGCGGGTTGGTGATGTCGGTGGGCATCGGGGTGATGCCGTAGATGTACTTCGCCAGCGGGCTTTCGCGGTTGATGGGGATGACGTTGCCGGGAAAGGGCAACCGCTGCGTGGTATGCCGCGTGGAGGAGATGGGCACGGTCGCGGAGGTCAGCGGGTCGTAGATGGTAATGAAGCGGCCGGCGCTATCGTACAACTGGCTGAAATCGCCCTGCCGCATCGCCGCAGTGGGGACCTTGAAATCCTTGCTGAGGCCCTGGCGAAGTTCCTGTCCTTCGCGGGAGAAGAAGAAGAACGTGCGGTTGTGTCCGTCGTAGAACTTGCGCCCGTTCAGCCCGAACGTGGGCAGGTAGACAGGTCCGCCGATGGACCCGCCGAACTCGTTGCGGATGAGCTTGGGCACCTGGTACGGAGCACCGTTGTAGTTGACGTCCTGGCGGGCGCGCGCCACTCCGAACGCGTTGTTGCGGACGGTTTCATAGACCGCCGCGTGGTAGAGGTTGGTACCGCCCTTGGTGGTCACGATGACGGAAGCGGGGCTGGAATACTTCGCGTTGGACGTACTGGTTTCCACGCGCACCTCGCCGACGGCTTCGAGTCCGGAGAGGTTCATGGAGCCGCCGAATTCGCGGTTGTTCGACGCGGCGCCGTCCTGCACGTAGTTGGTGGAGTAGACCATCATGCCGGCGGTGCGAACGCCGCCGTTGACGTCGATGACCTGCTCGACCCCGGGAGTCACGTCGGCGAGCAGGGTGTTCATGTCGCGCCCGTTGATGGGCAATTGCTGGATGCGCCTGGAATCGAGCGTAGTGGCGTCGGTGGGGTCCGTGGTGGTCACCAGAGGAATCGTTTCGTTGACCACGACCGTCTCGTTGACCTGCCCCGGAGCGAGGACCGGTTCGATATCCACGCTGCGTCCGGTTTCGAGCAGCACTTCGCTCTCCCACGTCTTCATACCCGGCGATTCGACGCGGATCTGATACTTCCCGATCTTAATGGGCGGGGTGGCGAAGTAACCTTCGCCGTTGCCGGTGAGGTTGAGGACGGTGCCGGTATCGACGTGGGTAATCGTCACCTTCGCGCCGGGGAAGGCCAGGCCGGCGGAGTCCTTAACGGAACCCTGAATGGTGCCGCCGCCGGTGATCGATTGTCCGAAGGCAGTGGCGGCGAGCAAAAGGATCGCACACGCCGCGGGCGCGTGGAGGCGCAGTATGTGGGACAGGGTCTCAGGCGCAAACCGAACGTGCATCCAAACACTCCGTTACATTGCCGGGCATCTTCGAGGGCGAGACCGGCCTGGATTATTGGGTGGATGTTAGCACGATTCGGCCCGGCTGATCCGGGATCGGATGACTTCGGGGAACCGTCTTCCGTTGGCCGGCCGGCGGCTAGGCGCCGAGGAACCGGCCGATGCCCTCGGCAGCCTTACGGCCTTCGGAGATCGCCCACACGACGAGGGATTGGCCGCGGCGCATGTCGCCGGCGGCGAATACGCCCGGCACGCTGGTCATGTAGTTGGCGTCGGCGGCGACGTTCCCGCGCGGATCGAGGGCGACGCCTAACTGCTCGATCAGGCCCGGCTTGACCGGACCGGTGAAGCCCATGGCGAGCAGTACGAGGCCGGCCGGGATACTGAACCCGCTGCCGGGGAGCGGCTCGAACTTCGGCGGAGCGCCGACGCGCACCGCGTGCAACTGTGTCACGCGGCCCTGCTCGTCGCCGGCGAACGCGGCGGTGCTCACGCTCCAGTCGCGGATGCCGCCCTCTTCGTGCGAGCTTTCGATGCGCAACTGCATGGGCCAGAGGGGCCAGGGCGTCGACGGCGAGCGGGTGTCGGGCGGCTTGGGTAGGAGTTCGAACTGAGTGACGGAGAGCGCGCCCTGCCGATGGCTGGTGCCGACGCAATCGGCGCCGGTATCGCCGCCGCCGATGATGACCACGTGCTTCCCGGTGGCCAGGATCTGGTCCGCGACCGTGTCGCCTTCACAGCGGCGGTTCTGCTGCGGGAGAAACTCCATCGCGAAGTGGATGCCGGCAAGATCGCGTCCGGGCACGTCGAGATTGCGGGGCTGTTCAGCGCCGCCGGCGAGCAGAATGGCGTCGAACTCGCGGCGCAAATCTTCGACCGGGGTGTTGCCGCCGACGTGCGCGTTGACGACGAAGCTCACGCCCTCGGCCTGCATCTGGGCCACGCGCCGGTCGATGAGGTGCTTCTCCATCTTGAAACTGGGGATGCCGTAGCGCAGGAGGCCGCCGATGCGGTCGTTCTTTTCGAAGACGGTGACATCGTGGCCGGCGCGCGCCAACTGCTGGGCGGCGGCGAGTCCGGCGGGACCGGAGCCGATCACCGCCACGCGCTTGCCGGTTTTGACGGCGGGCGGTTCGGCTTTGATGTAGCCCTGTTCCCACGCCCGATCGACGATGGTCTTCTCGATTTGCTTGATGGTGACGGCCGGCTCGATGATGCCGAGCACGCAGGCGGCTTCACACGGCGCCGGGCAGATGCGGCCGGTAAACTCCGGGAAGTTGTTGGTGGCGTGCAACTGGCGGACGGCCTCGCGCCAGCGGTTGTGATAGACGAGGTCGTTCCAGTCGGGGATGATGTTATTCACCGGGCAGCCGGTGTGGCAAAAAGGTACGCCGCAATCCATGCAGCGGGCGGCCTGGGTCTGCAGCTTCTCCTCCGGGAACGGCTGGTAGATCTCGAACCAGTCCTGGATGCGGAGATCGGGATCGCGCCGCGTGGGTACTTCGCGGGTGTATTCGAGGAAACCGGTCACTTTGCCCATTTACGCCACCGCCATGGCGCGCCGCTCGATGCCGAGGACGCGTTTGTATTCGTGCGGGAAGACCTTGATGAACTTCCCGGACATGTTTTCCCAGTTTTCGAGCACCCAGGTAGCGCGGGGGCTGCCGGTGTACTCGACGTGCCGCGAAATCAGATCACGGATCATCGCGAGATCGTCCGGGGTGACCTCGTCGAGGTCGACGCCGGCGCGGTTGCAGCGCTTCTCGGCGAAATCGCCGAGCTCATCGAGGACGTAGGCGATGCCGCCGCTCATGCCGGCCGCGAAGTTGCGTCCGCACTTGCCGAGGACGACCACGAGGCCCTTGGTCATATACTCGCAACCGTGGTCGCCCAGCCCTTCGATCACGGCGGTTGCGCCGGAGTTGCGGACGGCGAAGCGCTCGCCGGCCATGCCGTTGAAGAAGGCTTCGCCGCTGGTCGCGCCGTAGAGCGCCACGTTGCCGATCACGATGTTCTCCTCGGGCTGGAAGGCGCTCGACTTGGGCGGGTAGACGATCAGGCGGCCGCCGGAGAGTCCCTTGCCGACGTAGTCGTTGCCGTCGCCCTCCAACTCGAGGGTGACGCCGGCGGCGAGGAAAGCGCCGAAGCTCTGACCGGCGCTACCGTTGAAGTGGAAGTGGATGGTGTCCTCGGGCAGTCCCCTGGAACCGTGCTTGAGCGCGATCTCGCCGCTGAGCATCGCGCCCACGGTGCGATGCACGTTCTTGATCGGCAGTTTGATTTCGACGGCGGTGCCGTTGTCGATGGCTTCGCGGGCGTGATCGATCAACTTGTAATCGAGCGCCTGGTCGAGGCCGTGGTCCTGCGCCTGAATGCAGCGCCGGGCGATGCGGCTCGGGGTGCGCGGGTTGTAGAGGATCATGGACAGATCCAGGCCCTTGGCCTTCCAGTGCTCGATGGCCTTGCGCGCTTCCAGCATGTCGACGCGCCCGACCATTTCGTCGAAGGTGCGGAAGCCCATCTTCGCCATGTACTGGCGCACCTGTTCGGCGATGAAGAAGAAGAAATTGATGACGTGCTCGGGCTGTCCCTCGAACCTGGCGCGCAGCTTGGGGTCCTGGGTGGCGATGCCGACCGGACAGGTGTTCAGATG
>JBBIQR010000177.1:3009-10320 GCA_037442245.1 Candidatus Solibacter sp. | reverse complement strand
GCGGGGACTTCTTCTTGCCGTTGGCGTCGCGGACGACTACCTGCAGGAGGTATTCGCCGGTTTCGAGTTGGGGACCGAGGCGAAGGACGCCGCCGCACAGGGACACGGCGGGATTATCGGGCCTGGTCTGGGTTTCCATCCGGCTTTCGGGACCGGTGTAGATGAGGCGGCCGTTGCGGAAGACCCGGACGTAGGCGAGGATATCGGTTTTGCGGCCGGCGGCGTGCTTGGGGTTGATGACACCGTAGCCGTAGACGACGCCCTGGCCGGGGCGGAAGCGGCGAATGGCGGGCACGCCCTGGGTCCAATCCGAATCGACGCGCACGCGGGCGGCGCCGGCATCCCGGACGAAGTCCGCGTTGGCCTGGCGGAGGGCGATGCCGGTGAGGGCGGTGCGGCCTTTGCGGGTATCCGGCACCGCGACATACTCGCTGGCGGAGCCGAGCCGGTGCGAAGCGGTGTCGCGCACGACGGCGCGCAGCAGGAAGGTGCCCGGCTGAGGCGCGCGCAGGTTCAGCGGGAGCATGATGCCGTCGCGCAACGCGGTGCGGTGCTCGTCATCGGTGAAACTCAGGTTGAGCGGTTTTTCCCCCTGCCACATGGGGCGGTTGACCCCGGTGTAGGCCACCCACAGGATATCGACGTGGGCCTTCCATGCGCCGCCTTCGTGAGTGAAGGTGATGTTGTTGCCGTCGAACAGGAGCAGCGAGGCCACCACGGGGCCGAGCTTTTTCGGTTCGGTATAGAACGAAGTGAGGCGCACGGAGATGCCGGAGGCCTTGAAGGGCGAAGCCATGGCTTCGAGCAGTTCCTGGGCGCGGGTCCTGGGCACGGGGGCGGAGGTGAGTTCAAGCCGGTCGGGGACGCCGTTGAAGCCGGACTTCCAGCGGACCTTGAGGCCGGGGCGGCGGACCCGGACGGTAACTTTGTGAAAGTGCCCGCGTCCCTCGCCGTCGAAGGTGCCGGACTGGGGGGAGTAACCGAGTAAGTAGTAGCCTAACTGGTCGTCGGCGGCATCGGAGATACAGGTATCGATATCGTTGCGGTTGTGGTAGAAGAGGCCGCCGGTGCGCGCGGCGAGGGCGTCCATGCCGGCCTGGCGGGCGAACTCGTCGCCGGGATCGGTGTCGGCGCCGGGAAAGGTGGGGAAGCGCGCCAGCGTATCGGTGGAACTCTCCCCGACGACGGGGTCCCGCTTGAGGTCGGCGGCGCGGAGTCCGCCGGGGTCGATGGCGTAGAGGGAGACTTCGGAGCGGTTGGCGAGGTCGGTGAGATGGTCGATGGCGGAGTAGATTTCGCCGTCGGCGCGGAGGTTATCGGAGAAGAAGACGACGCTCTTGCGGCCGGGGTAAGTCTTCATACCCTGGACGACCTGCTCGAGAGTGCCGAGGGCGCCGAGGGCGGAGAGGGTGTACTGGTAATCGAGATACTCGGCGTGGCCGGCGGAAGCGGTTTCGCCGGGGCCGGTGCGGATCGGGGCGAGGCCGGCGCGTCCGCTGAAACGCCACTTGAGGGACGCGGCAGCTTCGAGCAGCACGCGCTTATCGGTGGTGAACTGTTCGAGGATGGCGACGCCGCCGCCGGTGCGGACGACGCAGACCAGGTCGCCGGGCTGCATGCGGGTTTCGACGTAGCGGCGGATGGCTTCGCGGGTGCGTACGAGGTCCTCGAAGGAGAGGGCGAGATCGTCGACGACGAGGGCGATGGCGCGCTTGACCTGGGCGGCGCTGGCGAGGGCGGTGGAGGTGAGCGGGATGGGGACGGAGTCAGGGGACGCGGGGGCGGGGTCGCGGCGCGGCGCCATGGGGACGGGGGCGAAGAAGGTGACGGGTTGGGGGCGCCCGTCCTGGAGGATCTCGAAGTCGGCGGGCGAGAGGTCCATGACGTGGTTGCCGCGGGCATCGGTGACGACGGCATCGACCTGCACCAGAGTGACGGTGATCCGCAGGGTGGGGATGGTGGAGGGGACTGGTTCCGGAGCGGGGGTTTGAGGAAGCGTGGCTTGGGCGAAGGCGCAGACCGCGGCGCAGGCGGGAAGCAGAAGTGCGCGCGAGAGGACCCGCATAACCCGATTCCTAGAGTGTACTATCGGGACGTGGCGGGAGATTTGGGCGGATTGCGGATGGGGATGGCGGCGGTGGTGCTGGCGGCGCCGCTGATCGCCCAGGTGGAGATCGGGGGCGCGGCGCCGCGCGGCACCATCCGGGTGGACGTGGACCTGGTGAACGTGCTGTGCAGCGTGAAGGATCCGGGCGGCGCGTGGGCGAGCGGACTGAAGCGCGGCGATTTCGAAGTGCGCGAGGATGGGCGGGCGCGGGAGATCACCAACTTCGCCGCGGAGGTGGATTCGCCGCTGACCGTTGCCCTGATGGTGGACGTGAGCGGGAGCGTGGCGACGATCCTGGAGGTGGAGAAGGATGCGGCGCGGCGGTTTCTGGACGAGGTGCTGCGTCCCGGGGACAAGGCGCTGGTGGGTGGATTCGGGACCACGATTCCGGTGTGGCAGGACCTGACGGAATCGAAGGCGGCGCTGCACGCGGGACTGGAGCAGGCGAGCGGACGGGCGGTCTACGCCGACGGCGCGCGCCCGCACGGGGGGACGCTGCTCTACGACGCGGTGGACCTGGTGAGCACGCGCAAACTGGCGGAGCCGGCGGGGAGAAAGACGCTGGTGCTAATCACCGACGGAGTGGATAACGGAAGCACGGCGAAGTTGGGGGATGCGGTGAAAGCGGCGCAGCAGGCGGACGCGGTGGTGTTCGCCATCCGCTACGTGCCGGAGAGCCGGGGGTACGTAGACGGACGCGGGGAACTGGAGAAACTGGCGAAGGCGACCGGCGGGCGGATGTTCGAGGTGGATAAGAAGATGCCGCTGGAGCGGGCGTTCCGGGAGATCGCCGGGGAGATGCGGCACCAGTACAGCCTGGGGTTCGCGCCGGAGAAGCGGGACGGCGAATATCACAAGCTGGAAGTGAAAGTGAAGAAGGCGGGGATGAAGGTAACGGCGCGGGAAGGTTACTGGGCGCGGTAGGCGGGGGCGGGCCGGAAGGCGCTTGACGCGGGCCGCCGCGCGGGCATAAGCTAAGAATTCTTAGTATGGGACGCAAGAGTCAGAAGAACGATTCGCTGCCCGGTTCGCTGGACATGCTGATCCTGCGGACGCTGTCGCGGGGCGACCTCCATGGGTACGGGATCGTGCAGTATCTGCAACGATCGTCGGGCAACGAACTCCTCGTCGAGGAGGGCTCGCTCTACCCGGCTCTCCAGCGGCTGGAGTTGAACGGCTGGATCGGGGGTGCGTGGGGCGTGACGCCGAACAACCGGCGCGCGAGGATCTACAAGATCACCGCGGCGGGGCGCAAGCAACTGGCGGTGGAAACCCGGAAGTACGCGAAACTGACGCTGGCGATCGCGCGCGTGATGGGGACGGAGTGACAGACATGTGGCTCCGGCGGCTGAGGTATTGGATCGACAGCGGCAGGCGCAGCGAGGCGCTGCGCGAGGAAATGGAACTGCACCTTGCCGAGGAGGCCGCGGAACTGGAAGCGGACGGCATGACGGCGGAGCGCGCGCGCGTGGAAGCGCGGCGGCGGTTCGGCAACGTCGGGCAGAAGCAGGAAGAGTCGCGGGAGGTCTGGATCTCGCGGTTTCTTTCGGAACTTGGCCAGGATCTTCGCTACGGCTGCCGCACGATGGCCGCCAACAAGGCCTTCAGCGCGCTGGCGGTGTTGTCGCTGGCGCTGGGGATCGGGGCCAATACAGCGATCTTCAGCCTGATGGAGTCGATTCTGCTGCGCTCGCTGCCGGTGGCCGAGCCGGAGTCGCTGGTGGTTTTGAACTGGCATAGCCGGCCGCCGCAGGAGGCCAACAAGCAATGGGTCCACGTCGTCCACGGGCTCCAGGGTCTATTCTGGCCGGGCGACAAGGGCGCGCTGGTGAGCGGCATCTTCCCCTACCGCGCGTTCGAGACGCTGCGCAAGGAAAACCCGGTCTTCTCGACGGTTTTCGGATATTTCAACGGACACAACCGGACGCTGGCGGTTCGCGGAGAGGCCATGAGCGCGAGCACGGAATACGTCAGCGGCGAGTATTTCCGCGGGTTGGGCGTGCCGCCGGCGGCGGGACGTCTGATCCAGTCCGCGGACGACCGCGCGGGCGCGTCGCCGGTGGCGGTCATCAGTTTTGCGACCAGTCAAAATCGCTTTGGAGGAGCGGCGAATGCGATCGGACAGCCGGTGCTTGTCGATAACGTGCCCTTCACGGTGATCGGCGTCGCGCCGCCGGAATTCTCGGGAGTGGACCCGGCGGCGGCTCCGGAGGTCTACCTTCCGTTGCACACCTATCTGCTTGCAGGTGGCGCCCGGGCGGCTCGCATGTTTGGCGATGAAAACTTCTACTGGCTCGAAATGATGGGCCGTCTGCGTCCCGGTGTCCGCATGGCGCAGGCGCAGGCAGTGCTGGCGCCCAGGTTTCATCAATGGGTGGCCGCCACGGCGAAGAGCGAGGGCGAGCGGGCGAAACTGCCCGAGTTGATTTTGAATCCGGGCGCCGCGGGTCTGGGCAGCCTGCGCCGCCAATACACGAAACCTCTGTACGTGCTGCTGGCGATGGTGGGATTGATCCTGGCGGTGGCATGCGCGAACATCGCCAACCTGCTGCTTGCCAGGGCGGCCGCGCGGCGCCGCGAAATGGCCGTACGGCTGAGCCTGGGAGCGGGACGGTTGCGGGTGGTGCGGCAGTTGCTTACCGAGAGCGTGCTGCTGGCGTCGCTCGGCGGAGCGCTCGGGGTGGCGTTTGCGATTTGGGGAATGCGCACGCTGACGTTTCTGCTCTCCAACGGGCAGAGGAACGTTCCGCTGCACGCGGAGTTGAACTGGAGCGTGCTGGGGGTGACGGCGGCGCTCTCGGTAGTATGCGGCCTGTTGTTCGGCCTCGCGCCGGCGATTCAGGCGACGCGTCCGGACGTGCTGCCGGCGCTAAAGAACGGCCGCGGGGGCGGACCGCGCCGCCGCGCGCAGCACGTGCTGGTGGCCGGCCAGATCGCCATGTCCTTTCTGATCCTGGTCGCGGCGGGTCTGTTTGTCCGGACACTCGACAAGCTGCACTCGGTCCACCTCGGATACGCCCGCGAGAACATTCTCTTGTTCACGGTGAACGCGCGCCAGGCGGGGCATCGCGACCCGGAGATCGCCGCTTTTTACGAGCACCTGCGCAAGCGCCTGGAATCGATCCCCGGAGTGAGCGGCGCGACATTTTCGCATTCCTCGCTGATCAGCGCCGGTCTCGCCGGGCCGGCGATCGGGGGCGAAATGAAGGCCGGCGCCGTGACCATCGATGACGCGGGCGTCCTGGCCGCCGGACCGCGTTTCCTGACGACGATGCGGATTCCGATCCTGGCCGGGCGCGAGATCGACGAACGCGACCAGCGGGGCTCCACGCCGGTTGCGGTCATCAGCGAGGAGATGGCGCGGACTTACTTCGGGAACGGGAGTCCGGTGGGCCGGTCCATCACGTTGGTGGACGAGAAGCGCGATCTGGAAATCGTCGGCGTGTCGGGCAACGTGCGGTACGGCGGCCTGAAGGACGAGGAGGAGAGTTCGATGACCATGCTCGTACCGGCCAGCCAGATCTCTCCGGATCGAATGACCTACGCGCTGCACACCGCGGGCGATCCGCTAGCGTACGTGCACAGCGTGCATGCGATCGTGCGCGAGGCGGATTCCCGGATACCAGTCACCAACGTGGTCACGCAGGCCGCGGAAATCGACCGGACGATCAGCCGGGAAATCCTGTTCGCGAGACTGTGCGCCGGTTTCGCGGTGCTGGCTCTGCTGATGGCGTGCGTGGGGCTTTACGGGACGATGTCGTACCACGTGGCGCGGCAGACCGGCGAGATTGGAATCCGCATGGCGCTGGGAGCGCGGCGCGGCGCCGTGGTCTGGATGGTTCTGCGCCGCGTGCTGGGGCTGGCCGGGGCGGGGCTGGCGATCAGCGTGCCGGCGGCGTTAACCGCGTCGCGGCTGGTGAAAGCCTTTCTGTTCCAGACTCAGCCGAATGATCCGGGGACTCTGGTGGCGGCCGGGGTGGTGCTGATGAGCGCCGCGATTCTGGCGGGGTACGCGCCGGCGAGGCGGGCGTCGCGAATCGATCCGCTGGCGGCGCTGCGGCAGGAGTAAGAGGCAGCCGCACGTCGCGTCTTCATCTTCAGGCTTCCCTTTCCCTGTTCTTCCAGGTTGACCGCGGGGCCTGCGTGGTAAGATATTCTTACCGTGCAAACCCGCATTTCCAGCAAAGGGCAGGTCGTTCTTCCTGGTCCGATCCGCCGGAAGCTCGGGCTGCGCGCTGGTGACACGCTCGACGCTGCCGTGAAGGACGGAAGAATCGTCCTGGTTCCCCAACAAGGGCGGCGAGCGAAGTCCGCCATCCGGCGTGATTCCGTCACTGGTCTTCCCGTCCTTACCGCCGGACCGGGAGCTCCGCGGCTGACCAGTGAACAGGTACGCGAAATTCTGTCGAACTTCCCGTGAAATACCTTCTGGATGTAAATGCCCTGGTGGCGCTCGGTCTTCTCGAACATGAGTTTCATGAGCGCGCCGCTTCGTGGGTAGTCAGTCTCGGGAAAGGGGCACCCTATCAACTCGTCACGTGCGCGATTACAGAATTGGGGTTCGTGCGCGTCCTATCACAGGCGCCCCAGTATGGTTTAACCGTCGCTCAAGCGAGAACGCTTCTGGTGACTCTGAAGCGGCAGACCGCCGTACCTTTCGGGTTCCTCGCAGACGATCATGATGTCTCGCGGCTTCCGGCATGGGTGAAGACGCCTCGCCAAACCACCGACGGCCACCTGGCGGAACTGGCGCGAGCGCACGGCTGCAAGGTTGCGACGCTGGACGAACGAATACCCTCGGCGTTTGTCATTCCGGGTTAGCGCGGAGGCGATTCCGGTTTGATCCAAAAGACAGGCCGGGAGGCCTGCGCTACTGTGGCGATTCCGATGGCCTCGCGCTGGTTGCACTCAGCGCCGCTGCCGCCCAAAGCGTCACCGTGGTCCGCGCGCAGCGCATGCTCGATGTCCGGAGCGGACGCATCGTCGCGCCCGCGTCGCTGGTGGTCACTGGCGACCGCATCACCGCGGTGAACCCGGCCGCGCCTCCCGCCGGAGCCGCCACCGTGGATCTCGGCGACGTCACCCTCATGCCGGGGTTCATCGATATGCACGTCCATGTACTGGTCCGGGACAGCAACGGCTACCGGCAGGACATCCTGGCGGAGACCGGCGCGGACGCGGTGCTGCGCTCCAGTATCAGCGCG
>JBBIQR010000177.1:0-2999 GCA_037442245.1 Candidatus Solibacter sp. | reverse complement strand
GCAAAGACCACCCAATCTGCGGCCGAGACACGCCCGATCCTCTGATCGCCCGAATATTCCGGTGTAAGCGGGCAGTATAATGTGGCCGATGCGACCCTTTCTGACAGCGCTTTTGGCCGCGGTGGGCGCGCTTGGGCAGAGCCTCAACCTTTCCCACGATCTGGTTACCAATGGAATAGCGTCGCAGAACATGACTCCCAATGCCCCGGCGCTCGATTCACGGCCACTATTTCAGGCCGGCGTCACTTACGCTTCGAAAAACCACATTCCGCTGGTCACCGCCGATCCGGGGAGCTTTTACTTCTTAACGCCGAACAGCCCGTATCAGTATGCGTATCTCGACTCGATCCAGAACGTCACGGTGGACCTCCAACACTCCGAAGTATACGTGGCGCAAGGCAGCATCATGGGAATTGAGGTGGACAACTCCACGAATTTCACGCTCAAGAACTTCACCATCGATGCCATCCAGTTGCCCTTTACTCAAGCGACGGTGACCGGTGTGAACACGGTGGCGCGAACCATCGGCATCAAACAGTCGGGAAAGTATCCCTTGCCCTCGTACCTGAACGCGGTTACCGTACCGGCAGGTTTCGTCAACGACGGCTATTTCGCCTACGTTTTCCGCAATGGAACGCAGTTGCGTACAACCGGGCGAATGCCGGTGGCCGGGCCTGTGAGCGATAGCTCGATCCAGATCACGGGAAGCGATCCGTGGACGACCGCGACGCAGCTAGCGACCATCCAACCCGGCGACACTCTGGTTCTTGAATTGCGCGCCGGCATCGGAACGATTTTCGCTTCCAATACCACCGGCCTGACCATTCAAAATGTCTCGGTATACGAGTCGGGATTCATTGGAGTGTTTACCGACCGCGGGTCTTCGATTACGGTCGATCATGTACAAGTGATTCCGCGCCCTGGGACGGACCGGATGATCTCCACTAACGCGGACGGCATCCATCTGGGCTCGGCGGGCGCCAACAATGCGATCACCAACAATACGGTCAAGCGCGGGTGCGACGACGCCATCGCGATTGATGGGGAATGGGCGGCGACGGTCAGCGCGGCGAACTCAGACAGAACCGTTCAGGTCAAGCGGCACAACACCGCGCCGATTGCCATTGGGGAAGCCTTCGATTTTATTGACATCACCAGCGGCGCCATAGCCGGAACCGCAACCGTCGTGACCGAAAGCCCTCCGGTGAGCGCACAGATGGGAAGCGACGGCGAGGCGATTACGCTGACGCTGGATCACGCGGTTGCCGTCAAGGAGAACTTCGGGGTCGCCATCAACAGTCCAAATTTGCGCGGAAGCGGCACCGTGATCAGCGGCAATCTCGTGTATCAACAAACCTTTGGGCGGGGCATTTACCCGGCTGGGGTCGCCAATGTCACAGTCTCCGACAACATGCTCGAAGAAACCGGCGGCGGCGGCGTACTGGTGGAGCAGGATGAGGGCCTCTCCTACGGCTACAAGACCGGCCCTGCCTCCAATATCACAATCACCAACAACATCATCGACAACGCACTCGGCTTCGGCGTCCCGAGTTACAACGTCCTGAGTTATGCGGGTGCGATCAACGTCGTCGTCTACGATCAGAATTTCAATTGGGTCAGGACGGAGTCAATGTCAGCCATCAACGTCACGAACAACTTCGTGACGAATTCCCCGGGCTCCGGAATCCGGATGGAGAACGTGAACGGTGGAAGCGTGACGGGAAACACGGTAGTAAACTACGGGCTCGATCCGACGAATTACCTGTGGTATTTAGCGCCGGGTGAAACAGTGGCACAGATCGAATCGGAGCTCAGACAACCCGTGCTGGTAATCAATTCCACGGGTGTCACCAACACGAACAATGCAACCTCTGGACCGTATGTGGCGAATCTATCAAACGCGGACGGGAGCTACAGAATAGCGCCAGGTTCGATTGCGACCGCATGGGGGCATTTTCCGGTCGCCACACCCGCGGCTGCATCAGGCGCCACACTTCCTTCCACGCTTGGCGGAATCACTGTCACGGTTGAAGACAGCGCTGGCGTGTCGGGGGTGGCAAGCCTGTACTACGCAAGCTCCCGGCAAATTAACTATGTTGTGCCGCCGGGCATCGCTCCAGGCGTCTCGAAGGTGACGATTGGAGGTAACGTCAGTGCGGCGTTCGCCGGCGCTGTTGCACCGGCTCTCTATGCCGCCAACGGCGGCGGAACGGGTGTCGCGGCGGCGCTCGCCATACGCGCTTCTTCGGACGGAACACAAACCCCGGTGCCGGTATTCCAATGTTCTCCCGGTTGCACCGCCAAGCCGATGCCTCTGGGTGCGCCCACGGACGTTCTGGTAGTCGAGCTTTACGGAACCGGCATCGCCGGGCGTAGCTCCCTCAGCAACGTGACCGCGCGGATCGGAGGGCTCAGCGCAACGGTCGCTTATGCGGGAACTCAATCGCAATACCCGGGCATGGATCTAGTGAACCTGTACGTTCCAAGAGCTCTGGCAGGTGCGGGAGAAGTTCCAGTCGTGCTGAGTGTCGACGGTGTAACGGCGAACGTGGTGACGATCAGCGTCCAGTAGGCTTTGCCTGCTGGATGATTCGGGTTCGATCCAAAGGCAGGCCCGGAGGCCTGCGCTACTTTGCTGGTGGTACACTGTGGCGATTCCGATGGCACGCACACTCCCTCTGCCCGTCCTCGCGCTGGCGGCGCTCAGCGCCGCTTCCGCCCAAAGCGTCACCGTGGTCCGCGCGCAGCGCATGCTCGATGTCCGGAGCGGACGCATCGTCGCGCCCGCGTCGCTGGTGGTCACTGGCGACCGCATCACCGCGGTGAACCCGGCCGCGCCTCCCGCCGGAGCCGCCACCGTGGATCTCGGCGACGTCACCCTCATGCCGGGGTTCATCGATATGCACGTCCATGTACTGGTCCGGGACAGCAACGGCTACCGGCAGGACATCCTGGCGGAGACCGGCGCGGACGCGGTGCTGCGCTCCAGTATCAGCGCG
>JBBIQR010000176.1:0-10328 GCA_037442245.1 Candidatus Solibacter sp. | reverse complement strand
CGCACGCTGCCCTCATCATCGGTGAGCGTCTCCGGCTCCCGCACGCTGCGCGCACCGCGCCGCGTCGTCTCCTGCCACGCCGCTTCGGCGTCGTCCACCCACAGCGCGATATCGTGCACCCCGTCCCCGTGCCGCCGGACGTGCTCCGCGATCGGGTGGTCCGGCAGGAGCGCCGTGGTCAGCACGAACCGGATCTTGTTCTGCGCCAGCACGTAGCTCGCGCGGTCACGCGTCCCCGTCTCAGGACCCCGGTAGGCGATCAGCCGGAAGCCGAAGGCCGTGCGGTAGTAGTGCGCGGCCTGCCGCGCGTTGCCTACGTAAAACTCGACGTGATCGGTGCCGTTGAGCGGCAGAAAATCGCGCTCAACCGCGGCGGGATGCTCCCAGGTTTGCGGCATGACAGTTCCTCCATGCTTCCACGCACAGGCGATTGTCCTCGCCGGTGCCGGTCGAAATCCGGATGCAATTGGGCAGGCCGAAGGCCTTCAGCGGACGCACCACCACGCCCTGCGCCAGCAGCCCCTCGAACATGCCGGCCGCTTCGGCTTCGTCGCTCAGTACCGCCATCACGAAGTTCGCTTCCGACGGCACCACCGTCACTCCCAGCTCCCGCAGCCCTTCGCTCAGGTAGCGGATGCCGCGCGCGTTCAGCTCGAGCGAGCGGTGCAGGAATTCCTTGTCCTCCAGCGCGGCGATGCCCGCCGCTTGCGCCGGACTCGAAGGCTCGAACGGCAGTTTCACCTTGAGCAGGTTGCCGATGAGCTCCTCGTGCGCGAACCCATACCCGATGCGCGCGCCCGCCAGCCCGTAGATCTTGGAAAACGTGCGCAGCGTAATCACGTTGTCGTACCGGTAGTGCATCGAGTCCGGGTACCGCGGGTTGTCCTTGGCGTACTCGAAGTAGGCTTCGTCCAGAATGATGAGCACGCGCTCCGGCACGTGCCGGTAAAATTCGTCGAACTGCGCCTTGGTGAAGATCGTGCCCGTCGGATTGTTCGGGTTCGCCAGGTAGATGATCTTGGTGTGGTCGTTGATGGCGCCGGCCAGCGCGGGCAGGTCGTAGTGCCAGTTGCCGTAAGGCACCGTCCGGTAGCGGACGCCGCGCGATCGCGCCAGCACCTGAAAGCCGATGAAGGCCGCCTCCGTGGTGAGCACCTCATCCTCGTCGCACAGAAACGCGCGGATGATGTTGCTCATGATCCCTTCGCTGCCGCTGCCGGCGATCACGTTCTCCACCTTGAGATCGAACGTTTCGGCCAGCACCCTGCGCAGGTCGAGCCCCCCGTTCGGGTACAGGTGCAGCCCGCCCAAAGTCCGCTCCATGGCTGCGACCGCATGCGGCGAAGGCCCCAGCGGATTCTCGTTCGAAGCCAGCTTGGCAATCCGCTCGAGCCCATACTGCTCCCGGACGCTCTCGATCGTGCGTCCGGCTTCGTACGGCCGAAGTGATGCGATGTAAGGAGGGACGAGTGCCACTAGCGTCTATTGTACCCCTCCCGGAGGTGGTGCTTGCGGGAAACCGCCCCGCCCTCAGACCTCCGCCGCGTCGGGGTGGACCCACGGCGCGCGATACGGCCGCCGCATCAGCCGGTTGGCCTCGTCGTCGCCTTTCACCAACCCCCGCTGCGCATCCCACTCGAGCGTGCGCCCCAGCTTCAGCGACATGTTGGCCAGGATGCAGCACGAAGACGAGATGTACCCTTCCTCGATGTCCGCTACCGGACGCCCCCGCGTCGCGATCGCGTGCAGCAGATCCTTCATGTGCCCGCGGATCGCCGGCGCCACCGGCTTCTCCAGCCGCGGCTCGGTCTTGTCCTCCGGGTACTGTTCGAGTTCGAAGGTCACGTCCTTGTGGACGGGCTGCCCGCCGCGTCCCAGCGGAACAAAATCGTAGCCCATGATCCCCGCCTTCAGTGTTCCCTTATCGCCGTACAGCGTCGCGCCCCACGTATACGCCGGGTCCGGCGCGGAGCCGAACCGTCGATGCTGCCACACCACCGTCACGTCGTCAAAGTCGAACATCGCGGTCTGCACGTCGGGGATGTCGCTGGCGCCGCCCTTCAGAACCCGCAAGCCCCCGAACGACGAGACCCGCTTCGGCCACCCCAGCCCCATGAACCACCGCACCATGTCGAACATGTGGATCCCCATGTCCCCGATGGTGCCGTTGCCGTACTCCATGAACTGCCGCCAGTTGCGTTGGATCGCCGGGCTGTACGCCATCATCGGCGCCGGTCCCACCCAGAAGTCCCAGTCGAGCCCTTCCGGCACCGCCTCCGTGGGCGCCGGCATCGGACGCCCCCCGCCGTACGAGTAAATCTCCACGTACCCGATCGTGCCCAGCCGCCCGTCGCGCACAATCTCCCGCGCCTCGATCAGGTGCGGCGTGCTCCGCCGCTGCGTCCCCACCTGCACCACCCGGTTGTACTTGCGCGCCGCCGCCACCATCGCCTGCCCCTCGGCGATGTCTACGCTGATCGGCTTCTGCACGTACATGTCGATCCCGGCTTTAGCGGCGGCGATCATCGGCAGCGCGTGCCAGTGGTCGGGGGTAGCGATCTCCACCAGGTCCAGGTCCTTCTGCGCCAGCATCTCGCGGTAGTCGCGGTACAACCGCGGCTTCTTCTTCGACTTCTGCCGCTCCACCGCCCACTGCGCGGCCTCTTCCAGGTTGTGGCGGTCCACGTCGCACAGCGACACGATCTCCACCGGCGCGATCTGCACCAGGCGGAACAGGTCGCTCTTGCCATACCAGCCGCAGCCGATCAGCCCGACCCGCAGCGGCGCCATATCGGCAAAAGGCTCCGCCAGCCCGCGGGCGGCGGAAAATGTCAGGCCGGCCATGCCGGCTTCGAGGAATTGACGGCGATCCATTTCTGAGCTCCGGATGGGAACCATGGTACACCGCCGCGCGCTCCGAAAAAAAAGGCCCGCCCCGGACGAACGGGGCGGGCCGGAGTGGAGAGCTCTGCGCGTTACTGGCTCACTGCGATGGTGACCCCGGTCTGCGTCGCCGTGGTCCCCACCGTGATCTGAATCGGGACGGCGCTCCCCGGCGTCACCCCCGCGGGTATCTGCACGTTCACCTGCATCACGCCGGAGACGATGCCCGGCGCGCTGCCGTAGTACAGCACCGTCGCCGCGATACCGCCCACCGTGGCCGTCACCGGCAGGATCGGCTTCTTCAGCGCGCTCACCACCGCCGGGATGATCACGCCGTCGGCGCCCGCCGGAATCGTCGCGCCCTCGCCCGTCATATACACCGCCACCACGTTGCCGCGCTTCTCCGGCGCCGAAGGCGTGTTCACCGTGACGCCATCCTGGTTCAGCACCGCGCCCGGCCCCACGCCCTGCTGGTTCAGCGTGTAGATCCCCGGCGCCGCCGCCACCACGTTGTACGCCACCGCGTTCGATTGCACCCCGCTGTACTCGACCACGATGTTGGTCGTCGGCCGCCCGCCGATGCCGTACGGCACCATCACGCTCGTCTGGATCGCCGACGCGTAGATCACCGGCGCCGGGATGCCGTCGAACAGCACCCGCGTGTTCCCCGCGCTCGTGCCCCATGCGCCGTTGGCCACCGTCCCCGGAGCCAGCGTGCCCGGCCCGACGCCCGTGCCGAAGATGGTGATGTTCTCACCCGGAGATACGCCCCCCGCCCCGTAACTCGCCGCGTTGTCCACCGCGGTGATCAGCGGCTTGGGAATCGCCACCACCACAAACGTCACGTTGATGCTGAGCGGCGTCAGCGCTCCCGGAGAAGTCACGCTGATGGTTCCCGTGTAGCTTCCCGCCGTCAGCAATCCCGGAGTCGCCGTGACCGTCAGGGTCGCCGGCGTGGTCCCGCTCGCCGGAGCTACCGACAGCCAGCTCGCCGCCCCGGCCGATACCTGCGCCGCGATGGCAGCCGCTCCGCCGCCGCTGATCGTCACCGATACGCTCTGCGTGGGTGGCGCGCTCTGCCCCACCGTGTAGTTGAACGTCAGCGACGCCGGGTTCGCGCCCAATGTCTGCGACGCGGTGACGTTCAGCACCACCGGCACCGTGATCGGACTGCCGGCCGAGCCTGCCGACGTGATCGTCACGCTTCCGGTATACTGCCCCACTCCCAGGCTGCCCGCGTTCACGCTCACCTGCACGTTGCCCGGTGTGGTGCCGTTCGCCGGAGTCACCGTCAGCCATGGCGTGTTCTGGCTCGCCGCCGCCGCGAAGTTGAGCGCTCCCGGCGTTCCGGTAACCGCGATGGTCTGCGCCGCCGGAGCCGAACCGCCCGCAAGCTGGTTGAACGTCAGCGTCGTGGTGGGCGCGGAGATCGTCCCCGGCTGCACCGTCAGCGCCACGTTGATCGTCTGCGGACTGTTGCCCGCTCCCGGCGAACTCACCGCGATGCTGCCGGTATAGCTGCCGGCCGCCAGCCCCGTCGGATCCACCCCGATCGTCAGAGTCCCGTTCGCCGCCGTCGTCCCGCTGGCCGGCGTCACGCTCAGCCACGAAGCGTTCGCCGCCGCGGTGTAGATCAGCGCCGCGCCCGTCGACCCCACCGCCACCGTCTGGGTCGCGGGCTTGCCCGCCCCCAGCGTCGCAGTGAAACTCAGCGAACCCGGATTCAGCGTCAGCGCCCCCGCCGCCACCGTCAGGGTGACCGGGATCTTCACCGGGCTGTTCGTCACCGCCGAAGGCCCCGTGATCGTCACCGAGCCCGTGTACGTCCCTGGACCGAGCAGCGTCGGAATCACCGACACCGTCACCGCGTTGTTCGGCGACGCCGTGTTTCCCGAAAGCGGAGCGGCGAAGAGCCACGTTCCCCCGCTATCGGTCTGGAACGCGACCGTGAACGGGAACTGATCCGCCGCCGCCGGAGACGTGCTGGTCAATACGATATTCTGCGGCGCCGCCGATTGCGCGCCCACGCTCGCCGTGAACCGGAGCGCCGTCGGCGCCGCCACCAGCAGCGGCGTGCTCGAAACCGTCAGCGAAACCGGGATCACCAGCGGACTGCCGTAGGCCGGCGCGCCCGTCGATGCCACCGTTGCCGCGACCATGATCTTGCCGATACAGGTCCCCGCCGCCAGCCCCGTGGTGACGACCGAAACCGTCAGCGGAGCCGGAGTCGTTCCGGTCACCGTCCCCATCGCGCCGTTGACGAACAGCCACGCCGCCGACGAGCAGCTCGTCTCCGCGATCGAAGTCGTGAAGTTCAGCAGCGCGCCCGTGCTGCTCGATAGATTCACCAACTGCGCCGCCGGAGCCGCCTGTCCGATCTGGTACGGGAAGCTCAGCGCCGCAAGGTCCGCCTGGATCACCGGATCGTTCGTCACCTTGAGCGTCACGTTCACCGTCTGCGGACTGTTGGCCGCGCCGGCGGATGTCACCGTAATCGTGCCGGCGTACGTGCCCGCCGTGAGCCCCGTGGGATTCACACTCACGGAGAGCGGAGCCGCCGTGCTGCCCGTAGCCGCCACGTTGAGCCAGGTCGCGTTGGCGCTCACCGCCACGTTGTAGTTCAGGGTTCCGCTGGTCGCGGTGATGCTCAGATTCTGCGCCGCCGGCGCCACCGTCCCCAACTGGTACGTGAACGCCAGGGGCGCCGCCGGGACGTTCAACGCCGACGTCGTATACACCGCCAGGTTGACCGGAATATTTGTCGTGAGCGGTGTTGCCCCCGGCGTGGTCAGCGTGAGTTGGCCGCTGTAGTTCCCCGCGGCGAAGCCCGCCGGAACCACCCCCACGATCACCTGCGCCGAGCCGCTCATCGCGTCCGTCGTGCCGTTCGACGGATTCACCGTGATCCAACTCTGGTTCGCCGTGATGCCGTAGCTCAACTGCGAGGCCGGCGAAGTCGCCACCGTCAGCGGCTGCGTCGTGATATTGTTCGTGCCGCCAATCTGCACGCTGAATTGCAGCGGACTCGGTATCGCGCTCACCGACGGCGTGTTCGCTACCGTCAGCGTGACCTGCACGATGACCGGCACGTTCGTGGTGCCGCCCACCGGCGTAATCGTGATCTGTCCGGTGTAGGTCCCCGCCTGAAGCCCGGGCACGATCGCCGGATTCAGCGCCACCGTGATCGCGCCCGGCGAGTTCCCGCTCGTCGGCGTCACCTGAAACCATTGCCCGCCGTTCGAGGAGCTCGCCGACGCCTGAAACTGGAGACTCGCGCCGCTTAACGTCAGCGTCTGCGGCGCCGGGATCGTCACGCTCCCCGCCGTGTAGCCGGTGAACGCCACGCTCGAAGGGCTCACTCCGATGCTGCTCACCGTGAACGCCACGTTCACGGTCTTGCTGTTCGCTCCGCCCACTACCAGGATCGACCCGTTGTAAGTCCCCGGATTGAGCGTCGCCGGGTCGGCCTGCACGGTAATCGTGGCCGGCGTGTTGCCGCTGGTAGAGTTCTGTCCGTTGACCTTGATAAAAGCGTTGTTCGAAAAAACGACGAATGGGATCGCCGCGCCGGTGGAACTCGTCACCATGACCGTTCCGCTGACCGGTGCGCCGCCATAGACCGCCGAGAGCGCGATCGAATCCTTATCCGTGACCACGTTTTGCGCGCGCAGGTCCGCCGCGCCGCCAACAAGCAGGAGTGCAATCAGGTTGTAGAGAGGGAAAAGTCGCTTCACAAATAGACCTCCTTGTATGAAGCAGTCCGGACGGGTGAGAGCTGCATCGCACTATCATGCACGGCGCGTGCCACTCTCGCCGCGCCTCCACGCCGCCCTGCGAAACGGTCCTACCCGCAATCCTTTTCGAGACTTAGACCGCTTGCTCCGGTATCCGCCCGTCCCGTGCCGGTGAGTACTTTTTGCAGTCGCGCGACACAGCGGTGTGGCGCGGCGAGACAAAACGCGCTGGTGCCCTTCAATCTGCGCGGATCAGCCTGGACCGGCGGCCTGATACAGCCGCTGCGACTGCGCGTATTCGAGTACCGCCGCCGGCAGCCCTTCCGGACATTCCCCCGCCGCCAGCGCGCGCCGCACCTCCGACGAGGAAAACGGCAGCCGCACCGTCTCCAGCCGGTCCGCAACCGCGCCGGGCGGTACCGCATAGGACGCACCGGGACGCGCGGCTACCAGAAAATGAACCCCGCGTACTACGTCCTCCCATCGCTTCCACGTCCGGATCTCCGCGAACGCGTCCGCGCCGATCAGGAAGAATAACTCGTCGCCCGGCGCAAGCTGCCCCCGCACCCTTTCAATGGTGTCGATCGAATAGCTGCACGCCGTGAACTCTTCCAGCCGCGATGCCTCGAACCGCCTATCCGCGGCGACCGCCAGTTCGATCATCCGCAACCGGTCGGCGAACGCGGCGCGCGTCGTGCCCCGCTTGTGCGGCGGATGCGCAGCCGGTACGAACAGAACGCGGTCCAGAGCGAAACCCTCGGCGGCGGCGCGGGCTATCGCCAGGTGCGCCTCATGTACCGGATCGAACGTGCCGCCGAAGATTGCGAGTTTCAAAGCCTCTCGATTTTTACCGAGTTGAGGCGCACTTCCTTCACCGGACGGTCCTGCGCTCCCCGCGGCACTTCGCTGATGCGCTTCACCACGTCGTAGCCTTCGCTCACTTCGCCGAACACGCTGTGGCGGTTGTCCAGCCACGATGTGGCCGCGACCGTGATGAAAAACTGGCTGCCGTTGGTGTTCGGTCCGGCATTCGCCATGGAGAGAATGCCCGGCTTGGTGTGCTTCAACTCGGGGTGGAATTCATCGGCGAAACGGTACCCCGGTCCGCCCCGTCCCGAGCCTTCCGGATCGCCTCCCTGGATCATGAAATCCGGGATCACGCGATGGAAAATCGTGCCGTCGTAAAACGGCTTCCCGGTCTTGGTGCCCTCGGCGAGCGATACGAAGTTCTCGACCGTGTTCGGCACCTTGTCCGCGTGCAGCTTCACTTTGAATTTGCCTTCCGTGGTGTCGAAGGCGGCGTAGATTTCGTTGGCCATCCTCCCCAGTGTATCAGGGCGCCCCATGCTAGACTCGTCTTACGAAGGCTGCCGCTACGGAAGCCGGTCGAACCGCATGGAATCGGCCTTTGCCATCGCTTTATCGAACGGGGAGGCAAGTCGCGCGGCAGGAGAGGCATGCGTCCCGACAGTACGACTACTCCGCTCACACTCGAGGAACACCGCGAACTCGGCGATGAAATGAAACGCACCACCGCGCGCCTGCGCGAACTGTGCGATCTCATCGTCTCCGTCTATGGTCCCCAGAGCCGCTCCGGCTACAGTTTTCTGAACGCCATCCAGGCCCTGGAACGCCTGCACCAGGAACTCGAGGTCCAGGCGCTCCAGGATGTCAAAGGCTACGTCGAAAAGCTGTACTCGTAAGGCCCGCCGCCCGCGTTACCAGCCCACCGGCTTTCCCTTGTTCTGCTCATCCAGCCACTTCTGCAGCGGCGCGAAGTAATCGCGGATCGCCGTCGCGTCCATCTTCCGCGTGCCCGATATCTTCTCGAGCGCCTCCTGCCACGGACGGCTCGCCCCCATTTCGAGCATCGCATTCAGCTTCGCGCCGGCCGCCGCGTTCCCGTAGATCGAACACCGGTTCAGCGGTCCGCTGCACCCCGCCGTCTGCGCCAGCGAACGGTGGAACTGGAACTGCAAAATGTCCGCCAGGAAATAACGCATATACGGCACGTTCGCCGCCACGTGATACTTCGCCGCCGGGTCGAAATCCTCCTCGCTCCGCCCCTCCGGCGGCGCGATGCCCTGGTATTTGCGCCGCAACTCCCACCACGTCTGGTTGTATTTCTCCGGCGGGATCTCGCCGTTGAAAACCTTCCACCGCCATTGGTCGATCACCAGCCCGAAGGGCAGAAACGCCACCTTCTCCAGCGCCCGCTGCATCAGCAGCCCGATATCGCTCGAAGCGTCCGGCGCTTTGTCCAGCAGTCCGAGCTTCACCAGGTACTCCGGCGTCACCGAAAGCGCGATCGTGTCGCCGATCGCTTCGTGGAACCCGTCGTTGGCGCTGTCGCGGAAACTCGGCGGCTGCTTGCTGTACGCCCGCTGGTAGAAATTGTGCCCCAGTTCGTGGTGGATCGTCAGAAAATCCTCGCCCGTGATCTGGATGCACACCTTCAGCCGCAGATCCTCCACCGCGTCCACGTCCCAGGCGCTCGCGTGACACACCACGTCGCGGTCCCGCGGCCGCACGAACTGCGACCGCTCCCAGAATGTCCCCGGCAGCGGCGCGAACCCCAGCGACGTGAAGAAGCCTTCCCCGTACTTCACCATCTGCTTCCAATCCGTGTTCTTCTTCCGCAGCAGCTCGGTCAGGTCGTATGCCGCCGCCGCGTCCGGCGGCGCCACCAGCGGATAAATGTTGGACCAGTCCTGCGCCCACATGTTGCCCAGCAGATGCGCCGGAATCGGACCGCTCTCCGGCACCAGGTCCCCGTACTTCTCCCGCAGCCGGGCGCGCACGTACGCGTGCAGCGAAAGGTACAGCGGACGTACCTGCTCCCACAGCCGGTCCAGCTCGGCGGCGAATTCGTCCGGCTTCATATCGTACTTCGACCGCCACATCGCCCCGTTATCCGGGAACCCCAGTTGCCGCGCGCCCTTGTTGGCCAACTCCACGTAGCGCACGAAATCCTTGCGGATGGGCCGCGCGATCGCGTGCCACCCCACCCAGGCGTCCCGCAGCTCCCGCGCGTCCCGGCTCTCCGCCATGATGCGCTCCAGTTGGTCCAGATTCTTGCAGCTCTCCGCTCCGCCGGGACAATACTTCCCCTTGCCGTAGGCGCCTTCCATCCCCGCCGCGATGCGGGTGAGTTCCTCGCTCTCTTTCGCATCGCTCGGCGTCGCGATCGTCAGCGATAGTTTCAGCAGCTTGATCTTGCGCGCCGTCTCCGGATCCAGCTTGAGCCCGTCGAACCGCGTGGACTTCTTCGCGTACTCTACCGTGGCGGCGATGGCGCGCTCGTCCAGCAGCGCCGACACCGCCTCCGTATCGTCCGTGATGTAGGTGGACTTGATCCAGTCGGCGCGCCCGGCGTCGACTCCCAGCACCAGCAGTTTCTGTTCGGCTTCGTTGATGAACCGGCGCGCCTCCTCCGGAGTAGCCTTCGGATCGGCGGCGAAGACGGCGGCGGCAAGCGCGGTTGCGCAGCAGGCAAGGCGAAGGTATCGCATACGTTGATTCTTACCCGCCGCGAGCCTCCGCCGCCACTGGGGGGGCTACCGGGAGTGTGCGACTTGAAAGTGGAAGATTCACGAAATGCCACGCCAATCGTGAAAATCCTAGCGTAGTAGTACGTCAGGCAGAGCCGCGACCGTCGTCAGGCAGAGCCGCGACCGTCAGGGAGCGTTGGCGTCCACTCTGAATCAGAGT
>JBBIQR010000175.1:0-10349 GCA_037442245.1 Candidatus Solibacter sp. | reverse complement strand
TGAACTCGATCCTGGGGAAGGGGCCGTACATCAACGAGTCGATGACGGTGGCGGAAAGCACGCTGACCTGCATCATGGGCCGGGAGGCGGCGTACAGCGGGCGCAAGATCACCTGGGACATGATGATGAACTCGAAACAGGATCTGCTGCCGAAGGTCTTCGATATGAAGGCGAGTTTCCCGCCGGCTCCGCTGCCGGTGCCGGGCGTGTACCGGTTCGTGTAGCGGATCGGGGGAAAGCGGCCGCGGCCGGCGCTACTTGTTCAGCTTGAGGTTGATGACGGATTTCTTGCGGCTGTCGAAGGAGCTGAGCGTTTTGGTAGGGCTGGCCGCGCCGTTGTGCCCGGCCTTGAGCCGGTAGTCGATCTCGGTGCTGAGTTCGTAGAAGCGGTAGGTTCCGTCGTCGAGCGTGATGTAGGAGCGGATCTGCTGGGTCTTGGTATTTTCCAGTTGGACGACGGCGCCGGAGACCGGCGAATCCGCGGCGTCGGTGACGACGCCCTCCACGCTGCGGGTGGGTGGCGCCTTCTGGGCCGCGGCCGGGAAGGCGCAGACCAGGAGGAGGACCACCGCGAGTATGATTCCGATTTGTTTCATGTGATCCTCCCCGTTTGGTTGGATGCTTGAGAGCGCGATCCGGTTTCGGGCACCGCGGAGGGGTTATCTCCAGTCCTCGTCGGACTCTTCCTCTTCGTCTTCAACGAAGTCCTCCTCATCCTCCTCGTCTTCATCGGCTTCCTCGGCGGATTCCAGTTCGAGCGGGCTGGTCCCAACCACTCTCAGGTCCGCGCCGCACTCGTCGCAACTGATCGAATCCCCTTCGTCCACGTCTTCTTCGTCAATATCGATCGCGCCATCGCATACCGGACACGTGACCATGGAACAATCCTCCCGAACACTTACTGTTATACGATAGTCGCGCGGTTTTGCAACTCCCATTTGCGGACTCTTTTTGGGGGGCGGACGGCGGCAGCGGGAGAGGCGGCGTATCCGCTTACAGCAGGGGCGGCTCCCTTATAATGGGAAGTACCGATGCACCAGAAACTGAACGAGAGGGTCGTGGATCCGAATCCACAGGAGACAGAGGAGTGGGTAGAGGCTCTCGACCAGATCATCGACGACGCGGGGCCTGACCGGGCCTCGTATCTGCTCGACCGGCTGACCGAACGGGCGCGGCTGACCGGCGTGGAACTGACGCCGCAGCTCAACACTCCCTACACCAACACGATTTCGCCGGAGGAGGAAGTCCCCTACCCGGGCGACCGCGCCATGGAGCGGCGCATCAAGAGCCTGATCCGCTGGAACGCGATGGCGATGGTGGTGCGCCAGAACAAGTACGACCCCGGAATCGGCGGGCACATCTCGACCTACGCGTCGCTGGCGACGCTGCTCGAGGTGGGCTTCAACCACTTCTTCCACGCATCGTACGGCGATCAGCCGGGCGACCTCGTCTATTTCCAGGGACACGCGTCGCCGGGCGTTTACAGCCGCGCGTTTCTGGAAGGGCGGCTGACGGAGGACCAACTCAAGAATTTCCGCCACGAACTGCGCGGGACGCCGGGCCTTTCCAGCTATCCGCACCCGTGGCTGATGCCGGAGTTCTGGAGTTTCCCGACGGTTTCGATGGGGCTGGGGCCGATCAACGCGATCTACCAGGCGCGTTTCATGCGCTACCTGGAGAACCGCGGCGTGCTGCCGCCGACCCCGCGGCACGTGTGGGCGTTCCTGGGCGACGGCGAAATGGACGAGCCGGAATCGATGGGCTCGCTGACGCTGGCGTCGCGCGAGAAGCTGGACAACCTGATCTTCGTGATCAACTGCAACCTGCAGCGGCTGGACGGTCCGGTGCGCGGCAACGGCAAGGTGATCCAGGAACTGGAAGGCGCGTTCCGCGGGGCGGGCTGGAACGTGGTGAAGGTGATCTGGGGCGACGATTGGGACGCGCTGCTGGCGCGCGACCACAACGGGCTGCTGCGCAGGCGCATGGTCGAAGTGGTGGATGGCGAGTGGCAGACCTACGTGACCAAGGGCGGGGCGTACGTGCGGCAGCACTTCTTCGGCAAGTACCCCGAGCTGCTGGACATGGTCTCGCACCTGAGCGACGAGGAATTGGGCAAGCTGCGGCGCGGCGGGCACGATCCGAAGAAGGTGTATAACGCCTACAAGCGCGCGGTGGAGACCAAGGGGCAGCCGACCCTGATTCTGGCGCACACGGTGAAGGGCTACGGGCTGGGCGAAGCCGGCGAAGGGCGCAACATCACGCACCAGCAGAAGAAGCTGAACGAGAACGAAATCGCGCATTTCCGCTCGCGGTTCGAGATTCCGATTCCGGACGAGGCGGCGCGCAACGCGTCGCTCTACCGTCCCCCATCGGACAGTCCGGAGATGGCGTATCTGCACGAGCGCCGGCGGCAATTGGGCGGGTACATGCCGAAACGCGTGGTGCCGAAGAGCGCGATTGTCTCGCCGCCGCTCGAGTACATGAAGGAATCGCTCGAAGGCTCGGCGGGGCGCGAGGTATCGAGCACGATGGCGTTCGTGCGCATCCTCACACTGCTGTTGAAGCATCCGGAACTCGGCAAGCACGTGGTGCCGATTATTCCGGACGAAGCGCGCACGTTCGGCATGGAGAGCCTGTTCCGGCAGTTCGGCATCTACGCGAGCCAGGGACAGCTTTACAAACCGCACGACGCGGAGATGTTCCTGTACTACAAGGAATCGCGCGACGGGCAGATTCTGGAAGAGGGCATCACGGAAGCCGGGTCGATGGCCAGCTTCACGGCGGCGGGCACGGCGTACGCCAACTACCGGGTGGAGACGATTCCGTTCTTCATCTACTACTCGATGTTCGGCTTCCAGCGGGTGGGTGACGCGATCTGGGCGTTCGCCGACGCGCGCGGCAAGGGTTTCCTGTGCGGCGGCACGGCGGGGCGCACGACGCTATCCGGCGAAGGCTTGCAGCACCAGGACGGACACAGCCTGATTCACGCTTCGACGGTACCGACGTGCGCGGCGTACGATCCGGCGTTCGCGTACGAGATCGCGATCATCGTGCAGGACGGCATCCGGCGGATGTATCAGAACGGGGAAGACCGCTTCTACTACATCACGCTGTACAACGAAAACTACCCCATGCCGGAGATGCCGAAAGGGCTGGACCCGGACGGCGTGCTGCGCGGCATCTACCGCTACAAGGCCCCGGAGAAGGGGAAGGCGAAGGTCCACCTGTTCGGCAGCGGTCCGATTCTGAACGAGGCGCTGCGGGCGCAGCAGCTCCTGGCCGAGAAATATAACGTCGCCAGCGATGTGTGGAGCGTGACGAGCTACAACGAACTGCGGCGGGACGCGCTCGCAGTGGAGCGGTGGAACCGGCTGCATCCGGACGAGCCCGCGAAGAAGCCGTACCTGCTGGAAGCGCTGAAGGGCGCCGAAGGGCCGATCGTGGCGGCGAGCGATTACATGAAGGTGATCGCGGACCAGCTTGCGCCGTGGCTCGATGGGCGGTTGGAGACGCTGGGGACGGACGGCTTCGGGCGCAGCGATAACCGGGAGTTCCTGCGGAAGCACTTCGAGATCGACGCGGAGTCGATCGCGGGAGCGGCGCTGTCGCGGCTGGCGCGGGACGGCAAGTTCGACGGGAAGAAGGCCAAGGCCGCGATCGCGGAATTGGGGCTGAACCCGGAGGGCGTGGACCCGCAGCGGGCGTAGAAGAAGAGGGCCGGCCGGGAGGCCTGCCCTACGGGACGATGATGGTCTTGACGGCTCCGGCGGCGTAGTGTTCGGCGTCGACGAAGGCGGGGGCGATCTCGCGCAGCGCGCGGTGGTGGGTCACCATCGGGGCGAAGTACTCGAGGCGCGCGGCGAGGAGATCGCGGGCGCGCTCCGGTTCGTCGTTGGAACGGCGCACGTTGAAGATGGCGACTTCCTTGCGCCGCATGGGCGACACCTCGAAAGGCACGAAGCAGGCGGAGTGAATCCCGGTGAGGACGACGCGGCCGCCGTTGCAGACCGCGCGGATGGCTTCGTTGGTGGTGTGCTCCTTGGCGGCGCAATCGATGGCGCAATCGGCGCCGCGGTTGCCGGCATCGCGGTAGATCTCCCGCGCGGCGTCCACGGTGGCGGGATCGATGACGGCGTCGGCGCCCATCGCGCGCGCCATTTCGCGGCGGTGAGCCAGCGGCTCGACAACCCAGATGCGGCCGGCGCCGGCGGCCTTGAGGCAGCCGAGCGTGAGCAACCCGATGGGGCCGGCGCCCCAGACCGCCACGCGCTCGCCGATTTGCACCGCGGCGAACTGCATCGAGTGCATGGCCACCGCGAGAGGCTCGATCATGGTGGCGGCATCCAGCGGGACGCGGTCCGGAATAGGCAGCAGGTTGGCGGCGGGCAGGTTGATGAACTCGCGGAAGAAGCCGGGCAGCGTGGGATTGCTCAGGAAACGGATATTGGCGCAAATGTTGTGGCGCCCGGAGCGGCAGAATTCGCAGTGGTAACAGTAGAGGGCGGGTTCCAGCGCGGCGCGCATCCCCGCGCTCCATCCGGTGACGCCGGATCCGGCCTTGATCACGGTGCCGGCGGGTTCATGGCCGAGCACCATGGGGTAGACGCAGGGCGAATCGCCGACGGCGCCTTCCGAATAGGAGTGGAGATCGCTGCCGCAGATGCCTACGGCGCCGATGCGCACCTGGACCTCGCCGGGTCCGGGATCGGGGACGGATTGTTCATCCAGACGGAATTCGCGTGGAGCGATGAGTTCGGCAACTAGCACTGTGGGTTCCTGGAACCATTGTAAAATATCGAATAATGCTGAATTTCCGTGAGTTCGAAACGGGGCCGGATCCGTTCGGCCGCAAGTTTCAGGTTCTGCTTAAGTGGCTGCAGACGGCGATCTCGATCCGTCACGCCGATACCGTGGATGTGAAGTTCGTGCTCACCGGCGACGACGGGGAACGCAGCGAGAAGACGATTGCGCTGCCGCACGCGGAGTTGCAGGAAGTGAGCCGCGCGACCAGCCGTCCGATGGAGGACGCCTGGTGCGGGCGCATCGCGGCGCTCCACCTGCTGCACCTGGTCGCGACCGGCGAGGACATGGAGAAGGACCTGGTGACGTTGACGCGCCAGGAGATCGAACAGTGGGCCGCCGAAGTCGCGCGCGAGGAGCAGGCGGTCCTGCACGCGAAGTAGGCGGGCTCGTTTTTTGGCAAGGGCCGGAGGCGGTACCCTGACAGGGGTGACGGTCTCCGGCCTTTTTGTGTTTGATGTGCCCGCGTGGCGCGCGCCCGCCGCGGCGGTGCTGCGGCGCATGCCGGAGTTGCGCGGCGGCGCGGTCCGCATCCAGGGAGCGCGCGGACTGCGCGACCGCAGGGGGCCGGTGCACGCGGGCAGTTTCCTGCGCGAGCGGCGGATCGCATTCGACTGCACGCGCGCCGAGTTCCCGCGCATCTTCGCGCACGAAGTGGCCCACTTTGTGTGGCTGCGGCTGGGGAATCCGGTGCGGTGGCAGTGGGAACGGGTGCTGCGCGCGGAACTGGCGGCGGGGATTGCCGGAGAACTCGGGTGGAGCGCGGAGTGGCGCAAGCGCGGGCTGACGGCGCGGGCGCGCCGCGAGCGCACGGCGGCATGGCGCGAGTACTGCTGCGAGAGTTTCTGCGATACGGCGGCGCGGCTATGGAGCGGGATTGCGCGGCACGGCGAGTTCACTCTGCCGGCGCGGGCGCGGGCGGCGCGGGCGCGGTGGTTCCGCGACACGCTGGGCGGCGGGCCGTTGTCGATATAATTGGAACAGGTATTATCGTGCTCAGCCCGCGACTTTCCGCTCCCCTCGTTTCCGCGCTGTTGGCCGTGCTCGGACTGGCTGCCTGCTCGTCCGGCGTGCGCGCGGCCGAACCCGTCAAGGCGGAGAAGGACCGCAAGCCCGCGCCCGACTTCACCCTCAAGGACGCCGATGGGAAGACCGTCCACCTGAGCGATTACAAGGGCAAGGTGGTGCTGCTCGATTTCTTCGCCACCTGGTGCGGTCCCTGCAAGATCGAGATTCCGTGGTTCAAGGAGTTTGAGCGGCAGAACAAGGATCGCGGCTTCAGCGTGCTCGGGGTCTCGATGGACGACGACGGGTGGGAAGTGGTGAAGCCGTTCCTGAAAGACCTGGGCGTGAATTACCGGGTGGTGATCGGCAACGATTTCACGGCGCAGGCGTACGGCGGAGTGGACGCGCTGCCGAGCACGTTTCTGATCGATCGCGAAGGAAGGATTGCTGCCGTCCACGTGGGGCTGGCCAGCCGCAAGGATTTCGAAGATGGCATTCAAAAGTTACTGGAAACTGCTGCCCCTGGCGGCGGGATTGTGCCTGACAACGGGGGCGATTAACGCCCAGGGCAGCGGATACCTGGCGGTCACCGATCCGCCGACAGTGGCGGTGAAGCGCGGCGCCAGTGTGGACGTGAAGATTCCGGCGACCGTGATGACGGGCTACCACATCAACAGCAACACGCCGAGCGAGGAGTACCTGATCCCGCTGAAAATTACCTGGACGGCGACGGGTGCGCTCGCCGGCGGCGCGGTGACGTATCCGAAACCGTCGCTCGAGAAGTACGAGTTCACCGAGAAGCCGCTCAGCGTGTACACCGGCAACTTCGAGATGGTGGCGCACTTCCAGGTGGCGCCGCGCGCGACCGCGGGTCCGGGCGAGGCGGTGGGGAAACTGCGATACCAGGCGTGCAGCAGCCGGGCATGCTACCCGCCGAAGACGATCGAGGTCCGGGTTCCCTACCAGGTGCAGTAAGCGCCGCGGCGTTGCCGCAACCTGCCTAGCGGGACGGTTTGCGGAAGCCGGGCACGCGCACGAACAGCAGGAAATTGGCGTCGTGGAAGTTGTGCGCGCCTCCGGACTCGTCGTCGAAGGCGGCGCGCACGGCGGCGGCGATGTCCTGGCCATCGAACTGCCAGTCCACGTATTGGAATCCGTGCCGGAGCGCGTCGGGGTTGGCGAGGACGACGCGCTCGACGCGCCACGACCGCAGGTCGGCGGAGGAGGCGAGCGCGAGCGTGTTGCGCACGGCGGCGGGGGCGGGCGCGCCGGGCGCGGGATTGGCGAGAGTCCAGTAGCGGCGCGACTTCCGGTCGTAGCGGATGGTGAACTTCTTGGCGCCGCCGGGGAAATCGGTGAAGCCGTCCAAGGCGAGCCGATCGCCCTCGACGCGCAGCAGCGCGGCCTTCTCCACGTTATCCACCCGCAGGATGTCGAGCAGCCGGCCGTCGCGCGCGGCTATGGCGTTGCCTTCGAGCCAGTGCTTGCCGGCGGGCGCGTCCTTGGGGAAGGGGAGGCGTTCCGTGAAGCGCCAGTTCTTCGGGTCGAGCAGGTCGGACCGGGCAGGGGCGGAGAGCACGAACGCCTGGAAGAAGCCCCACGGTCCGGCGGGGTGGAACTCCATCGCGCGCCAGAGGCGTCCACCGCGGATGGCGATGGGGACGGGCGCGGTGTGGTAGCCGGTATCGGCGGTGAGGTAGGCGGGAGGGGACCAGGTGACGCCCTCGTCGCTGGAGGCGCGGATGACGATGCGCCCGTATTCGAAGGTGGTGCCCATCAGGTACAGGCGTCCGCGGTGGAAGAAGAGGTTGGACCAGAACTGATCGTGGAGTTCGGCGGTCTGGCGCCAGGAGCGGCCGCGGTCGGTGGAGCGGAAGACCCGGGTCACGGCGGAGGTGGATTGAGTGGAACCGGGGCCGAAGAAGTCGTGCGAGGCGACGTAGGCGCCGCCGGGGAGGATGGCGATGGAGGGCGAGCCGATGTACTGGCGGGTGGCGGCGGGCTGATGGTCGATAACGACGCCGGGGGGCGGGGGAACGGCATCGGCGGCGAGCAGCAGCAGGGCGAGAGGGAGCATCCAGGGTATTGTAACGAGGCGAGCCGCGGCCGGCGGCGCGGCCGCCGCTATGAGCGCATGCGGAGCAGGAGGTAGAGGCCGGCCAGGGAAAAGAGGGCGTCCGGCGCCCACGCCGCCATGACGGGCGGCAACTGGTTCACGTCGCCGAGCTTTTCGAAGAGAGGGCCGATGCCGAGATAGGTGATGCCGATCGCGATGCTGATCCCGATACCGGTCATCGCGCCGCGGTTGCCCACGAGGAAGCCGAACGGGATCGCGATCATGGCCATGATCATCACGAAGAGGGGCACGCTGAACTTGCGGAAGAGGCTCACCTGGAGCCGTACCGTGCCTTCGAAGCCGCTCTGCTGGAGGTCCTGGATGTAGCGGTCGAGTTGCAGGAAGTTCATCTGCTTATCCTGCAGCGCTTCCTTGAGGAAATAGTCCGGGGCTTCGGTGATTTCCGGGAAAGTCTCCACCTGGAACGGAGCGTAATCGGCGCAGAAGGCGCCGCGGTATTGGCAGACCCAGCCGTCCTCGAAAACCCAGGCATTGAGCTGGCGCCGGTAGATCGCGCGCTTGGCGAAGATCTGGCGGGCGAGGCGGAAGGGACGCTGGTCCAGCTCGAACACGCTGGCTTCATTCATGACGGCCTCTTCCTGCGAGTTCTCGAAGAAGCGGTAGTAGAAAATCCGGTTGGAGTTGGCGCCCATGATCCACTTGCGGTCGGGCCGCAGGTAGGTCTGGGCCGTGGTGCGGCCCTTGATCTGGTCGCGGAGGGCGTCCTGCTTGCGGTTGGCGCCGGGCACGTAATAGTAATCGAACGCGAACAGACCGCCGCTGAGCACGGTGGACAGCACCAGCACCGGAACGGCGAGCCGGTAGAGGCTGACGCCGCAGGCTTTGAACGCGGTGATCTCGTTGTTCTTGCTGAGCACCCCGAAGGTCGCCAGCACCGCCACCAGCACGCCCACGGGCATTAGCGTATAGATCAGCGACGGGGTCAGGAAGAACAGGTAGGTGAACATCGTCGAGAGCGGGATGTTGTTGCGCAACATGTCGCCGATCAGCTCGAAGAAGTTGTAGATCAGGGTGAGGCAGACGAAGCTGGCGAGGACGAGCGCCAGGTAGGTGAGGAAGCTGGAGAGGACATAGGTATCGACCAACTGGGGCAGCAGCGGCAGGCGCACCGGGGCGACGCGCGACTCGCCGTTGGCGGTGAACCGGCCTTTGATGGAGGCGAAGGCATCGGCCACCTTGCCGCGGAATTCCGTCCACCAGCCGGTGTCGCCGGCGCGTTCCATGCGGGAGAGGAGCGCGGTCCCGGCGAGGAAGAAGGCCAGGTTGGGAATCCACAGGATGGCCGGCAGTTTCTTCTGCCGCGCGATGCCGGTGAGGGACACGAACGTCAGGTAGTAGCAGAAGAAGGCGATGGCGATGGCGTTAACATAACCGGCGCTCTTGCCGCCCTTGCGGGTGGCGATGCCCAGCGGGATGCCCACCATGGCGAGCATGATGCACGCCAGCGGCAGCACGAAGCGGGAGTGCAGCTCGATCTGGGTCTCGATCCAATCGGCCTTGTCGCGCGGGTAGTGGAGAAGCGCGCGGGTATTCATGCCGATGCTGCGCAGGGGCGTCTGGGAGGGCGGCGAGGCTTGCAGGGCCTGCTCGCCGGTGGGCGCGACGGTATCGCGCGACCGCAGGTCCTTGCCCATCTCGTGGGTGGCGTAGTTGCGCAGGGCGAGCTGGATCCGGTTGTTGCGCAGGTCGGGGACGGCGACGGCGGTGTCGGCGATGGTGATCATGGGGCCGACGGCCTTTTCGCGCATGCCGCTGGTGCGCTGGTCGGGCGGGGTGACGTCGGCGACGAAGATGTTCTTCCACAGCGCGCGGTCGCCTTCGCGCACGTCGCCGACGTAGAGAATCGTGTTGGGATTCAGGTTCTCGACGAACACGCGCGGCGTGACGTTGGCGTTGAGCTGCGATTTTTCGAGCTGGTTGACCAGTTCCGTGTAGCGGCGCACCGAGTAGGGCTTGAGCCGCAGGGTGACGTAAAAGCCGAAGGCGGCGCCGAGCGAGGCGAACAGCAGCACGGGCGCGATAACCTTGCGCGACGGCACGCCGGCGGCGCGCATGGCGATGATTTCGCCGTCGCCCGCCATGCGTCCGAGTCCGATGAGGATGCCCACCAGCACGCCGAACGGGACGGTGAAGGGCAGGACCGCGGGCAGAGCGAGGGCAAAAAGCTCGATGACGATCCACGTACCGGCGCCATTGGCGCGGACGAGCAGTTCGAAGATGGGGTCCACGCCGCGCAGGAACAGCACGAAGGTCGCCAGCAGCGTGCCGAGCAGGGCGCTGGAGAGGATTTCGCGGAAAACGTAGCGGCCAAGCAGCCGGAGCACGGTGAACCTCTAGGGCTGCATCTCCGGAGGGGAGACCAGCGGCAGCTTGGGCTGTTCCCCTTCGAGGGGATGCAGTTCGAGAT
>JBBIQR010000174.1:244-10380 GCA_037442245.1 Candidatus Solibacter sp. | reverse complement strand
TCCAGATGGACGGATTGAGCGAAGGCGGCGAGCGCACCCGCGATCGTGAGCAGGATCGACTTCTTCATGACAGCCAAACAGCAAGTATACTGTGGGCGTGACGCGTCTTTTGGTGTTTCTGGCCACGCTTCCGCTCGCGGCAGCGGCGCCGCCGGCGGCGTTCACCGCCCATCCGATCGCTTCGGATCTCGCGGGCGGATACCAGGTGGTGGTGGCCGACCTGAATCACGACGGGCGCCCGGACCTGATCGCGCTGGCCAGCGGGATGCATGAACTGGTCTGGTACGAGAACCCCGGCTGGGAGCGGCACGTGCTGGCCACGGGCGTGAACCGGATGATCAACTGCGTTGTCGCGGGCAACGAGATCGTGCTGGCGAGCGAGTTCCAGAACGAGGCGAAGAACAGCCGCGGGATCGTGAGCGTGCTGCGTCCGGGTGGCGATGTAACTCAGCCGTGGAGCGTCACGGAAATCGACCGCATCCCGACCAGCCACCGGCTGCGCCTCGCGCACGTTGGGGGCGGGAAGACGATTGTGGTGAACGCGGCGCTCACCGCGGCCACGGCGTCGGGACCGGACTTCCGCGGTCCGACGCCGCTGGTGTACTACGTTCCGGGCGAGTGGAAGCGGCGCGAGATCGCGACCATCGAAGGGCTGGTGCACGGCATCTTCGTGACGGATTTCCATCGCGACGGGCGCGACGATCTGCTGATGGCGGGTTTCAGCGGCATCTTTCTGTTCACCGCGAAGAAGGACGGCACGTGGAGCCGCAGCGAGATCGCCAAGGGCGACCCGGCGCCGTGGCCGAAATCGGGCGCGAGCGATATCACGGTGGGGCATCTCGGGAAGCGGCGGTTTCTGGCGACGATCGAGCCGTGGCACGGCAACGAGGTCGCGATCTACACCGAACGCGGGAAGCAGTGGGAGCGCAAGGTGATCGATCCATCGCTGACCGACGGCCACACGATACAGACGGCGGACTTCAACCGCGACGGCAACGACGAGATCGTGGCGGGTTTCCGCGGGGCGCCGCACAGCGTGTACCTGTATGAGTGGTCGGGCACGGAGTGGAAGCGGAGCACGCTGGATGACGGCGGGATGGGCGCGGCTGCCTGCGCGGTGGCGGACCTCAACGGCGACGGGCGGCCGGTACGAGAACGCGGCGAGGTAAGTGCGGCCGCCTGCGCGGATGCGGAAACCTGCCAGATCATTTCGCGGGGGTGACGCGCAGGTTGGCGAAGTAGCCGTCGGTGCCGGGACCGATCCAGAGTCCGATGGCGCCTTTGGCCGCGCCGAGTTTGAGATCGTTGACGATCAGGCAGGGCTGTTCGGCGTTATGCACGTAGAGCGCGGCTTTCGTGCCGGAGACGGTGATCTTCACGTGGGTCCAGGCGCCGGGTTCGAGATCGGCGTAGGACTCGTAGAGGCCCGGAGTTTCGGCGCGGGTGCGGTTCCAGGGCCAGTCGGGGAAGGAGACGTATTGGGTGGAGTGATTGCGGCGGAGTTGATCCGGCGCGCGTCCGTTGGTGGGCCGGAGGTAGAGGAGTTCGAAGCGGTCCGCCGATGGGGAGAGGTGGAAGGCGACGCCGATGAAGCCGCGCGCTCCTTCGAACGTACCGCCGGTGGGCGCGCCGGCGAGATCGGCTTCGATCGTGCCGGAGGAGAAATCGGAGCCGGCGACGAGGGCGAAGCTCTCGTTGTTCTGGTTGGACGCGGTTTGCCTGAGGTGTACGGCGTCCTTGCCGCGGTAGGAGGCGGCGGCGATTTCCACGCCGTGCGGCCGGAGTTGATCCACGGGTTGAGCCGCGGCGGGCCACGCGGCCAGGCAGGCGATACAGAGAATTCTCATACCTATGAGGATAGGCCGTGCGGCTGCGAAAGTCCGGTTGCGAAACCCGGCAATTTATCGGGGCACTTGCTCTGCTACACTACGCTTGAGGCATTAGGCCGTATCCGGCCGCATCCCGGACAACTCAGCCCGGCGGCGGCCGCCCTGCACTCTGGCGAAAACGGACCGTGCCGGTCCCTTCCACCCGGGAGCAGGTTATAAGGAAACTGAAAATGGAACAGAAATTGAAGATCGCCGTCTTCATCGATTTCGATAACATCGAGATCGGCGTGAAGAGCACGCTACACCGCGAATTCGACGTGGCGGCAGTGCTCGACGCGCTCAAGGAACGCGGCGAAATCGTCACCAAGTTTGCATACGCAAACTGGGGCAGGCAGGAATCGGCTACACGCGCGCTGAGCGAGCACGCGGTGCAAATGGTTCAGCGTGACCCCTCCCCGCGCGGCGACAAGAACGGCGCCGACATCAACCTGGCCCTCGACGCGCTCGAGATGGCCTTCACCCACGACCACATCAACGCGTTTGCGATTGTCAGCGGCGACAGCGATTTTATTGCGCTGGTCAACAAGCTGAAGCAGTACGACAAGCGGATCTTCGTGGTCGGCGGCCGGGCGTTCACGAGCACGATTCTGCAGCGGAACTGCCACGAATTCGTGGCGTACGAATCGCTGATCGACGACCGTCCGCGCGAGCGCGACCGGCAGGAACGGCGCGAGCGGGAAGAGCGGCGGGAGAAGGAGCGGGATCGGGAGCGGGATAAAGAGAAGGACAAGCAGCAGCAACCGCCGCCACCGCAGCAGCAGCAGCCGCCGCAACAACAACAACAACAGCAGCATCAGCAGCAGCACAAGCGCGTGGCGCTGGACCTGGCGCAGGCCATGCCGCTGGTGGAGCGGGCGCTGGGCGTGCTGGAGCGGCGCGAAGTGCGGCCGCAACTGGGCCTGCTCAAGAGCACGATGCTGCAGCTCGACTCCACGTTCAACGAGAAGGCCTACGGCGCGAACTCCTTCACGGATTTTGTGGAGAAGCTGCAGAAGGCCGAGTACGTGGAAGTGACCGGCGGCGAGGGCCGCTACATGATCCGGCTCAAGGGCGGCGGGACGCCGGAGAAGCCGGGGGCGAAGCCGGAAGAGGCGATCCCGCTGCTGCGCGACGTGCTGGAGATTCATCGCATCGACGTGGACAACGGGGTCTCGCCGGACGAGTTGCTGGAATACGTGAAGCAGGAGCGCGGCGATTTCGAGCCGCGGACGTACGGGTTCCAGGAATTCGCGGAGCTGCTGAACTACTCGCAGGATAAGGGGCTGGTGCGGATTCTGCCGGACGAGGAACGGGGGCTCACGGTGTACCTGGGGGCCGAGTTCCATCCGCCGGCTCCACCGCCGCAGCCGGAACCCGCGCCGGCGGACGAGTTCGACGATCTGGACGAGCCGCAGCCGCTGGTGCCGGGACAGCCCACGGCGACGGGCGAGATTCCGATTCCGGAGCCGCCTCCGAAGCCGCAGCGCCGTCCGCGCGCGCCGCGGAAGCAGGTGACGAATCCGGACGGTTCGCCGAAGAAGCGTTCGACGCGGCCGCGTAAGAAGGGGTAGGAGAGGCAAGGGGTAGGCCGGGAGGCCTACCCTACCGCCTGGTTCTTGCGCACCCGTTTCTTCACGGCGGGGGCGGAAGCCTGCTCGGGTTCCTCGGCGAGGGCGGCGGGCTTGCGTTTGTCGGCGAGGCTCTTCTTGAGCGCTTCCATGATGTCGATGACCGGGGCGACGTGCTCGGCCGGAGTCTCCACCACGTTCCTGCCTTCGATCTTGGCTTCGATCATGCGCTGCAGGTTGGCGCGGTACTCATCGTGGTATTTTTGCGGCTCGAATTCGGCTTCGAGCGAGGAGATCAGCATCTTGGCCATGGCGAGTTCCTTGTCCTTGACCAGGGTGGTGTCGGTGCGGAATTCGTCGACCTGACGGATCTCGTCCTGGTAATACATGGTGTGGGAGAGGATGCCTTTCGCGCCGGGACGCAGCACGATGACGTGCTCGCGGTTGTGCATCGCGACCTTGGCCAGCGCGCAGAAGCCGGATTCCTTGAGCGCGGTGAAGAGCAGCGCATAGGCCTTTTCGCCGCCTTCGTCGGGCGCGACGTAGTAAGAGCTTTCCAGGTAGATGGGGTCGACGTCGGCGGCTTTGACGAATTCGAGGATCTCCATCACGCGCGCGGTTTTGGGCGCGACCTTCTTGATCTCCTCGTCTTCGATGACGACGTAGCGGTCCTTCTCGTACTCGTAGCCTTTGACGGTTTCGGTGCGGGCGATGGGCTTATCTTCGCGCTGGCAATAGGTGACCTGGCGGATACGCGAGTGATCGTCCTTATGCAGCAGGTTGAAGCTGATGGTTTCGCTGCGGGCCGCGCTAAAGAGGCGGACCGGGATGGTGACGAGCCCGAACGTCAGATGGCCTTTCCAGACACTGGCTGCCATATGCCCTCCTTTGGTGCAACCCGATTTTTCCACTATACGACAAAGTACAATGGGATGTAAATAATAGGACCAGAGGGACTTATGGCCCTGGAAGAATACCGGCGCAAACGCCGCTTCGAAAACACGCCGGAACCCGCGCCGGGCGGCGCGGCGGCAGCGGCGGGCAACTACTTCTGCGTGCAGCGCCACGACGCCACACGGCTGCATTACGATTTCCGGCTGGAGATCGGCGGCGTGCTGAAATCTTGGGCGGTGCCGAAGGGGCCGACGCTCGATCCGGCGGTCCGGCACTTCGCCGCGATGGTGGAGGATCACCCGGTGGAGTACGGCGGGTTCGAAGGCAACATTCCGGCGGGGAACTACGGCGCGGGCAGCGTGATGCTGTGGGACCGCGGGACGTTCGAACTGCTGGGCGGAGTGGAGGGCGAGGCGCAGATTGCCCGAGGCGACCTGAAGTTCCGGCTGCACGGCGAGAAGTTGAACGGCGACTTCGCGCTGGTCCACATGAAGGGGCGCGGCAAGGGCAACGAGTGGCTGATTCTGAAGAAGCGCGACGAATTCGCGGCGCCGGGGTGGGATGTGGAGGCGCACGCGGAGAGCGCGCTCAGCGGGCGCACGCAGGAGGAGATCGCGCGCAGCCTGCCGGCGCGCGAGACGCATCGCGCGGGCGCGGGCGACTCCGGGCGCACGTGGGAGAGCCGCCCGGCGAAGCGCGCGAAGACGGCGGAGAGCGCACCCGCGGCGGCGCCGGTCAAAAAAAAAAGCCTGTCGACCCTGGCGGGATAAAGGGCGCGCGGCAGGCGGCGCTGCCGGCGAGCCTGGAGCCGATGACCGCCACCATCGCGGACCGTCCGCCAAAGGGGGAGGAGTGGCTCTTCGAAGTGAAGTGGGACGGGGTGCGCGCGCTGGCGTTCCTCGAGAACGAAGGGGTGCGGCTGGTTTCGCGCAGCGGGAATCGCTGTGAGCGGCAGTATCCCGAACTGGCGGTGATGCCGCATCATCTGGCGGCGGCGAGCGCGATCCTGGACGGGGAGATCGCGGTGCTGGACGAGAAGGGCGTATCGCGATTCCACCTGATCCAACCGCGGATTGCCAACAGCGATCCGAACTCGATCGCGCACCTTTCGCGATCGAGCCCGGTGGTGTATTTCGTGTTCGACCTGCTCTACCTGGACGGGTACGATCTGCGCGATGTGCCGCTGGCGGAGCGGCGCGAACTGCTGGAGCGCGTGCTCACGGCGGGGGGCAACGTGCGGATCTCGGAGGCGTTCCCCGGGGCGGGCGAGACGCTGCTCGAAGCGGCGCGGGAGAACGGGCTGGAAGGCATCGTGGCCAAGCACGCGCGCAGCCGGTACGAATCGCGCCGCAGCCGCGACTGGCTGAAGATCAAGATCACGGGGGAGCAGGAGTTCGTGATCGGCGGCTTCACCGCGCCGCAGGGCGGGCGCGAGCATTTCGGCGCGCTGGTGCTCGGCGTGCACGACGAAGGCAGCCTGCGGTGGGTGGGCAACGCCGGGACGGGCTTCGACCAGAAGCTGCTGGCGGCGCTGCACGCGCGGCTGGCGAAGCTGGTCACGCCGAACTGTCCTTTTGGCGAGCGCCCGAAGCCGGATCGCGGCATCACGTGGGTGAAGCCGCAACTGGTGGCGCAGGTCAGGTTCAGCAACTGGACGCCGGAGGGGCGGCTGCGCGCTCCGGTCTTCGTGGGGCTGCGCAACGACGTGGCGGCGGAGAGCGTGGCGCGGGAGGAGCGCGGCGACCTGCTGGCGGCGAGCGCGCGCGAGGCGAGCGTGACGATCGACGGGCGCGCGCTCAAGTTCACCAATCTGCACAAGCCCTACTACCCGGCGGACGGCGTGGCGAAGCGCGACGTGATCAACTACTACGACGCCGTGGCGGACCTGATCCTGCCGCACCTGGAAGACCGCCCGCTTTCGCTCAAGCGGTATCCGGACGGGATCCAGGGCGAATATTTTTTTCAGAAGCACACGCCGGAAGCGTACCCGGCGTGGCTGCGGACGGAGCTGATCGAGAGCGAACACGCCGCGGCGATCAACTATGTTTTCGCGCAGGACCGCTCGAGCCTGCTGTACCTGGCCAACCTGGGGTGCATCGATCAAAACCCGTGGATGAGCCGTGCGGGGTCGCTGGATCATCCGGACTGGGTGCTGATCGATCTGGACCCGCAGGAGTGCGAGTTCGATTTGATCGTGGAAGCGGCGCTGCTGGTGAAGCAGGCGCTCGACGAAATCGGGCTCGCCGGGTATCCCAAGACGACGGGCGGCGACGGCATGCACATCTACATTCCGCTGGAGCCGGGGTACAGCTACGAGGAGTCGCGCACGTTCGCGGAACTGATCGCGCGGCTGGTGACGCAGCGGCGTCCGCAGATGTTCACGACGCCGCGTTCGGTGGCGCGGCGGCAGAAGAACCGGGTGTACTTCGATTACCTGCAGAACGCGAAATCGAAGACCATCGCGGCGCCGTACGTGCTGCGCGCCTATGCGGGCGCGCCGGTGGCGACGCCGCTCGAATGGAGCGAGGTGCGGCGCGGGCTGCATCCGGGGCAGTTCACGATTTTCAACGCGCGCGAGCGTTTCCGCGAGAAGGGAGACCTGTTCCGCGGCGTGCTGGAGCGCAGGCAGAGCCTCGTCGAAGCCGTAGGAAAGCTGGAGAAGCTGTTCCGCTGAGCGCGATTACTGAGCGGCGCCGGGCATGCCTCTGCCCGCGCCGGCGGGCGGCTTGAGCTGGTAGCCTTCGGGGGGAAGCGCGCCGAGCAGGTTGCGGACGAAGTAATCCCAGCGGCGGCGCACCATGTACGGTTCGTTGCCGAAGCCGTGATTGCGGTTGGGGAGGAGCAGGAGGTCGAAATCCTTGTTCGCGGCGATGAGCGCGTTGACCACGAGCAGGGTATTGTACGGCGGGACGTTGTCGTCCATGGTGCCGTGGGCGAGGAGCAGCTTGCCTTTCAGGTTCTTCGCCTGGAGCTGGTTGGCCTGGTTGTCGTAGCTGGTGGCGCCATCGGGATTGGTTTGGAGCAGCCCCTGCCACTTCTCGCCCCAATCGTCTTCGTAGCTGCGATTGTCGTGGTTGCCGGCTTCGGAGATGCCGACTTTGAAGAAGTCCGGGTAACGGAACATGGCTCCGGCGGCGGCGTAACCTCCGCCGGAGTGGCCGTAAATTCCGGCGCGGTCGAGATCGATCCAGGGGTAGCGGCGGGCGAGTTCCTTCATGGCGGCGACCTGGTCGGGCAGGGTGTTGTCGCCCATATCGCCGTAGTAGGCTTCGTGGAATTTCTTGCTGCGCCAGGGTGTGCCCATGCCATCGATTTCGACCACGATGAAGCCGAGTTCGGCGAGCGCCTGGCAATCGCCGCGCGACGCCGTGAAGCCGCGGCTGCCCACGCTGCCGGTCTGGGGGCCGGGGTAGATGTGGTTGACGATGGGGTATTTGCGGCCGGGATCGAGATGGGTGGGCTTGAAGAGCAGGCCGTAGAGATCGGTCCGGCCGTCGCGCGCCTTGACGGTGACGGGCTCGGGCGGCTTCCATCCGGCGGCCGTGAGCCGGGAGATATCGGCTTCCTCGAGGGGAGCGATGAGCTTGCCGGCGGCGTCGCGCAGCACGGCGACGGGCGGCGTCTCGGGGGTGGAATAGCTGTCGGTGAACCAGGCTCCGTCCGGGGAGAGCGAGACATCGTGGTGGGCGTTTTCGGGGGTCAGCAGGGAGAGGCCGGAGCCATCGAAGCGGATGCGGTAGAGGTGCTGGAAGTAGGGGTCGCGGCCCTTCTCGCGGCCGACGCCGAGGAAGTAGAGCATGCGCTGCTTTTCGTCGACGCGCAGGAGTTGGGTCACGTTCCACTCGCCGCGCGTGATCTGATTTTTCAGCTTGCCGGTCGCGGTGTCGTAGAGGTAGAGGTGGCCCCAGTTATCGCGCTCGCTGAACCAGAGCAGCTCGTTGGTGGCGGGCAGGTAACGCCAGTTGACGGCGCCGTTGCCGCTCTCATAGAAGGTGGAGACCTCTTCCTTAAGGACGTCGCGCACGCCGCCGGTGGCGGCATCGGCAAGCTGGAAGGTTTCCACTTTGTGATCGCGCGAGGTGGAGACGAAGGCGAGCTGCGACGCGTCGGGGGACCATTGCACGTCGGCCCACTCCGAGCCGCTGCACTTGACGTCGTCGCAGAGGGAGGAGCGGTGCTGGTCCGGGGGCACTTTGAGGCGGACGACGCGCGGAACCTCGACGTCGACGATGACGCGCTGGATGGTGGTGACGACGGGATCGCCGGGCAGCGGGTACTTCCACGCCTGGAGGCGCGGATGGCCGGGACGGGTATCGACGAGGTACATTTCGCCGGCGCCGCGCTGATCCTGCTGGAAGGTGGCGATGTGTTTGGAGTCGGGCGACCACAGGAGCACGGGCTGAGGGGAGTGGATCCAGCCGGCGTTGTCGGTGGCGTAGCCGAAATCCTTCACGCCATCGGTGGTGAGCTGGGTTTCGCGGTTGGTGGCGAGGTCGCGCACCCAGAGGTTGTCATCGCGGAGGAAGGCGGTCTTTGTGTGGTCGGGAGACCGCTGGTCGAGCGCGCCGCGTCCGCCGCGTCCGGCGCGTGGGCTGTTGGCGGGAGGGCCGGGTTCGGCGGCACACCTGGCGCCGGCGGTGTCGCAGCGGTAGCGTGCGCCGGCCTGTACGATGACGCCGGCGCCGTCCGGGGTGAACTCGAGGGTGGGGAACGGCAGGTTCTTCGCGTCGATGGCCTGGCCGGAGGCGGCGGAGAGGGCGGCGGCGAGTTTGTCGTGATCGAAGGCGGGCGCACGGGTGCCCTTGGCGGGGTCGACGAGGATAAAGCGCGGCCCATCCGCCGTGGTGACGCGATACCAGAAGCGTCCGCCGGGCAGCCAGTTGGGGCGGACGTTGGCGCGATACACCAGCGGCGTGGTGTTGTAGGGCATGAATGCTTCGGCGCGCTGGTAGTCGGCGGCCGTGAACTTCTGCTGCGCGGATAGCGCCCCTGCGGCGAGGAACACTGAAAGAAGACGTCGGGGGGACATTCAGGCCGCATCATCACACCAAGGCGGGAATGGTGTCAAGGCGCGCGGGGAGTGATGACACGGCGGCCCACCGTGTAGCATGATGGAGTCCACTGGAGGTTTCATGGAGAATCGCCGCGGATTTCTGAAAAGCGCCGGAGCGGGCATTGCCGCGACCGGACTGGCACTGCAGCCTGCCGCGCAGGCCGCGCCGGCCACCGAGAAAGAGAAACTGGCGCGGATCGCGTCGAATACGTGGCCGATCCGGTTTTTGTTCAAGAGCCGGATGGGCTTCGGCGCGAGCGCGCACAGCCAGGAAATGAAGAAGAAGTACGGCGAGATCACCATGCTGGACTTCCCGCAGTTCACCAAGGATCACTTTCCCGGCGTGACCCGGATGGACCTGTTCAGCGGGCTGTTTGGCGATGTCACCGATGAGAGCATGTACGTTTCGGTACCGCTGCTGGTAGGGGCGGCGACGCGGGTCACGCAGGAGTTCGACCCCTCGAGCGCCTCCGGGAAGCGCTGGCTGGACCGGATGGCGAACCAGATGGCCAAGACGGGCACGAGCTGCCAGCACATTTCCAACAACGCGCCGCGCGACATCTGCGTGATGGAAGCGGACAAGCGCAAGACCGGCGTGGAAGTGGCGAAGAAGTGGCTGGACGGGGCGGCGATGCTCGGTGCGAAGTCCATGCGCGTCAATAGCGGCGGTCCGCGGATTGCGCCGGGTCCGGTTGCCGATCCGAGTTCGTATCCGAAGAACGATGAGATCACCAGGTACCTGGCGAATTGCAT
>JBBIQR010000174.1:0-234 GCA_037442245.1 Candidatus Solibacter sp. | reverse complement strand
GCGGCGGGCCGCGGATTGCGCCATCGGCGGTGGTGACGACGGACTATCCGAAGGCGGACGAGTTAGCGCAGTACCTGCGCAACTGCATCGAGAGCTTCAAGGAGATGGCCGATCACGGGGCGAAAGCCGGGGTCAAGGTGACGCTGGAGAATCACTGGGGGCTGACGGCGAATCCGATCAACATCCGGATCATCGTAGACGAGGTGGCGAGTCCGTTCTGCGAGGCGTCGCCGG
>JBBIQR010000173.1:3551-10422 GCA_037442245.1 Candidatus Solibacter sp. | reverse complement strand
GGCTCGGAAACGAGCCGCGACCGTGAGCGGTCGCCGATGAAACGGAAGAAACCACGCCGCCTCAGCGCCCGCCCCGTGCGATGCGCGGCATCGCGCCGCCCAGATCCGGAGCGCTGGCGTGCATCCATTGCACCGCCAGGTCGTAATCGCCCGTGATGTCCTTCCCTTGATACCGGATCCGCGCCGCGATGCTCGGCACCCCGTTGCCGTTCACGTCCTTGTGGCACGCCCCGCACTTCAGCGGTCCGTGGCTGCCATCCGGGTTCAACTGCTCCGCCTGATGGTACGTCGTCGGATCCACCGCGGGATTCGCCGCGTACAGCCCGTGAATCGATTCGTGGCACGCCTGGCACGCCAAACCGGCGTGTCCTTTCGAGTAGCGCATCGAGGAGTACTTGCCCGGTTCGTTGATCGGGTACGCCACGCCGCCCTGCCCCTCCACGAACGGCGGCTCGTGACAGTCCGCGCAATGCGGCACGCCGGGCGACAGCCAGTAGTCGCGCCCCTGCGTCGCCGCTTCGTACGGCGCGGCCACCCCCTTCATCGCCGCGTACTGCGCGGCGTGATTCGGATTGGGGTCCAGCAGTTTGACCGATATGTCCCCATCGGCGTCCCTGGTGACGATCGGCGCCCGCCCATCGGTGGCGATCACCCCGATCGCGGCGGTTGTGCGTCCCGCTTTCGCCGATTTCCACGCGTCCGCCCCCGGACCCGTATCGTGCCCCTGCGCATCCAGCGAAACCTTGGGATCGATCCGCGCCTCGAGTTCCTGCGTCGTGATCCCCAGCGCGCGCGCGATGTCGTCCAGCGAGCCGCCCCGCGCCGTCTGTCCCGCCGCCGGCGTGAACGCCTTGCCCGGCTCGAGCGCATCGCGCTTGTACAGTTCCCGCGATACGTCGTTGTGGCAGTTCGTGCACCACAGGCCCTTCATCCGGCCGTTCTCCCGCGACACGCTGTCGCGGATCCATCGCCCGATGGCGTTCAGATGCTGGTGCCGCCCCAGGCCCTCCTTGAACTTATCCGCGTTCGAGTGCACATCCCGGTGGACGAAGCTGCCACCCGACGCGTCGCGGTTGTCGTTGCCCAGCGACCCGCTCTGCCCGGAGAACGCGTTGCGCCCATCCGCCGTGATCGGGTAGCCGTTCATGTCGCGGTCGAAGCGGTGCGCCGGATGGCAGCCCTGGCACGACCCGGACCGCCCCTTCCCGTCCGGCAGCGGACGCACCTGCAGGTGCATCGCGTGGATCGCCTCGGAAAGCGGCATGATCACCGTGCCGTCCGCCGGTACGTGCGGGTTCTTCCCGTCCAGGTATGCCACCGGCGTGCCGCGCGGCGCCGCCAGATCGACTCCGGCCCGGTCTTCCACCACCACCGTCCCGTCCTTGCGATGCACCACCGTCCCCGCACCCAGCACGCCGATCACGTTATCCGCGTGGCATTTCTGGCACAGCACCGCGCCCCGTCCCAGACGGTGCGACGTGGCGTGGACATCGTAGCGCTCCGTGAACCGCGTGCCGTGCTTCTTATCGTGCAGCGAAAGAATGCTGATGCTCGTCGCCTTCTGCTGCGCGTACCAGTCCGACGCCCCGATCGACTTCCAGTAATCGCGCTCCGCCTGCACCCGCGCGAATATCTCCGGATGCGCGCCGTTTACATTCTGGTTGGAATGGCAGTTGCTGCAATTCGGCACGTCGATCGGATTCGTCCCGGTGAAGTGCACCGCCTCGCCGCGCGAATCGACCACCGGTTGCCCCGTGGCCGCGTCGATCAGCGTCACCTTCCCCACCTGGTAGGGTTGCACGTCCCGCTCCGCGACCTTCTTCATATCGTGCCCGGCCGTTTCCGAATCCAGAAACGGCGTGACCGGCAGGCCCAGCGCCTCCCAGATCCCCGGATTCGTCAGTACGATCGGCGTGTTATCCAGCACCGGCGACTTGGTGAACACGATCGTGCCCTTGCTCCCCGCGTTGCGCAGGTAGCCCGCCAGTTTCTGGCCCGTCGGCCCCGCGTCCTGCGGGATCTGCAATCCCGGACCCCCGACATATTTCTTGTCCTTGTCCGCGCTCGTCCCCGACGGGTTGCTGCCCTCCAGGTCCTTGTACAGGTACAGGTGGCTGAAGTACGCATTCGCCACGCTCTCCCCCGGATCGCTGTCGCTCCCGTTGCGGTTCATGTCGTACCCGGCTTTCCAGTAGACCAGCTTGCCGCCTTCGGAGAAGGTGTTGTCCACCAGTTCGTACTTCAATCGCAGATGGCGCCCGGTATCCGGGTCGATCAGCACCGTCGGGTCCCCGGGGTCGGCCTGATCCAGCACGCGCGGCGCTTTGGCGCCGGCTCCCACCTTCACCACCTGCGCCTGAATACTGTTGTACGGGGGGAGGATGCAGCAGTACTCGAAATCGAAACCGGTGCAATGCATCCCCAGCTCGTAGTTCATCATGATCCGGTAATCGTAATCGCCACGGCGGGCGCATCCCGATAGACAAAGCGCGGCAACGGCCGTGGTTACGAGGGCGGTCTTCATCACTTGGCTCCGTCGCGGGTTTCGTTCAGTCCGCCGGTGAATGGATACCGCATCACCATCACCAGCCACAGCGCCACTCCGCCCAGGAACAGCCCGAGAAAGAGCGGCAAAACCGTCCACTGCGTCTCCACCACGAAGCGCTCGGGATGGAAGTAGGGTTTGAGGTATTCGTCCCGCAGAATGTCTCGCAGAATCGCCATCGCCGCCACCGCGGCCACCGTCAGGCCGGTCGCCGAGAGCGCCGTGCGGCGGTAATCCTCGCCGTGCAGCGCCCGCGCGACCACCACGATCGCCGCCGCCGCCGCCGCCATGCCGGTCACCAGCAGCGCCGTCGCCAGCGCGTTGTCGCCCATGAAGAGCGGCAGAAACTCCCGCGGCAGGCTCGCCAGGAACCAGAATCCGACGGCAAACTGCGCCATGCTGGCGTATTCGAACGCCTTCCCGCCGTATTGGAACAGCGCGCGGCGGTAACCCGCGTCCGCATCCCGCTTCAACCACGCCATCAGCATCAGCAGCAGGCCCCCGACCGCTACCGCCGCCGTGAAAAAGTGCAGGTAGCGCGGCACCAGCGTGCGTTCGGAGAGGTTCAGGTTCCAGCCGGCCGGGCCGGCGAAGTACTTGCCGCTCCACGCCGCCGGCGTCTGGCTCAGGGTGAGGTTCGTGCTGTACACAAACCCGATGAACGCCACCAGCAGGAAGCTCCCGAGCAGCACGGACCGGCCCGCGCCCGCCTCGCGGTGCGTCCGCGCCGAAACGTAGTACAGGCCGTAATAGGCGATCGTCAGCAGCACCAGCACCAGGAACCACGGCCACGCGATCAGCACGCTCGAGGTATAGAAAAACTGCCCGTAGATCACCTGCAGAAACAATAGCGGCGCGACCCCCAGGGTCACCGTCGCCGGCAGCAGCACCGGCAGCTTGGTCGCGATATCGGTGAACATCCGGTTGGCATGATCGCGCGCCGCGCCCCAGCGGGCCATCAGCGCCAGCACCATCCCGCCCACCGTGAAATTCATCGCCAGCAGGTGGAGCGTGAACGTCACGATCAGCAGCAGCTTGAACAACCAGTACGGCGCCGGCAGGGGAATCGGATCCAAAGCGGGAATGGGATCGTGTGGCATGTTCAGTTTCCTCCTCTTACCGCCAGCGCGGCGCGTTGCTCCCCGGCCGCGGTGAACCGCGCCCGTACCCATTGCACCAGCGCCGCCCGCTCGGCCGCGCTCAGCTTCAGATCCGGCATCCGCACGAACAACTCCGGCAGGTTCGCCAGCCTCTCCGTGGCGGTCTCCGCGTCGAACGAGCGGATCGCCGTGATCGCCCGGTCGTAAGGCGCCGCCTCATGGCACACCGAGCAATTCCGCTCGAAGAGGCGCTGCCCGTCGGGCTCCGCCGGAGCCGCCGGATACAGCGTCGCCAGGTACGCCCCCAATGCGCCGCGCTCCGCTTCCGTGCCCGCAAACGGCGGCATCACCCCGTTGTGCATCAGGTCCAGGCTGCCCAGCATCGCATCCAGCCGCGTCCGCTCCCAGCCGCGCGCCGCCAGCAACCGGCGCAGCCCGCGGTAAGCGTCGATCGTGTGGCAGCTCTGGCACTCCACCCGGAAGATCTCCCGCCCCGCCGCCGCGCCCTCCGCCTGCCGCACCCACCGCGCCGTGCCCAGCACCCCGGCTTCGTCGATCGCCTCCACCGAGAAGCCTTGGTCGTCCGCCGAAGGCGTCGCGTACAGCGAGTTGTCGTACATGTAGTTGGCGATCACGAACGGCTTGCGCACCGCCTCCCGCACAAATTCAAAGGAACCCATGGTGCCCAGCGCCGCCAGCAGCAGCGCCACCGCGTAGCCCAGGTGCAGCCGCGCCGGACGCACCAGCGCTCCCAGCGCCAGTACGAACGTCACCGCCGCCAGGATCGCCGCGTCCCCCGCGTACCGCGTCGCCGTCGGCATCGCGCCCCGCGCGCTCGCCCAAAGCTCCGGCGGTATCGCCCGTATGTACCACCAGATCGACGGCGGCAGCGTCGCCAGCGCCGGCAGAATCCAGGCCACGCTCCACTTCACCATCCGCCCCTTCAACTCCACGTCGCGAATCCGGCTCGCCGTCAGCAGCGCGTAGATCCCCGCCAGCGCCAGCGCGATCGCCGTCCGCACCGCCAGGGAAGGGAAGTACGTCGGATTGAAAAACCCCGTCCAGAACGCGTGCGTCTCGATCCACTTCCCCGGTGTCAGCATGAACGTGACGATGCCGTTGATGATCACCATGCTGGCGTACGCCGCGATCACGTAGATCCAGCCGTACCACAGGTGCAGGCGCGGCTCCAGCTTGTCCCACCCGTACATGTAGAACAACGCCGCCGCGATCTCCAGGAAGAAGAATACCCACTCGATCGCCCATCCCCACACGTACGCGTGGATCAGGCTGCTCGTGGCCGAAGGATGGATCAGCGCGATCGTGAACCAGATGCCCACCCCGCTGATGGCGCCGTACACCACCGTCACCAGCACGAAGAACCGCGTATGCTTGCGCAGCCACGCCAGAACTCCCGCGTCGCCCCTGCGCAGCGCACGATGCTCCGTCACCACCAGAAACAGTCCGCCACCCACGGCGAAATGCGAGACGAAAACGTGCAGAACCGACACCAGCGCGATCAGCAGGCCGGCGCCGAAAGCCACGTCCCAAACCGGGTAATTCATGCTTTTCTCCAAAAAGGTGCTTGCCGCGGAACACGCAGCGTCAAGGCGGGAACCCCTGCCGCGGCGCACCCGTGTGGCCGGTAGCAGGGCCGATGATGGCTTTCTCCTCAGCTTGCCGCTGTGGCATCCATCTGTATAAAGACGACCTTGGGACTATTTAATCTCTTTTTAGATGCAGGGAAAAGCTCCTGGTGACACGCGCGCGCCGCCCCGCCCCGCCTCCGTCCCGTCACCGGCCCCCGCCAACTGCATCCCTATTCATATATGGAGGTTCCCGCGTCACAACCCGAACCGCGCGGCAACAGCGAGCGGCTGAAACTGCTCCTCGACCTGAATAACGCGATCGTCTCCAACCTGGAATTCCGCCAGTTGCTGCGCGCCGTCTCCGCCAGCGTGCGCCGCGTCATGAACTGCGATGCCGTCGGCGTCGCCCTCCCCGACCCCGACGAGCAGCGCCTCCGCATCCACGCCGTCGACTTCCCCGAAGGGCGCGGCCTGATCCGCGAGGAAGACAACGTCCCCGGCGCGGAGGCGCCCACCAACTGGGCCTTCCGCAACGCCGAACCCATCGCGCTCGACGCGCGGGCGCTCTCCACCCTAGACCCCGGCATCCTCGCCGTCGCCGAAGGCTTTCAAGCCCTCTGCGACGTGCCCCTGGTCAGCCGCAACCGCACCCTCGGCGTCCTCTGCCTCGGCCGCCTCCACGACCAGCCCTTCACCCCCGGCGAGGTCGATTTCGTCCGGCAGGTGGCCGTGCAGGTGGCCATCGCCGTGGAAAACGCCCTCGCCTACCGCCAGATCGCCGAACTCAAGGACCGCCTCGCGCAGGAAAAGGTCTACCTGGAAGACGAAATCCGCAGCCAGATGAATTTCGATTCCATGGTCGGTCGCAGCGCCGCCCTCCAGCGCGTCCTGCAACAGGTGGAAACCGTCGCGCCCACCGATTCCACCGTCCTCGTCTACGGCGAAACCGGCGTCGGCAAGGAGCTGGTCGCCCGCGCCATCCACAATCGGAGCGCCCGCGCCAACGGCCCCTTCGTCAAACTCAACTGCGCCGCCATCCCCACCGGTTTGCTCGAAAGCGAAATGTTCGGCCACGAAAAAGGCGCCTTCACCGGAGCCATCGCCCAACGCATCGGACGCTTCGAACTCGCCCATCACGGCACCGTCTTCCTCGACGAAATCGGCGAAATCCCCCTCGAACTCCAGCCCAAGCTCCTGCGCGTCCTCCAGGAGCGCGAGTTCGAGCGCCTCGGCAGTTCCCGCACCCTCCGCACCGGCGCCCGCCTCATCGCGTCCACCAACCGCGATCTGGCGGCCATGGTCCAGGAGCAGAAATTCCGCATGGACCTCTACTACCGGCTGGACGTGTTCCCGATTTCCGTGCCCCCGCTACGCGAACGCCCCGGCGACATCCCGCTCCTGGCGCGCCACTTCGTGCAGCAGTTCTCCCGCCGGATGAACCGCGGCATCGAAACCATTCCCGTCGAGACCATGGCCGCGCTCGAGCGCTACGCCTGGCCCGGCAATATCCGCGAATTGCAGAACCTCATGGAACGCGCCGTGATCCTCTCCACCGGACCCGTCCTGAAGGTGCCGCTCGCCGACCTGCACCCGTCTCACGCCTCCCCACCCGCCCCGCACGAAACCCTCGAAGAGGC
>JBBIQR010000173.1:0-3541 GCA_037442245.1 Candidatus Solibacter sp. | reverse complement strand
CTCCAAGCCTCCAACTGGGTCGTCAGCGGCGGCACCGGCGCCGCCGCCCGCCTCGGCATGAAGCGCAGCACCCTCCAGTTCCGCATGTCCAAACTCGGAATCCGCAAACCCTAGGTACCGCAGGCCTCCGGGCCTGCCTTTGGATCAAACCGGATTCCCCACCGCGCCAGCGCCGCTCAGCCCGGCGGCGGTCTGCGCGCAACCAACGTCACGCTCGCGATGCCCATTCAGGTGGCCTACGACATTCGGCCCGAGCAACTCTCCGGCGGCCCCGCATGGACCTCCTCCCAAACCCTTCACGGTAATCGCCAAATTGCCCGCCCGGACCCTATCTCAGCCGGAATATCGGCCGAACGCTTTCAACTCTCCCCGCGGCGGGAGGCAAACCCCGCTGCCGGATACGTCCTCACGGCCCGCAAAAATGGCCACAAAATGGTCCCCGCCGCCGATCCTCAGGCCCGCCCGTTGCTGCGCCAGAACGGACGCTGGCAACTCCGCGCCACGGCCGTCGATATGCCGCTCCTGGCCCGCTTCCCCGGCGTGCATCTGCATGCGGCCGTGGAGGACCGCACCGGATTGCCGGGCCGCTACACCATCGAACGCGCCGAGCGCGTGACCGAAAACTGACCGCCCGCCCCGCCGTGGAGATAAACTGGAGGGCGATGAAACACGCATCCCTGGTCCTTTTCTCCGCTGCTCTGTTGACCCTCCCCGCCGCGGCGCAGGTGAAGATCACCCCCGAAGGCGGCAAAGTCGCGATCGAGATCGCCGGCAAGCCCTTCACCACCTTCTACATGGCCGGCGAAGCCTTCGGCGCCAAAGTCACCAAGCCCTACCTCTGGCCCCTCCTTGCCCCCAGCGGCGCCGCCATCACCCGCTCCTGGCCCATGGAGAACACCGCCGAAGAGCAGGCCGAAAAGAAGGACCACCAGCACCAGCGCGGACTCTGGTTCGCCCACGATACCGTCACCGTCCAGGGCGTGCCCGCCAAACTCGACTTCTGGAACAACGAGTGGTCCTACTATAACGACCTCCACCGCAAGAACCTGGGCCGCATCAACCTCATCAAACTCGACCACACCTCGAGCGGCAAGGACAAAGGCGTCATCACCGCCACCTTCGAATGGACCAACATGGAAGGCACCGAAAAAGTGCTCACCGAGAAGCGCGTGATGACCTTCTACGGCGATCCCAAGGTCCGCATGTTCGATGTCGATGTCACGCTCACCGCGCTCGACAAAGCCGTGACCTTCGGCGACGGCAAGGATGGCGCCTTCGGCATCCGCCTCCGTCCCGTCCTGCAGGAGGACAAAGGCCACTCCCAAATCACCAACGCCGATGGCCTCGTGACCGAGAAAGCCCTCTGGGGCAAGCCCTCCAACTGGTGCGATTACTCCGGCGTCATCGGCAACGAGACCCTCGGCGTGGCCATCCTGGATAATCCCGCGAACCCCAACCACCCGGTGCGCTGGCACGCCCGCGCCTACGGCCTCTTCGCCGCCAATCCCTTCGGCCAGGCCGCCTTCACCAACGACAAGTCCCAGACCCGTTCCACCACCATCGAGCCCGGCAAGAGCCTCCGCTTCCGCTACCGCGTGATCATCCACGAGGGTGGTGTGAAGGATGCGGATATCGCCGCCGCCTGGACCAAATACAGCGCCGGAAAGTAGCTACTGGAGCGGATATCCCCGGATCAGCTTGAACGTCCGGGTCCACCGCGTCTTGGTGAAGAAGTGGGCCACGACGTCCACGATGTGGTCCACCCCGATGTTGCCGTTGGTCAGCGCCGCCGTGTCGGTATCGAACGACCAGTAGATGATCAGCGGCGTGCCCACGATATTCTCCATCGGGACCAGCCCCCAGAACCGGCTGTCGTCGCTGTCGTCCCGGTTGTCCCCCATCGCGAACACGTACCCGGCCGGCACCACCAGTTCGCCGTCCTTCACGTCGTTGTCGATCATCTCCTGCGCGCGCGGACGCAGCGGGTAGGAGTGCGCTCCCTCCGGGAAATTGTCGCGGTACAGTTCCGGCGATTCCGGATGCGTGTGGATCGCATACGGCTCGTCCACCGCGTGCCCGTTCAGCCACAGTTTCTTGTCCACCAGGTGAATGTGGTCCCCCGGCAGCCCGATGGCCCGCTTCACGTAGTCCTGCGAAATGTTCAGCGGATAGCGGAAGACGATGATGTTGCCCCGCTTCACCGGCCGGTACGGCAGCACCGCGTTCGAAAGCGAACCGTGCGGCGAGAAGACCATCTTGTCCACCAGCACGTGATCGCCGATCAACAGCGTCCCCACCATCGACGCGCTCGGAATCACGAACGCCTGTACCAGCGTCGTCGTTCCGAACAGCAGCAGAATGATGGTTACGGCCCACTCGGCTATGAAGCCGCGCTGCACGTCGTGCGTCAGTTCGGCAATCCGCGCGCGCAGGTTGAACGGCTTGGTTTCGATCGAAGTCTCCACAGTCTTCATTGTATCGGATAGGACCCTCCCCCACGCCGTGTCTCTGCTACGATAGCCAGCATAAGGGGGGACCCATTGTCCAGACCGCCGCAGGATTTGCCCCGCACCCTGGCCGCTCTGCGGTCGAGCAAATTCCCGGAATCCAAGCTCGCCGCCCGCAGCGTCAAAGACGAACTGCGCCAGAACCTGATCTGTAAGATCCAGCGCGGAGAAGAACTCTTCCCGGGCATCCTGGGCTACGAGGATTCGGTGGTGCCGCAGGTCGTCAACGCCCTGCTGTCCCGCCACAACTTCATCCTGCTCGGCCTCCGCGGACAGGCCAAAACCCGCCTCATCCGCCAATTAACCGGCCTGCTCGACGAGTGGACGCCCTATATCGCCGGCTGCGAAATCCACGACCACCCCTACTCCCCCATCTGCCGCCGCTGCCGCGACCTCGCCGCCGAAAAAGGTGACGAAACCCCCATCGCGTGGCTCGACCGCCACCATCGCTACGTCGAAAAACTCGCGACCCCCGACGTCACCATCGCCGACATGATCGGCGATATCGACCCCATCAAAGCCGCGCGCCGCGGCCAGGACATCTCCGACGAACTCACCGTCCACTACGGCCTCCTCCCCCGCGCCAACCGCGGCATCTTCGCCATCAACGAACTGCCCGATCTCGCCGGTAAAATCCAGGTCGGCTTGTTCAACATCATGCAGGAAGGCGACGTGCAGATCAAAGGCTACCCCGTCCGCCTCCCCTTGGACGTCATGCTCGTCTTCACCGCCAACCCCGAGGACTACACCGCGCGCGGCAAGATCATCACCCCCCTCAAAGACCGCATCGGCAGCGAGATCCGCACCCACTACCCGGCGGCCCTCGAAGAAGGCATCGCCATCACCGGACAGGAGGCGTGGACCGCGCGCCTCTCCCCCATCGACGTCCGCGTCCCCCACTACATCCGGCAGGTCGTCGAACAACTCGCATTCCTCGCGCGCGAAGATAAGCGCGTCGATAAGCGCCGCGGCGTCAGCCACCGCCTGCCCATTTCCGTGCTGGAGACCGTCGTATCCAACGCCGAACGCCGCGC
>JBBIQR010000172.1:0-10425 GCA_037442245.1 Candidatus Solibacter sp. | reverse complement strand
CGAGGGCGGAAAGCAGGGTCGCGAAAAGCAGGGTGCGGGTTGTCATGAGTGTTCCTCTGAGAATGGACACGGGAACGGTTGGCCGAATGCCTCACCCGCTTCGGGCGGTTTAGTTTTAGTACTCTGGAAACCGGTGGACCCACAAGGCGACATCACGGCGATGCTCCGCCGCTGGCGCGAAGGAGACGAGCAGGCGCTGCAACAACTGATGCCGCTGGTTTATCCGCGGCTGAAGGCCATCGCGGCGGGGATGGAGCGGCGGGACGCGGACAGCGGGCAGCCCACGGCGCTGGTCCACGAGGCATTTCTCCGGCTGGTGAAGCAGCAGCAGGTGGGGTGGGAGAGCCGGGAGCATTTCTACTCGCTGGCGGCGGTGGCGATGCGGCACATTCTGACCGATCACGCCCGCGCCCGCATGGCCGCCAAGCGGGGCGGCGAGTTGCAGCGGGTGCCGCTCCACGAGCACATCCAGTGGGTCAGCGTGAATCACGAAGAGATGCTGGACCTGAACGCCGCGATGGATGAACTGGCGCGCATCGATCCGCGCAAGGTGCGGCTGGTGGAGTTGCGCTACTTCCTGGGATGCACGGCGGAAGAGGCAGCGGAGTTGCTCGGCGTCTCGAAGGCCACGGTGGACCGGGAGATGGAACTGGCCAAGGCGTGGTTGTTCCGCCGGCTGAAGGGCGGCGCGCCGGCCGAGGGATGAGCTACCGGGAAGCAGCCCGGGCGTAGGCCTGTTCCAGCGCGGCGCGCAGCGGCCCCTTGCGATTGCGCGAACGATAGAAGTTGACCGTCTCGGCGAGCAGCGGCAGGGCTTCGGGGCTGCGGCCTTGGCCGGCAAGCGCGAGCGCCAGATAGCTTTTGGCTTCGAAGAGGCGCAGGTCGGCGGGCTGGGGATCCGGTCCGATCGCCAGAGTGGCTTCGCGCGCCAGGGACTCGCACTCGCGGAAGCGTCCGGTCAGGCAGGCGGCGTACGCGGCGGCGGCCGTGTTGGTCCACAGTTGCAGGCTGCCGGGCGCCGCGTAAATGCGGCGCATGGTGGCCAGCGCCTGCTGGGATTCGCTCCAGGCGGCGGCGGTATTGCCGATTCCGGCGAGGCTGATGGACCAGATCGCCCGCTGGCTGGCGGTGGCGGCGTGATCCGGTCCCGCCAGGCGGAGGAGCATCTGGTAGACCTCGCGCTGGGCGGCTTCATCCACGTCGTAGTGCTCCAGAAACCGGTTGATGCGGCCCCAGGTTTGCAGGGACTCGATCAGACCCGCGGCCAGGGTGGGGTCGGAGCGGTCCAGCGCGACGGCTTCCTGAACCAGGGGATAGGCGGCCCGGTAACTGCTTTGTGCATCGCCGGGAGAGTTGAGGTAGGATTCGGCCAGCGCCTGGCGGGAAGCCGCGCGGACCACCGTTTCCACCTCGTCGGGATGCAGGCGGCAGATGCGCACGGCCTGTTCGAGGTAGGCGCGATTCACGGGGTCGGCCGGCCGCAAGTACTGGAGGATTTGTCCGGAGCGGGTGAGCACCGCGGCGGCGTCCTCGGGAGGGAACGACTTTGGCGCGTGTTCCCAGAGGTGGAGCGCGTCGAGCGATTGCTTCCATGCGCCGGCGGCATCGCCGACGTCATAGGCGACCGCGCCGAGCCAACTGATGGCGGCGGCCTGGCGGGGGAGGTCGGAGGATTGCCGGGCGCGCGCGAGTGCCCGTTCGAAGAGATCTTTCGCGCGCGGCCAATCCTGCTGGGATGCGAGGCCGCCGCCCAGTACAAGGTCCACGTCGGCGGCGGTGGCGGGGTCGGCGCCGAGCACGGGGGTGACGCGGCGCGCCGCCAAATCCAGGAGTTCGCGCACGGTCATATCGTGGTGCGCGGAGGCATCGAAGAAGGGCAGGCGGAAGAGGGAGGTCAGAAACTGGTTGGAGGATTGGGCGCGCGCCGCCTCGCGCTGCGCGAATTGCGCTTCGCGGATGGAGAAGGCGGTGGCGGCGGCCAGCAACAGGACGAAACCGGCGGCGAGGCCGGCGCCGAGGGCGTGGCGGCGGAGGAATTTGCCGGCGCGGTAGGCGATTCGCGGCGGGTGCGCGATGACGGGCTCGGCCGCGAGGAAGCGGCGGACGTCCTCGGACAACTGCTCGACCGAGGTGTAGCGCTGCGCCGGATCCAGCGCGAGGGCCTTGCGGACGACGCGGCCGAGATCGCCGGAAAGAGACGCGGGCAGGCGCAGGCCGTCGCGGCCGGAGGCGATTTGGCTGGTCCGCGAGACCACGTCTCCACCGAAGGCGGGCTGACCGGAGGCGAGTTCGAAAAGCAGCGCGCCGAGCGAGAAGACGTCGCTGAGCGTGGTGGCCGGCTCGCCGCGCAACTGCTCGGGGCTGGCATACGCGACCGTCATCATGCCGAAGCCGGTGGCGGTGCCTTCGGCGCCGGACAGCAACCTGGCCGCGCCGAAATCCAGCAGCTTCGGCACGCCTTCGGGGGTCACCAGAATGTTCGAAGGCTTGATGTCGCGGTGGACGACCAGGTGCTGGTGGGCATACTGCGCGCCGGCGCAGACCTCGCGGAAGAGGCGCAGGCGGCCGGCCAGGGGAAGGCGCCGCGCGTGAGCGCCGATGGCCTCGCCCTCGATGTACTCCATCGCCAGGTAGAGTTGGCCGGCGGCGGTGGTGCCGCCATCGAGGAGGTGGGCGATGTTGGGGTGATTGAGCGCGGCCAGAATCTGGCGTTCGCGCCGGAAGCTTTCGCGGAAGGTGTCGAGATCGAAGGGCAGGCCGATCAGTTTGAGGGCCACGTGACGGGTGAACTCGCCATCGGCGCGGCGGGCGAGGTAGACCGCGCCCATGCCGCCGCGCCCGAGCAGGCGCTCGATCTCATAGGGGCCGATGCGGCGGCCGTCACTGGCGGGCGGGGAACCGGATTCCGGCGGTGTCCAGCAGGCGAGCGCGTCGTGAGCCGCGGAGAGTTCGCGCAACTCGGCGAGCAGGGAGGCATCGCCGGCGGCGTGTTGGACGAAGTAGGGGTCGCGCTCCTCGCGGGGCAGATCCCAAGCGGCGGAGAGAATATCCTGCAAGCGGAGCCAGCGCTGGTCCATACCCGGCGGAAGTCAATTGTAGCGCCGCTCGTACCAGTCGAGGACGCGCAGCGCGCGCAGGGTGTTCCAGCGGCTGGGACGGCCGTCGCCGTCCTCGAGCGCGAAGTGGACCTGGCCGGGATGGGTATTCTCGAGCAGCCATGTCCCATCGGGCCGGCGTTTGGAGCGGAGCAGGGCGATGGCTTCGTCCAGCCGCGGGTCCGGCGCGTCCCCGGCGTCGCGGAAATAGTCGAGGGCGCGCAGCACGTCGTAATGCCAGCGCACGGGAAAGGAGAACTGGAGCCAGGCCGGGTTGACGGGTTGGCCGGTGCTCTTCCGCCGGAACAGCTTTCGATCGAGGAGGTACGCTTCGCCGCGGCGGCGGGCGGCGACGGATGCCGCGGAGCCTCCGGTGGCGCGCTGGTGCGCCAACAGCCCTTCGAGCACGTTGATGGTGGTGGCGAACGAGGAGCGCACGCTGCCGTTCTCGGCCTCGCAGTTCCACCCGCCGTCGGCGAGTTGCTCGCCGAGCAGGCGCTCGACGATGCCGGTCACGTCCTGCCCGAAGCAGGCGCCCAGGGTGACGGTCCGGCCGTTGATGCACGGCTCGACCTCGCCCAGGAAGAACGGCTGTCCGGCGTGCTCCCAGCGGCAGTGGTCCTTCACCAGAGCGACGGCGCGGCGCACGCGGGGGTCGAGCGGATCGGCGCCGAAATCGCACAGCAGGTGGAGGGTGGGCAGGGTGGCGGTCCAGGGCTGCCCGTGATTCTCGCTGCGCCAGTTGCCGGTCCGCGCGGGGAAGCAGGCTCCTCCGGCCCACTGGCCGTCGGCGCCCTGTAAATCGAGCAGGCGGGCGCCCCATCCTTCGGCGGCGACGCGCGCGCGCTCGGCCGCGACCTGGTCCTGGGGCGCGTGGAGGAGGTCGCGCAACACCTGCCAGCGGATGGCGGGATCGGCATCGAGCAGCCAGTCTGGCAGCGGCATGGGGCCGAGTCTATCATGGCCGGCGCGGGCGATTTAAACGGGCGCCGACACTACAATGGGTCATGGACCCTGGCCCGCCGCAACTCCGCAGCCGCACGGCGGCGGTGGTGCTGTCGGGATTTTGCGCGTTCACCACGCTGTTCGCGCCGCAGCCTCTGCTGCCCATGCTGGCGCGGCTGTTCGCGATCACGCCGGGGCGGGCCAGCCTGCTGGTGACGGCGTCGACGCTGGCGGTGGCGCTGGCGGCGCCCTTCGCCGGGGTGGTGGCGGACCGCTTCGGGCGCAAGCGCGTGATCGTTCCGGCGGCGTTTCTGCTGGCCGTGCCGACGCTGCTCGCCGCGACCGCGGCGAACTTCGGGCAACTGCTGTTCTGGCGCTTCCTGCAGGGCGTATTCACCCCGGGAATCTTCGCGGTGGTGATCGCCTACGTGAATGAAGAGTGGGAGTCGGGCGCGGGCGAGGCGACCGCGGCGTACGTGGCCGGGACGGTCCTCGGCGGATTCAGCGGACGCGTGCTGGCGGCCTTCGTGGCGGCTCACTCGGGATGGCGCTGGGCGTTCGTCGCGCTCGGACTGTTGAACCTGGCGGGCGCCGCGGCGATTCGCGCGTGGCTGCCTCCGGAGAGGCGCTTCACGGCCGGGACGCGGCGAGCGCCGGCCGCCGCCGGGATGCTGCGCCACATGCGCAACCCGCGGCTGGCGGCGACCTACGCGGTGGGATTCTGCGTCCTGTTCACGCTGCTGGGCGCGTTCACCTACGTGAACTTCTACCTGGCCGCGCCGCCCTTCAGCCTCTCCACGGCGGCGCTGGGGCAACTGTTCGTGGTCTACCTGGTGGGCGCGGTGATTACGCCGAAGGCGGGCCTGATGATCGACCGCGTGGGGCACCGCTTCGCGCTGATCGTGGCGTTCACGGTGGGGATCGGGGGCATGGCCCTGACCCTGGTCCACAGCCTCGCGGCGGTGATGGCCGGGCTGACGCTGGCGTGCTCGGGCTCGTTTGTCGGCAACGCCGCCGGATCGAGTTACGTGGGCGGCACGGCGAGCGAGGCGCGCGCTTCGGCGGTGGGACTGTACGTGACGTTCTACTATGTGGGCGGCAGCGCCGGAAGCGCGATCCCCGGCCTGCTGTGGGGACATCCGAAGTGGAGCGCCTGCGTGGCGCTGATCGCCGGCGTGCAGGCGCTGACGATCGTGCTGGCGGCGAGTTTCTGGAAGCCGCTGCCGCGCTCGGCGGCGGGCGCCGCACTCACCGCGGCGATCGAGGAAGCCTGACTCTTACTCGAAGGAGTCCTAAGCCCAACAAGGCGGTGCCCAGCAGCGGAAGTGTGCCGGGTTCCGGCACCGCCGACGTCGCTGGCTGGTAGGTTGCGCCACTCGAGGATGAGAAGGCGACTCCGGGCGTCAGCACCTGCACGTAGATGTTGCCGGTACTGCTGGCATCTACAGTCGTCGTGTCCGAGGCAACTATCCCCTCGGGGACATGAGCTTGTGAATTCAGAATGAACCTGGTCTGCACGGCGAAATCGCCGGGGTCGGCGGGTCCCACGACGCCGTTGCCGACCGCGGAAGAAAATGTACCGCTGAAGCTCATCGTATCCGATCCGGCGCCGCAGGTATTGTGGGTGAGCGGCTGGAACATCCACCCTAGATAGAGATTGGAATTACCGTTGGTGTTTGTCATCTGCAAGCTTGCCAGACCGGCCTGGATGGTTTGGCCGCTGGCGAGGCATTGACCGGCAATGCTTGCCGAAACGGTGCTGTGCAGATCCGCCGTCACCATGAATGAGACGGGAGTGCCGATCGCGAGCGTGGTGGAGGTAAACAGCCAATCGTCGTTGGTCGTAAAGGCCAGATTGGAAATTGTGGTTGGGCCGCCGGCGTAGTTTATATTGCCGGGGGAGTTGACGGCAGCAAGGGACTGAACATAGGCATGGTAGGTATCAGCGACCGCGCTGCCGTATAGCGTCGCCGTCGAAGTCTCGGAGTTGGATTGGCTGAGTTGCGTCATCGGCACCGTTGCTGGTCCTGGATTTACGGTCTGATTGGCAGGAACACCGACGGTTGTAAACACGCTTTGGAAGTAACTGGACGTGGTGGGGATGGGTCCCGCGCTGGCCGGCCCGGCGGCGAGCACGGAGATCCCAAGGGTCATGGGAATGAGATAACGGGTGCGCATGGGTCGGTGAGATCCCTCCTATGGAAATAAACGCAAGATGTAGCCGCCGGGGGTCATTGCGAGTCTGAAAAAGGGCTGTTTTGAGACGGTTCCGGCGCTGTCCTCCGGAGTACAATGTGCACTGGTATGGCCGCAGCCGCCCGCGCCGCCGGAGAGATTACCCTGCTCTTGCAGCGTGTGCGACGGGGCGATTCCGGAGCGCTGGAGGACTTGGCGCCGCTGGTGAGCGCGGAACTGCGGCGGCTGGCCGCCCGGTTGCTCCACGGCCAGCCGCCGGGGCATACCTGGCAGCCGACCGATCTGGTGCACGAACTTTGGCTGCGGCTGCTGAGGCGCCACGAGCTGCATTTCGAGAATCGAGCGCATTTCGTCGGCGTGGCGGCGCACCTGATGCGGGTCATCGTGGTGGATCATGCCCGCCGGCGGAGTGCACACAAGCGCACGCCGGAGGCGGTCCCCCGGGGCATGAGCGAATTCGAGGCGCTGCTTGGGCTCACGGAGAGCCGTGCCGCCGAACTGGTTTCGTTGGAAGATGCGCTTCAGCGGCTGACTGCGTTGCGCCCGCGCCAGGCGGAGATCGTGGAACTGCGTTACTTTGCGGGTTCCACGGTTGACGAGATGGCCGAAGCGCTGGGCCTCTCGCCCAAAACCGTGAAGCGGGAATGGGCGGCGGCGCGGGCGTGGCTGCATTCGGTGATGAGCGGGATCGAAGTATGACGCCAGCCCGGTGGGACCGCATCGTTTCTGTATTCGGCGAGGCAAGTGAACTGCCCTGCCCGGAGCAATCCGGATTCCTCGATGTCCACTGCGGGAGCGATGCCGCGCTGCGCGGCGCCGTGGAGCGCCTCCTGTCCGAGCATGAGCGCGGCGCGGGATTGCTCGACCGTCCGCTGTTCAGCCGGCCGGCCGCACCGGACGAGGATGTCTGGGCCGGCCGCGTCTTGAATGGGCGATACCGCATCGAGCGGTTCCTGGCGCGCGGCGGCATGTCCACTGTGTACCTCGGGCGGGATCAGCAACTCGCGGGCAGGGCCGTAGTCGTCAAGTTTTTGCACGCCTGGGCGCGTCAGTATGGAGGGCTGAGAAGCAGGTTTCGAAGGGAGATGGAGGCGCTGGCGCGAATCGATCATCCTGCGGTAGTGGGAGTGCTGGACGTCGGCGAGACCGCCGACGGCTTGCCCTTCCTGGTAATCGAGTATATCGATGGCGTTACGCTGCGCACCGAAATGGCGCGTGGTCCAATGGCGCTCGACCGCGTCGCCCGCATTATCCGCGAGACCGGCGGGGCCGTTGGCGCCGCACACGCCAAAGGCGTTCTGCACCGCGATCTGAAACCCGAGAACATCATGCTGGAACGGCCCGGCACGCCCGAAGAGCGGGTGCGCCTGATTGATTTCGGCATCGCGCGGGTGGAAGACCCGACGGACTTCGAGCCAACGCAGGTGACGCAGTTCGCCGGCACTACCCATTACATGGCGCCCGAGCAACTCCGCGGCAAGGCGTGTGCGGCGAGCGATCTCTACGCTCTGGCAGTGGTCGCCTGGGAAGTGTTGGCAGGCGGCCGCCCGTTCTCGGCTGCCAGTCCGGTGGACATGTACGAGCAGCAGCGCGCTGGAGTCAAAGCGGCGGTGCTGGTCCGCCGCGGCATCCCCGAAACGGCGGCGCGGCTGATCGTCAAACAGCTCTCGTTTCGCGCGGCGGACCGCGGCGCCTCCGCGGCGGAGGCCGCCGGGCTGATCGCGGACGCGCTGCTCTTTGCCGACGGGCGCGTTTGGCGGCGGCGCGACGCGATGACGGGAATGGCCGGCGGGGCAGCGGTTCTGATGTGTGGCGGCTACGCGTGGTGGGCGCGCCGGTCCGGGCCGATTCCTCCGGCGGAACGAATCGTCGAGTGGCCGGCCGGCGCCGAACCGGCGGAGCACGGGTTCCAGCCGCGCGGGGCGATCGAGAACCGCGCCATTTTCAATTCCGAAGCGACCAGGGTCGAAGCGCTCCGCCTCATCAGCGCCGACCAGGGTGGATACTTCCACCCGCTGAATCCGGCTCAGGCTAAGGCCGCAAATCACCAGGGCTGGAAGCTGATTTTCGAGGCCGCGGCCGAAGAAGGCGGGATTACCGCCGGTGTTTGTGTCCCGCAGGCGCCCGCCCGCTATGCCGTAAACATCACTGCAACTCCCGGCGCTGGGGACCTCGTACGGCTGCTACAAGGCTTTACGCCTGCGATCCATGGGATCGACATGACGCTTGGGGGAGCATCCGGTGCACGCCGTAGATACCTGCTCGCGTACCAGCCAGGAGCCGGCGCGGAGTTGTGGGTGGACGGAGCAAGGCTTTACAGGGGCTTTCAGGGCTGCACGGAATACCTGTATGCCCGCGGCCCGGAGTTCGGCGTAGCCCGCTACCGCAGCGCGCGCGGATCTGGAGTTTTCTGGAGCTGCCGCTTCGAGATCGGGTAGGGCCACTCGGTTACTCGAAGGTGATGCCGGAAAGATCCAGGGTGGCCTTGGGGAACTTCAGGTCCATGGCTTCGAGCTCGTCGGCGAGCACCTGCGCCACCGCGTAATTGCGGAACCACTTGCGATTGGCCGGGATCACGTACCAGGGCGCGTGCGCGGCGTTGCACTCGCGGAGGACGGTTTCGTAGGCCTGGATGTACTCGTCCCAGTGGCCGCGTTCCTTGAGATCGTCGGGCGAGAACTTCCAGTTCTTGCTCTCGTCCTGGATGCGCTCGCGGAAACGCGCGGCCTGTTCGTCGCGATCGATGTAGAGCAGGAACTTGACGATCCGCACGTGGTTTTCACCGAGCATGCGCTCGAAATCGTTGATCTGCCGGTAGCGGCGGTTCCAATCGGATTTCGGCACCAGGTTATGCACGCGCACGATCAGGACATCTTCGTAGTGGGAGCGGTTGAAGATGCCGATCTGGCCCCACTCGGGCATCGCGGAGTGGACGCGCCAGAGGTAGTCGTGGCGCTTCTCTCCGCCTTCGGGAGCCTTGAAGGAGGTGACGCGCACGCCCTGCGGGTTGAGCCCGGTCATGACGTGCCGGATGGTGCCGTCCTTGCCGGCGGCGTCGATGCCCTGCAGCACCACCAGCAGCGCGCGGCGGCCTTCGGCGTAGAGCAGGTACTGGAGGACGCCGAGGCGGTCGCGCAATTGCGGGAACACTTCCTCGGCCTGAGCCTTCTCGACGCCGTGCGTATCGGAGGCGTCCAGCGCGGACAGCTTGACATGCGATCCGGGCGTGACCATGAGTTTCTTGGCGAGGTTCTTCATTTGCGACAATTCTACTAACCGATGATCGTACTTGCCAGCCAGTCGCCGCGGCGCGCCGAAATTCTGCGCAACGCCGGCATTCCTTTCACCGTCCGGGTAGCGGAGGTGGACGAAACCCCTTTGGAAGACGAACGCCCGGGACACTACGTGCGGCGCCTGGCGGAGGCCAAGGCGCGCGCCGTGGCATCGACGCCGGAAGAGATCGTGCTGGCCGCGGACACGACCGTGGCCGCCGCCGGAGAACTCCTGGCCAAGCCGGCGGACGCGGACGACGCCCGGCGGATGCTGCGCCTGCTCTCCGGGCGGCGGCACGAGGTGCTCACCGGCATCTGCCTGCGGCGCGGCGAAACCACGATCCGCGATCACGCTATGACCGCGGTGTGGTTTTCGGCGCTGGGCGCGGACGAGATCGCGGCCTATGTAGAGACCGGCGAGCCGATGGATAAAGCCGGCGGGTACGCGATTCAGGGGCTGGCCTCGCGCTTCGTGGAGCGCATCGAGGGCTGCTACTTCAACGTGATGGGGCTGCCGGTTTCGATGGTGTGGCGGCATCTGAGGGACCTGCGCGAGGCGGGCTGAAGCCCGCGCCGCACACCTGTTACCCTGAGGGTGCCTATGCGCAACACCGCCGTGCTCCTGATCGATTGTCCGGATCGCAAGGGGCTCGTGGCCGCGGTCTCCGGGATGCTGTACCGGCACGGAGCCAACATCCTTCACGCCGACCAGCATCGGGACCAGGAAGCCGGACTGTTTTTCATGCGGGTCGAGTGGGAGCTGGAAGGCTTTCCCTTGGAGGAATTCCGCGCGGCGTTCGCGACGCTGGCCGCGGATCTGGCCATGCGCTGGCGCATCGAGGAGATGGCGCGGCGGCCGCGCGTCGCGGTGTTCGTCTCGCAGTATCAGCATTGCCTGGTGGACCTGCTGCACCGCC
>JBBIQR010000171.1:0-10427 GCA_037442245.1 Candidatus Solibacter sp. | reverse complement strand
CGCAGGTTGAACTTCTTCATCTTATAGCGCAGGGTATCGCGCGTGATGCGCAGCAGGCGCGCCGCCTGAGTCTGGTTGCCGTCGGTCTTCTCCAGCGCCTTCACCAGCAGGAAGCGTTCGTTGTCTTCGAGCGACAGCCCGTCGCCGGGCATGTCCGCCGCGGGCGCCGCGCTAGGCGCCGTGATCAGGCCATCCGGGCGGCTGATCGAGATCGGCAGGCTGGGCGCCGTGATCGAAGAGCTTTCTTCCAGAATCATGGCCCGTTCGATTGCGTTGCGCAGTTCGCGCACGTTCCCCGGCCAATCGTGCTGCAGCAGCAGTTTGCCCGCGGCCTCACTCACGCCTTCGACGCTGCGCTTGAACTTGCGGTTGTAGTGCTCGATGAAGAAGCGCGCCAGCGGCAGAATGTCCTCGGTGCGCTCGCGTAGCGGCGGAATCAGGATCTGGATCACGTTCAGCCGGAAATAGAGGTCCTGGCGGAACGCGCCTTCCTTCACCGCCTCCCGCAGGTTCTTGTTGGTGGCGGCGATGACCCGCAGATCCAGTTTGATGTCCTTGAGCCCGCCCAACCGCCGGAAACTCTGCTCCTCGAGCACGCGCAGCAGTTTGGCTTGGAGCATCAGCGGGATTTCGCCGATTTCGTCCAGAAACAGCGTGCCCTTATCGGCGAGTTCGAAGATGCCGCGCTTCTGCGAGCGGGCGTCCGTGAAGGCGCCCCTTTCGTAGCCGAAGAGTTCGCTCTCCAGCAGGGTCTCCGGAATGGCCGCGCAATTGATCGCAATAAACGGTTCGGCCTGCCGGTGGCTCTGGTAGTGCAAGGTCTTGGCGACCAGGTCTTTACCGGTGCCGTTCTCGCCCTCCAGCAGAATCGTGGTGGCTTCGCTGGCCGAGACGCGCCGCACGAAGTTCAGGACCTCCCGCATGGAGGGCGATTCGGCGATGACTTCGCGCTTCTGCGGGGCGGCTTCCTCGGTGATGTCCTTGATGGTGGCTACCACACCCGCCACCTGCCCCTCGCCATCCATCACCTGGTTGGTCTTCATGATGACCAGGCGCTCCATACCGTTCTCCGTGTGCAGCCGGACGGTGGACGTGGGGAATGCCGGCGGCTGGTTGAGCCCCACCAGCATGCCGCAGTTCGGTTCGCAGACCGAGCACTTGAAGATCTCCTGGCAGTGGCGGCCGAGCAGTTCTTCGCTGGTCATGCCGAACAGTTTCTCCGCCGCGCGATTGACCCCGGTGATCCGGAAATCGGGATCGTAGAGAATCAAAGCGTCGGAAAGCTGGTCAAACACCGATTCCAGAACGCTGGTTTTTTGCCAGTTGGGGGTCAACTTCGACATCCGGGAGACTAACCCGAGTATAACAAAACGGCAACGCCATTCCGCCCCTGCGCCAAACAGGGCTAGCCCTGTGGCGGAACCGGGAGTATCATACCTGATTTGCGCGAATTCGCCCAACCGCACGGCTCTTTTGGGTCAATACCCCTATGCGAGGGTAGCGGCGGCACCCGCAAACTGTCGCAGGACAATCACTTAGCGGTTGGCGCTGGAATTGCTACACGGTCTGATGGAGGCATCATGTCCCGTCTTAAACTCTTCGTACCGGTTGCCATTGCGCTGGGCGGCCTGCTGGTCTGCGTGCCCGGCACCTACGGCAAAATGGAGTACTCCAAGCAGACCAAGAAGGCCTGCACCTTCTGTCACGTCGATGCGCAGAAGAAGCCCAAAGAACTCAAGGACGCCGGCAAGTATTTCCAGGAACACAAGAACCTGGACGGTTACCAGGAGAAGAAGTAGCGGAGCGGGTGGGGTACCGGCCATGATGCAGAATGTCCAACTTTCGATCGCGGACCCGGTTTACGGTCTGGCGATTCGCGAAGCTCTGGTACACAGTTGCGCATGGCATGTTCAACCGGCCGCGGAACCGGACCCGGCGTTGCACGGTGTGATGGTTCTGGATTGGGCCGCGTTCTGCAAACTGCCCCTCCCTCTGGATAATCCCGAGCGGGTCGTGTTGATCGGCCCGCAGGAACCTCAGGTACTGGCACAGGCTTGGGACGCCGGCATCGTTTCCGTCGTCAGCCAGGGCGATCCCATCGATACGGTACTGATGGCTATCATGGCGGCGGCCCTTCGCGTCGATAAGTCGCACAGCCGCGCCGCCGCACGCGAGATTTCCCCCACGACAGGACCCGAACCTGCGCCAATACCCCCACAAAATCGGAGTTTCGGATCTCGACGTTGTAAAATTCAATAGGATAGCGAGGATTGCGTTGGGCAATTCGCGTGCATCAGATCATACTCCGGGGTAGAAACCCCAGAGCCGGGAGGTCAAAGAAATGAATCACGACTTTCGTCCGTTAATCGCGATTTGGTCGGTCCTTGCGCTGGCGGTCCTGGTCCTGTTCATCCGGCGCAAGACGATCGCGGCCAGGGAAGACGACAACATCCACGTCATGAGCGGGCCGAATCCGGAGCAGTCGGCGATTGCCGCCAAACTCGATGTCATCGACAAATGGGGCAAGATTCTCACGGTGATTACAGTAGTGCTCGGGCTGGCCATCGGAGCCCTGTACGTCTACTCCGTCTTTGTCGGCCGGCCGAGCGTGGAGTAAGAAAGAGATGAAAAGGAACCGGGCGTTTCGACCCTGGGCCCTGAAGCTCGGTTCTTCCCTTCTGGGTCTGCTAGCGGCAATCGCGGTGCCGTCCCTCCGGGCGGCGGACGCGCCGAAGGCCGAGTGCACCTCGTGCCACGATCAGGGCACGAAGCTGGCCAAGAGTGCGCACGCCGCGCTCACCTGCGACACCTGCCACGAGAAGCACGACCAGTTTCCCCATCCTGCCGGCGTGGAAAAGCCGCAGTGCGTGAATTGCCATACCGACCAGGCCGGGGACTACGCCCAGAGCGTCCACGGCCTGGCCCGCAAGAACGGCAACGAAGGCGCCCCGGACTGTGCCGTCTGCCATGGCAGCGCGCATGAACTCCTCCCACCCAAGTCGCAGGCCTTCCGCACCTCGGTGCTCGATACCTGCGGGATGTGCCACGCGGATGTGGTCGAGCAGTTCCGCGCCAGCGTACACGGACAGGCGCTGGCTCGCGGCGTGCTCCAGGCGCCGCTGTGCACGGATTGCCACGGCGAGCACAAGATCCTGAAACACACCAACCTGGCCAGTCCGGTCAACAACGCCAACATCCGCGAAACCTGCGGCAGTTGCCACGGCAACGTCCGCCTCACCCGTAAATTCGGCCTGCCCAGCGACCGGCTGGTCAGCTTCGACGAGAGCTTCCACGGGTTGGCGGCCAAAGCCGGATCGCAGACCGTGGCCAACTGCGCCAGTTGCCACGGGGTGCATAACATTCTGCCGTCGAGCGATCCGAAATCGACCATCTATCCGAAGAACCTGCCGGCCACCTGCGGGCGCTGCCATCCCGGCGCCGGCACGCGCTTTGCGATCAGTGAAGTGCACGTCCCGCTGGAGGCGCAGGAGGAGCCGGGGCCACTGCGCTGGGTGCGCCAGTTCTACCTGCTGGTGATTCCGGTGACCATCGGGCTCATGCTGCTGCACAACGGCGGTGACTGGGTCCGCAAACTGGTGCGCATCCGCTTCCGGGCGCGCCGGGGCATCGCCGAACCCGCCGCCCACGAAGAAGTCCGGATGATGCCCTTCGAGCGCGTGGAGCACGCCATCACCGCAATCAGCTTCCTGGTCCTGGTCTGGACCGGCTTCGCGCTCAAGTATCCGGACCAGTGGTGGGCGCGTCCGCTGCTGATGCTGGAAGGCAAGACCCCGCTGCGCGGCGTGATTCACCGGATCGCGGCGGGCGTCTTCATCGGCATCTCGGTAACCCACCTGGTCAGCCTGATTGCCAGCCGGAAATTGCGCGAGCATTGGAAGGAAATGCTGCCTACCGCAGACGACCCCCGCGAAGCCATGTCCAACTTCGCATACAATTTGGGACTGGGGGACCGCCTGCCGTACCGGTCGCCGCACAGTTACATCGAAAAGGCCGAATATTGGGCAGTGGTATGGGGAGCCATCGTCATGATCGCCAGCGGCGCGCTGTTGTGGGCCAACAATCTGGCGATGCGTTTTCTGCCCAAGCTCTGGCTCGACGTCGCCACCAGCATTCACTTCTACGAAGCCGTCCTGGCCACGCTTGCCATCGTGGTCTGGCACTTCTACTCCATCATCTTCGACCCCGACGTCTACCCGCTGAACACGGCATTCCTCAACGGCCGCACGGTCAAAAAAGAAGAGCACTCAAGGGAGCATCCTTCGCCGGCGAAAGCCGCGGGGGATTAGACGCTAGAAACACATGACACCAAACGCATCTGCCCCGAAGGGCCGGGGCTGGCTGTCCCCGTTTGTCCATCTTTCGAATAACTGGATCAGCCTCGCGGGAGTGGTCATTGTCACTACCGCCACGGTATTTTGGCTGTTCCTTCTACCGATCACGCTGCGCGGCGAGGTCGAGAATCCCTATCTGGGAATCCTCGCCTTCCTCACCATCCCGGGTCCGTTCTTTGCCGGTCTGGCGCTGATTCCGCTGGGCATCTGGCTCAAGAAACGCCGCGAGGGCCGCACCGGCATACTGCGCGCCGTTGGCCCGCTCACCTGGGAGAACCGCGAACTGCGCAGGCTGCTGTATTTTGCCGGCGGCACCACCTTGGCCAACATTGTGATCGCCAGCCAACTCTCCTACGGCGCGGTCAACTATATGGATTCGGTCACGTTCTGCGGGGAGACCTGTCACACCGTGATGCAGCCGGAGTACACCGCCTACCAGAACTCGCCGCACTCGCGTGTGGAATGCGTGAAGTGCCACATCGGTCCCGGCGCCGGCTGGTTCGTGAAGAGTAAGATGAGCGGCCTCGGACAGGTCTTCGCGGTGGCGTTCAACACCTACCCGCGGCCCATCCCGACGCCGGTCCACAACTTGCGCCCCGCGCGGGAAACCTGCGAGACGTGCCATTGGCCGCAGAAATACGGTGAGGACCGGGTAGTGGTCATCGACAAGTTCGCCGGCGACGAAACCAATACCCTGACCAAGACCGTCCTGCTGATGAAGATCGGCGGCGGCAACCACGGCATCGGCATCCACGGCACCCACCTCGGGCCCGGCGTCCACATTAATTACGCCGCCACCGACGAGCAGCGCCAGAACATCCCATGGGTCGAATACAACGCTGCCGACGGCAAGAAGACCGTCTACATGACCGCCGACGCCAAGCCCAACGGCGGCGGCGCTCCCATCCGCGAGATGGATTGCATGGATTGCCACAACCGTCCCGCCCACAGCTACGACCTGCCGGAGCGCGGCATCGATAAAGCCATGGCCAACGGGCTGATCCCCACCAATCTGCCGTTCGTCAAGAAGAAAGCGGTGGAGATCCTCAAAGGAAACTACCTGAGCCGCGACGAAGCCGCGCAGAAGATTCCAGCCGCGTTCGCCAGGTACTACCAGGACACTTACCCGCAAGTCTGGAGCGCGCGCCAGGCGGAAATCAACGCTGCCGGCAAGCAGGTGCTCGCGGTCTGGGACCGCAACATCTTTCCGGATATGAAGGTGACCTGGGGCAAGTACCCGATCAACATCGGGCACGACGACTTCCCCGGCTGCTTCCGCTGCCACGACGACTCGCATAAGGCGCAGGACGGCAAGACCATTACGCAGGACTGTAACGCCTGCCACAACATGCTCGCGATGGACGAAGCCACGCCCAAAGTCCTGACCGACCTGGGCATCACCAATACGCATCAGCAGTGAGCGGGCGGGGCGGGACTCGATGAAACTGGCCATCATCGGCTGGGGCAACGTGGGCCGCGCCCTCGGCCGGCTGCTCAAGAGCAGGCGGCGCGAGTACCCGTTCCGTATCGCCGGCATCCACACTCTGCGGCACGGTACCGCGATCGACCCCGGCGGCCTCTCCTGGAGCGCCGCCGATGCGGTGGAGTTCGGTCCGCCCGCGGCGTCCATCGAAACCTTCCTGGACGCCGCGCGCGCCGATTGCGCCGTCGAACTCACCACCCTGAACCCCTCGACCGGTGAGCCGGCCATCGCCCACCTGCGGGCCGCCTTCGCGCGCGGCATGCACGCCGTGACCGCCAACAAAGGGCCGATCGCCCACGCCTACGCCGATCTTTCGGAAGAGGCGCGCCGCGCCGGATGCGGCTTCCGCTTCGAATCCACCGTGATGGATGGCGCTCCCGTGTTCAACCTCTGGCGCCACACCATGCCCGCGGTCAAGGTCCTCGGATTCGCCGGCGTCCTCAACTCCACGACCAGGATTGTGATCGAGGTGATGGAGCAGGGCGGCAGTTTCGAGGAAGGACTCGCCGCCGCCCGTGCCATGGGGATCACGGAAGCCGGCGGCGCCTACGACATCGAAGGCTGGGATTCCGCCGCCAAGACCGCGGCGCTGGCCAACGTCCTGCTCGATGCGCGCGCCACGCCGCAGACGGTCAGCGTCCGCGGCATCGCGCGCCTCACTCCGCAGCGCGTCCGCGAAATCGCGCGGCAGGGGAAGACGGTCCGGCTGGTGAGCCGCGGACGGCGCACCGCGGCGGGCGCGAGCCTGCGCGTCCGCGCCGAAGTACTCGACCGCGCCAGCCTGCTCGCCGCCGCACCCGGCACCAGCAACCTCATTCTCTTCGACACGGACCTGATGGGCACCTTCGGCACGATCAGCGTCACCCCCGGGGTGGAGCAGACCGCCTACGGCGTTTTCAGCGATCTCGTCAGCCTGCTCTAATTTTTCCGGGAGAGCCGCTCACTGGACGGAGAGCGCCACCAACTCCGCCGGCACTCCCGGAGCCCCGATCGCCATCGCGAGATACTGCACTCCATCCACCATGTACGTCATCGGCAGCCCCGTGACGTTGGCGGGCAGCCTCATCTCAAACAGAGTCCTGCCGGTCTTCTTATCCAGCGCGCGCAGCATCGGCCCGCCCGCGCCCGGCGGCACCGCGTACATCCCACCGCCATCCGCGGTGAACAATAGCGTCCTGGTCAGCAGCATGGGAGCGTGCTCCGGATTCCCCGTGTGGCTCAAGTCCACGCCCTGCAGCGCGGGATGCCGCTTCACGTATTCCGGCGTGCTCCCGTGGGGCACCATCCACACGTGCTCCCCCGTGTTGAGGTCGATCGCGGTGATCCTCCCCCATGGCGGCTTCACCAGCGGCAGCCCCTGCGGACCCACGTTCTTCACGCTGTACTGCCCGTAGTAATCCATATCGGTGCGGGAGGCGTCGCGCGCCAGGGAGATCGGCGCGGCATAGGTGACGCTGGCCACGTACAGCATCCCGGTCTCGGGGTCCGCCGCCCCGCCCTGCCAGTTCGCGCCGCCGGTGGGCGAGGGCAGCGTGATGGTGGCGAGTTTGCCGTTCGCGCCCGCCACCGAAGGCGGCGTGAACATCGGTCCCAACCGGTAGTGCGCGGCGATCTCCAGCGCCTCCGCCTTCAACTCCGGGGTGAGGTCGATCAGATCGTCCGGGCCGAAACCCTGCCGGTCGAACGCCGCCGGCCGGGAGGGAAACGGCTGCGTGGGCGACGAATGCTCGCCGGGCACGTCCGATTGCGGCACCGGCTTCTCCATGATCGGCCACACCGGCTTGCCGGTCACGCGGTCGAACACGTACACCCATGCCTGCTTGGTGATCTGAGCTACCGCCCGGATGCGCCGCCCGTCCACCGTGAGGTCGAGGAGGGTGGGCGCCGTCGGCGGATCCCAATCCCAAAGCCCGTGATGCACCAGTTGGAAATGCCAGACACGGCGCCCGGTGCGCGCGTCCAGACAGACCAGCGACTCGCCGAAGAGGTTGTTGCCCGGCCTGTGGCCGCCGTAGAAATCGCCGGTCGGCGTTTCGACCGGCACATAGACGTACCCCAATTCCTCGTCGCCGCTGAGCGGTCCCCAGGCGCCGGTGTTCCCGGTGTATTCCCACGAGCCGTCCTTCCACGTATCGTTGCCGAAATCGCCGGGATGCGGCACCGTGCGGAAGGTCCAGAGCCGCTTGCCCGTGCGCACGTCGTAGCCGCGTATGTACCCCGGCACGTTCCGTTTGGATTTGGGAGCGATCCCCGCCTGGAGCGCGGGGCCCACCACCACCACGCCGCGCACCACGATCGCCGGCGACGATGCCCCGATCTGCCCCGGCTTCACGTCGTCGCGGTCGAGGCCGTCCCACAGATCGACCACGCCGTCCTTGCCGAAACCCGCCACCGGGCGCCCCGTCTTCGCGTCCAGTTCGATCAGTTGGAAGCCGGGCGAGACCAGCAGAATCCGCTCGTCTTTCCCATCGCTCCAGTACGCCAGCCCGCGATTGTTGCGCCGCGCGACCGTTTCTCCGCGCGCACCCTCGTCGATCCGGTACATCCACAGCGTCTCGCCGGTAACCGCGTCGATGGCCACCGCGTCGCGCCGGGTGCCGGCGGTGACATACAGGCGCCGCCCCGCCATCAGCGGCGTGGCTTCCCAGTTGAACTCCGGTTGCTTACCGAAGTTTTGCGCTTTCCAGGTCCAGACGATGTGCAGGCGCGAGACGTTGCCGGCGCCGATCTGCCCGAGCGGCGAATACTTGCGGCTCCCCGCGTCCCCGCCCCAGTAACGCCACTCCGCCGTGCCGCCGGACGCGGTTCCGCCGGTGTCCGCACCTCCAGGGTGGAACCCGTTCACCGCCAGGACGTGAGCCACCACGTCGGCGTACTGCGCCGCGGTCAACCCGGCCGGGTTGTCGGTGGGCATGGTGCGCCGGGTCCGTTCCAGAAAGTCGGCCGCACTCTTCCCGCTCCACCGCGCCAGAAATGCGGCGCCGGCCAGAGCGGGGGAGTTTTCGCCGCCGGTAAGATCCTGCCCGTGGCAGCGGGCGCAGCTTTCGCGATAGACCGCGGCCCCGCGCGCCGCCTGTGCGGGACGGAAAGACCCGTCCCACGCCGGTCGGCTCTGCGAATACGCCGCGAAAACCAGGAGGGCCCCGGCCGTGAAGCGCAAAATCATAGGTCCACCAATGTAACGCCGCGATTTTGAGGGCGCACCTCGCCTACCACCCCGCGCGCGTTCCCTCGATCAACGCCGCCGCCAGAGCCGCCGCGCCCAGGAAGGTGCCGAACGGCAATTCGTAGCTGCCCGCGTCCTTCCCGGTCAGCTTGATGTACGCGAGGCCGATCACACTACCCGCCAGCGATCCGCCGGCCAGCGTGGTCAGTGCCCCGGTCACGCCCAGGAAACTGCCCACCATCGCGATCAGCTTGACGTCGCCCAACCCCAGCCCTTCCTTGTGGCGGATCTTGAGGTACAGCCACCCGCCGCCCCAAAGCACGGCCGCGGGAGCCGCCGCGCCCAGCACGGATTCGGCGAGCGACGCCCATCGCGGGCTCCATTCCACTCCAGCCAGCCACAGCAGGGTGTGCGCCATCACGTCCGTCATCATCACGAACGGCGCAAACCCTAGTCCCACCAGTGTGCCTCCCAGGGTGAACTCGTCCGGCAGGAGCCGCTTTTCCAGATCGCAGAAGATCAACGCGATCGTCATCGCGGAGAAGACGCAGAGCTTGCCCGCCGCCGGCGTCATCCCGCGCGCCCACACGATCCAGCCGAAGGCCGCGCCCGTCATCGCCTCGACCAGCGGATAACGCCACGAAATCCGCGCCTTGCAATGCCGGCAGCGTCCGCCCAGGATCAGCCAGCTTGCGATCGGGATGTTGTCGTACCACGCGATCGTCTTACGGCATCGCACGCAATGGCTGCGCGGCCGCACCACGCTGCGGTTGCGCGGCCACCGGTGAATGCACACGTTGAGAAAGCTGCCGATCAGCAGCCCGAAAAACAGCGCGATGAAGGCTTCCATCAGCCGAGCACCCCCCGGTAAACCGCGATCGTCCCTTCCACCATCCCCTCCACCGTGAAGCGCTCCCGCACGCGCTGCCGCGCCGCCGCGCCGATGCTGTGCGCCAGTCCGGCGTCCGCGCGCAGCCGCCGCACCGCGGCCTCGATCTCATCCTCGCTGTTGACCAGAAATCCGCTCACGCCGTCCTCGATCACTTCCCGCAACCCTCCGACGTTGCTCGCCACCACGGGAATCCCGGCCGACATCGCCAGCAGCGCGCCGGAGCCGAGGCCCTCGGAATCGGTCACGTAGACCACGATACCGGCGCCCGCCAGCGCGCGCTCCAGGTCCGCCGGAGCCTTGCCTTTCTCCAACCGCAGGACTCCACCGCCGCGCGCCGCCTCCACGGCTGGCACGCCATCGTACACCACGCTGATTTTCTCCGCGGGGACTCCGCCGGCGATCAGCACGCCCTTGACGAACTCCGATACCGCAATGTAGCGCCGCGCCCGCCCATACTTCCACCGCGACCCCACCGGGAACGCTACGCGCCGCGCCACCACCAGCGGACGCCCGCGCAGCAGCGCCGCCATCGTG
>JBBIQR010000170.1:0-10457 GCA_037442245.1 Candidatus Solibacter sp. | reverse complement strand
GCGTCCACGAATGGTCGGTCGGCCGCCGCGCCAGCGGCTTCGTTCAAGTCGCCTTCTGACGCCTCGGTAAAAGTGCACTTCGGGACGCCGGTCGTCAGGGTCGGATCGGCAGGCGACGCATTCGGAACCCTTCGTCCTCGACGATCACGAGCGCTCCACGTGCGAGTTCTTCCGCACAGTCGTGGATGACATGAAAGAGCCGTGGGTTGACCGCTGCAGGCGTTTGGTTTCGTAACCGAAAGATCACAACGCTCGGCGCCTCGCTGCGCGCGATTGCCAGGATATCTCCGAAGTCGAGGTCGAATGTGAGGACGATTCGGCTCTCCGCTAAAGCCTTCGCCACGATGTCAGGATCGGGAAGCCGTATGAGCCCTTCGTCGCGAAGATGGATAGCATCGTGATTGGCCGCGCGCAACGCCTCCACCGTCGTCATCGAGACGCCCATGTCGGCCAAAAATCTCACGCTGCAGGACTCTTGAAGAAGCCGATTTCTTCGTTCGCGAGCGCGGAGGCGTATTGCAGGGACTGCCGGATGTCTTCGGGCCCAAGGTCCGGATATTCGCGGATAATCTCCTCCGCAGACATCCCGTTCGCCACGAGATTGACCACTAGCGACACGGTTATCCGCATCCCGCGGATGCAGGCGCGGCCGCCCATGATTCTGGGATCGAACGTGATCCGGTCAAACATACATGTAGTCTAGCAGTCCTCCACCCACGATCGGTTGCCTCACGCTCTTTCGGCTGGATCGGGCCGGCAGAACCGGGCGGATTAGGAACGAGAAGTCGCCATCGGTTCAGCCAGCGCGTCGGTGTCCGGCGTGTTGGCGCGCGATTCGAGCATACATGGCGTCGGGCGCCAGATCGATCTCGCCGGGCCACGCAACCGCGCCGTAATCAATAAAGACCTGCGCGAAGAACTGCTCATCCCGCAGCGGGGCCAAGGCGCCGGTCAGGTCTTCCGGCCGTAGCTGCACGTGTCCCGCGACCCCGTCCCTGAATCGGACAAAGAGGCGGTAGTGAGGTTCGGGCTTGACTTCGACTACATCCCAGTGCATGGAATCCTGACTCCGTTCATGCCAGTGGCTTAATCTTCGGCGGGGCCGAGTTCTCCCGGCAGCAACGCAGCTATGTGCTTGGAACCCTGTAGACATGCGGCACAAGGTGGACCGAGAGAGACTACTAAAATAGTTGAAGACGCGACAGGGCGGGCGCTGGCGTACGCCAACTGTAAAGGCACGAAACGATGCTCGCGCGAAGGGGGCTTTCCCGGCACATTAGGAACGATAGGTCGCCTTGTGACCCGCATGGTCTAAAGGTCAGCGATGATCGCGTCCCGCTGGACACCCTTATGCCGGGTAACGGCGCGAAGGATCGAAGTGAACGTTCCGAGCCTGAGGGGATGGTGGTCTGGAGGAATCTTCATGCCAACAGGACGATTTCGTCGCGCACGAGGTGGAGGCGAATTCGCTCAGGCCGGGGTCGATCAAAGAAGAACGCAGAGGTCGCCTCCGGGACGTTCTTGCGCAGGTCGTCCCACGTGTCCCCTTCGGTGAATATGCCCTCCGTGAGGCATTCGGCGCAGTACCCGGAATCGGATTCCTGGACCACCTCAAACACCAGCTCATCAGCCATACGTCCATGATAGGGCATGAGTTCGCGTGATGGCCGGATCAGCCCTCAACGTTCCGCGTCTTTCGACGGTCGTCTGGCTGGGCTGCCGGGTCGTAGGGACTACTCCAACCGGATCACGATCTTTCCCCGCGCGCGGCCGGATTCCAGGTGACGCATCGCCTCGGCGGCTTCGTTCAGTTTGTAGGTCTTGTCGATCACCGGCGTCACCTTTCCTTGCTGCATCAGTTCGGCCAACAAGGCGAGGTCGTCTTTGCCGGCGCGGGTCATCATCATCCCGAGTTCCTGGTGAACGAACTTCGAATACACGATTGCCGCGATCACGCGGCCGAGGGGCTTGACCCATTTGCCCTTCGGCGCGCCGACCATTACGTAGCGGCCGTGCGGCGTGAGCACGCGGCGGTTCGCCGGGAGCGAGTGATTCCCGACGTTGTCGACGATCAGGTCGTAGCGGGCGCCGCTCTGCGTGTAGTCCTGCCGGGTGTAGTCGATGGTGTGGGCGGCGCCCAGCGAGCGCACCAGCGCGGTGTTGCGGGCGCTGCATACCCCGGTGACTTCGCCGCCGAGGTGTCTGGCGATCTGCACCGCGAAGGTGCCGACGCCGCCCGAAGCTCCGTTGATCAGCACCTTCTGGCCGGGAACGAGTTTTCCCGCATCGCGCAGCGCCTGCAGGGCCGTCTTTGCAGCAATGTTCACCGCGCCGGCCTGCTCGAAGCTGATGTTGTCCGGTTTCTTCACCAGGTTCTGCTCGTTGACGGCCAGGTACCCGGCGAGCGCGCCATGGCAGCCGCCGAAGACCGCGTCGCCAGGCTGGAACGCGGTGACGTTCGTGCCCACGCTCTCGACGACGCCGGAGAAATCCACGCCGATGCCGGTGAACTTCGGTTTGCGCAGGCCGGCGCTCAGGCGCAGAACGTAGGGCGTTCCGTAGACGAAGTGCAAGTCGTAGGGGTTCAGGGCCGCCGCCCGGACTCGCACCAGCACCTGGTTGGCTGTGGGCGAAGGCTCGGGGGCCGCTCCCAGTTGCAACACCCCGGGTCCACCGTACGCGTGATAGGTGACGGCTTTCATCGTGTTCCTGGCCGCGGTGCGCGCCGCTCCTCGTTCGTCATTGTCCGACAAACAAGCAGGCGATGACCAGCGCCATCACGCCTGCCCGCGAGGCGGGTCCGTTCCACCGTTCGGTTAGACGACGCGCAACCCGAGGCGTTCGACGAAGGGATTGAAATCGCGGTCGCTGTGCAGGAGAGCGTGGCCGCTTTCGATACACCGGGTCGCGATCATCGTGTCGATCGTCTTGCGAACCGCAACGCCGCGTTTCCGCAGGTAGCGGAAATTCCGTGCTGCGGCGACGGCTACTTCAGGTCCGCCGATCCGAATGATGGGGAACGAGGTGAGGAGTCGCCGAACCTTGTTGAAGTCGCTGTCCCGATTGAATCCCTGGAGGACTTCGACCAGAATCAAATCGCCGATGGCAAGAGGCTCGCGCCCGAGCAGGCGGTCGAGTTTTTCGGCTTGCGGCGTGGCAGCGCCGGCGAAGTAGTCGATCCAGACGCTGGAGCCGACCAGGATCAACGGTCACTCCTCATCGCGTCCCGGTCGCCCTGCCACTGAAGCCGGCCGCGGAAACGCCGCACCTGCGACTGCCGGCTGAGCCGCAGCAGCGTCCGGAGCGCGCCAGAGTCCCAATCCGGCCGGAGGCGTGAAGTGGGATATACTTCGGGTTCGGCATCACCTTTGGGAGGAGATCATGAACAGGCTGACGATGTTACTTCTGGCTTTCTCGTGCGCCGCACAGGTTGGAACCGCGCAGGATGCTGAGGGATGCAAGGACTCCCCGCTGATTTCGCGATTTCCCGGCAGCGTGATTACTTCGTGCAGGGACTCCCCGGACGATAAGTTCACCTTCACGTTGAACGGCAGTAAGTCGCAAGCGGTGGAGGGCGAGTTTCACCAGATTACTTATAATTTTCCTAAGACCGCGAGCAAAGCGCAGGTGGTTCGCAATCTGAATACCGCGCTGCGGCGGGCCGGCTATAAGCTGGTCTACGACTCGGGCGATTACGGCGACTTTACGGGACAGATGGGCAAGACGTGGATACAGATCGAAATCTCCGGCAACGGCTCGATTGAGGAGACGATCGTCACGGAAACGGCGTTGTCCCAGGACGTGGTAGCCAATGCGTCCGACCTCGGCAACGGACTGAAGAGCACCGGCCACACGGTGGTGAACGGCATCCTGTTCGATACCGGGAAGGCGGAGGTTAAGCCGGAATCGAAGGCGGCGCTCGATGAGGTTGCGAAGCTGCTGCAACAGGATCCCAGCCTGAAGTTGTTCGTGGTAGGTCACACGGACAACGTGGGGCTTGTGGCGGCGAATCTGGACTTATCGAAGCGGCGCGCGGAAGCGGTGATCCAGGTGCTGATTTCGCAGTACAAAGTTCCGGCGGCGCGGTTGTCGTCTTTCGGTTGCGGGCCCTACTCGCCGGTGGCGTCCAACGATAAGGAAGACGGGCGGGCGGCCAACCGCCGCGTCGAACTGGTCAAGCAGTAAGATCCCTGGGCGGCGTGCCGGCGGGGCGGATGCGGGCGGGGCCGCTACACCGGAGCAGGAGAACCATGGCCACATCTTCCCGCAAGTTCGCCGCTCCTTACGACCGCACGACGAAGATCGTGTCGGCGGCCGGTTGCGGCGTGTTGCTCGCCGTCGCCGTCCTGGCTCCGCATATTGTGTTCCGTGTTGCGGCGATCCTGATTGTGGGGCTGACGTACGCGTTTTCACCTCGCGGATATGAGGTCACGGCGGAGGCGATCGTTGTCCGCCGGCTCATTGGAAACAAGCGCCTTCCGCTGGCGGGCGTGCGCGCGGCGGGACGCGTGGACGCGGGCGACTTGCGAGGCGCGGTCCGGCTCTGGGGAAGCGGCGGCATGTTCGGCTACTACGGACTGTTTCAAACCTCCCGTCTGGGCCGGTGCTGGTGGTACGTGACGGACCGGAAGAACGCCGTGGCCGTCGCCGCGAGCGGTGGAACCGTGGTGTTCAGCCCGGATGACGTGGAGGGCTTCCTGGCAGCGGTCCCGCTTGCGGGTGGAGCGCCGCTTCCGGATGAGGCGTTCCCGGGACGGGGGAAAAGGCGCGGCTCCCGCCGCCCGGCGGTCCTATGGATCGGTGGCGGGGTGGTACTTGCCGCGGCGGTGTTGGCAAGCCTGGCCATCACTTACTCCCCGGGACCGCCGAAGCTCGATCTGACCGCGCGGGGACTTACCATCCACGACCGCTTCTACCCGGTAAGCATCGACGCGGCAGCCGTGGACGTAGCCCGCATCCGGGTGGTCGATCTCGACGTGGATACGGCATGGCGGCCCACGGTGCGGACGGACGGGTTTGCGAATGCGCACTACCGCTCCGGCTGGTTCCGGACGGTCAACGGCCAGAAGGTGCGGCTATACCAGGCCGGGCGGAGGCGTCTGGTTCTGTTCCCGCCGAAAGGGGACGCGGCTCCGGTGCTCCTGGAGGTGAGCCGTCCCGAGGACTTCGTGGAGCAGGTGCGCGGCCGCTGGCGGGGCGGAGAGTGAAGGTCCCCGGCTAGGAATCGCGCGCGATGCCGGGAGCCTGTCTGGCGAGGACGGCGCGGATCTTGCGTGCCAGGGCCTCGGCGGTGAACGGCTTGGCGAGAAAGTCGATGCCGGGATCGAGCACTCCTTCCCGCGAAATGATCTCATCGGAGTAGCCGGACATGAAGAGGACCCGCATGTCCGGGCGCACCGGGCGCAGGCGGTCCGCGGCCTGTCTGCCGGTCATGCCCGGCATGATCACGTCGGTGAGCATCAGGTGGATAGGCCCTTCGTGGCGTTCGGCGAGGCGCACGGCGGCGTCCGCGGAACTCGCCTCAAGGGTGTGATAGTGGAAGCGTTCGAGGAGGGCGACAACCAGGCGGCGCAGGTCCTCCTGATCCTCCACCACGAGGATGGTTTCATTTCCCGCGGACTGCCCGGTGAGGTGCGGGATTTCGCCGGGCCGGGCATCGGGTGGAGGCAGCGCGGGGAAACCGATGCGGAAGGTGGAACCGGCGCCCGGCTGGCTCTCGACCTGAATCCAGCCACCCGCCTGCCGGACGATGCCGTAGACGGTGGAGAGACCCAGGCCGGTGCCCTTGCCCTCGGGCTTGGTCGTGAAGAACGGGTCGAATGCCTTCTGCTGCACCTCGTCGGTCATGCCCACGCCGGTGTCGGCGACTTCAATCAGGGCGAAGGAACCGGGGGCGATGCCGGGCAGGGCGGCGGCATCGGCCGGGGCCAGATCGGCGCGCGCGCTGCGCAGCGTGAGGGAGCCGCCGGAGGGCATGGCGTCGCGCGCGTTGACCACCAGGTTCATCAGGATCTGATGCAATTGGCCGGGATCGGCCAGGATGTCGCCGGCGCCGGGATGTAGATCGGTGGCGATCTCGATGTCTTCGCGCACGATGCGGCGAAACATGACGGCCGACTCGACGATGAGTTCGTTCAAATTGACCCGCCGCGGTTCGATCACCTGTTTGCGGCTAAATGCCAGGAGTTGGCGGGTGAGCGCGGCGGCGCGGTCTCCGGCTTTGCGGATCTGGTTGAGCAAGTCGCGCAAGCCATCGCCTTCCGGCAGACGGGCCGCGGCCATTTCGCTGTAGCCGTTGATTACCGTGAGCAGGTTATTGAAGTCGTGAGCCACACCGCCGGCGAGACGCCCGATGCTTTCCAGCTTCTGCGCCTGCTTCAACTGGTTTTCGAGACTCACCTGCGTGGTGATATCGCGGCTGGCGGAAACGAAACCGGTAAGCTTTCCGGAGGGGTCGCGGATCGGGGAGATGGTGGCGTCGGTCTCGCACAGCGAACCATCCTTTCTCCGGTTCGTGAGCCGGCCGGACCACACCTCGCCGCCAGTGATGGTCTTCCACAGATCCGCATAGACCTCCGGGCCCTGTTGGCCGGATTTCAGCAGACGCGGGTTGCGCCCGATGACCTCGGCGTGACCGTAGCCGGAGGTGCGCTCGAAGGCGGGATTGCAGTACTGAATCTCGCCATACAGGTCGGTGATGAGGATCGACTCCGCGGTCTGCTGGATGGCGACGGCGAGGCTGGCGCGTTCGCGCTCGGCGCGCAACCGCTCGGCCGATCCGCGGATCTTTTCCCGCTCCGCGGCAACGCTGGCGACCCAGAATGCCCGCCAGTTATTCCGTGCCTGCGAGAGCAGGAAAAGCAAGTAGACCAACGCCAGCCCCGCAAGCGCCCAATGCCGGGCATCGCCGAGAGTGGCGGCCGATATGATGACGGGCGCGACCAGCATGGTCAGGCACACGTAGGCCAGCGGCAGACTCGGCGCCAGGGAGGCGGTCGCGCCTCCGGCAAGCGATGCCGTCGCCAGCAGCAGAAACATGGACGTCCATTGCCCGGCGTAGAGGTGCACCGACCAGCCGCAAAAAAGTCCCCACACGGCGAAAACGACGCCGATGCTGGCGAATAACAGGATGCCGGCCCGGCGGGACGGCGCTTGCCCATGGCGCCGCACATGACGCGCCGCGAGGATCCGTATCGTTCCTAACGCCAAAGTGACGCCGGCCAGGGAGAGGAGGAGGGCGGGGTGCTCCGTGTAATAGGGGGTGGAAACGGCGAGTACTACCGCGACGATAAAGTAAACCAGGGCGCCCGAGACGGAACGTGCGGCGATTTCGCGCTCGGCCAGGTTGGCGAGCGCTGCCCGGACCTCGGCGTCCGATTCGGGCGGCATCCCTAGATCCTCCGGGCACCCGTACATGCCTGATCCCACCGTGTCTCAATTGTCACACCGATGGTTGTCAACCCGCCAGTGGTTCCTGGCCGGCATTTTCGAGCGGAATGGCTCCGGCCTCCAGCGTGCTCTCCATTAATTAAGCCTGTCAATATGCCTGAATTGGACTAGTCTAAAAGATTAAAATTGTCCGTACTGATTTTTGAAAGTTGATGATATAATCCGGCGAGTGTGAGAAACCACGTACAGTTGATCACCTACGCCGACCGTCTCGCGGGGACCTTCCGGGGCCTCCACGCCTTGATCGCCGGTCCACTGCGGGACGTCTTCGGCGGGATTCACCTGCTACCGTTCTTTCATCCGATTGACGGCGCCGACGCGGGATTCGACCCGATTGACCACACCCGTCCGGACGAACGCCTGGGCTGCTGGCGGGATGTGGCGGATCTGGGGTCGCGGGTGGAATTGATGGCGGATCTGATTGTGAACCACGTATCGAGCCGCTCCCCGCAGTTCCTGGATGTAGTCGCGCGCGGGACGGACTCGCCCTGGGCGCGCATGTTCCTCACACTCGCCGATGTGTTTCCGGAGGGAGCGCGCGAAGCCGACCTGCTCGCCATCTACCGGCCGCGTCCGGGGTTGCCGTTCACTTCGGTGGGGCTGCGCAACGGGGAGCGCCGTCTTTTCTGGACCACGTTCACGCCCGAACAACTCGACATCCACGTGGACCGTGCGGAGAGCCGCGCGTATTTCGACTCGATCCTGCGCGAGTTCCACGCCGCAGGGATCACGGCGATCCGGCTGGACGCCGCCGGGTACGCGGTGAAGAAGGCGGGCACGCGATGTTTCATGATCCCGGAGACCTACGAATTCATCGGGGAGTTCGCGGCGCGGGCGCGACGCATGGGGATGGAGGTCCTGGTGGAGATCCATAGCCACTACCTGGAGCAGATCGAAATCGCCGCGCGCGTGGACCGGGTATACGACTTCGCGCTGCCGCCGCTGGTGCTGCACGCCCTCTTCGAGGGCACCGGGCGCTACCTGCGGCAGTGGCTGGCGATCAGCCCGCGCAACGCGGTGACGGTGCTGGATACGCACGACGGCATCGGGGTGATCGACGTGGGTCCGGACCGCGCGGGGAGACCGGGCTTGTTGCCGCCGGAGGAGATCGACAGGCTGGTGGAGACGATCCACCGGCGCAGCGGGGGAACGAGCCGGCAGGCCACCGGCGCGGCGGCCAGCAACCTGGATCTGTATCAGGTGAACTGTACGTTCTTCGACGCGCTGGGCGGCCGGGAAACCGAGTACCTGATCGCGCGCGCGGTACAGTTTTTCGCGCCCGGCGTACCGCAGGTCTACTACGTGGGACTGCTGGCCGGCGGGAACGATATGGATCTGCTGGCGCGTACCAGGGTGGGCCGGGACATCAACCGCCATTACTACACGGCGGCGGAGGTTGCGGCGCACCTGGTGCGTCCGGTGGTGCGGCGGCTGATCGAGCTGATCCGCTTTCGCAACGCGCACCCGGCGTTTGGCGGCGCGCCTGAAATCGGGGGCGCGGGCGAGAGCGAACTGCTGGTGACGTGGCGTCACGGGGCCGATTGGGCGCGGTTGGAGGTGGATTTCGCCGCGCCGCGGGCGGCGATCGCGTACTCCTCGCCCGAGGGCGCGCGCGAACTCCGCGTGGAGGCCGAATGAAACGCGATGCGTTCGCCGCGATCCGCTGGCTGACGTTCCTGATGTTCACCATGTTTGCGATGACCACAGACTCGGTAGGGGTCGTGATTCCGCGGATCATCGAGGAATTCAAGCTGAGCATGACGGAAGCCGGCGCTTTTCACTACGCGCCGATGACGGCGATCGGCCTGGCGGGCGTCCTGCTCGGATTTCTGGCGGACCGATTGGGGCGGCGGCGGACGGTGTTGCTCGGGCTGGTGCTGTTCGCGCTCAACTCGTTTCTGTTTTCGGTGGGCAACGCCTTCGTCTTCTTCGTCGGGCTGTTGACGGTGTCGGGCGTGGCCATCGGGGTCTTCAAGACCGGCGCGCTGGCGCTGATCGGAGATATTTCGCGCTCGACCGCCGAGCACACGTCGACGATGAACATGGTGGAGGGCTTCTTCGGAGTCGGCGCGATCATCGGGCCGGCGGTGGTGGCGCGGCTGCTGGAGAGCGGCGTCTCCTGGAAATGGCTGTACGTGATCGCCGGATCGATTTGCGTGGTTCTGATCGCGGTGACCTCGCTGGCGCGATTCCCCGAGACCCGCAAGGCGGCGGAGCAGGCGGCGGGTCTGGGACGCACCGCGGCGATGATGCGGGACCCCTTCGCGCTGGCCTTTTCGGTGGGCGCGTTCCTTTATGTTTCGGTGGAGTGCGCGATCTACGTCTGGATGCCGACGCTGCTGCGCGGCTATCACGGGCGGTTCGGCTTCATGGCGGCGTATGCGATCTCGATCTTTTTCGTGCTGCGGGCGGGCGGACGCTTTCTGGGCGCGTGGGTGATCGCGCGCTACGACTGGTCGGCGGTCTTGGCCGTATTCGGCGGGCTGATCTTCGCCTGCTTCACGGCGGCGGTGACGTTCGGCGTGGAGGCGGCGGTGGTGGTGCTGCCGCTCTCGGGGCTGTTCATGTCGGTGATGTATCCGACGCTGAATTCCAAGGGCATCAGTTGCTTCCCGAAATCGGGACATGGCGCGGCCGCAGGAGTGATCCTGTTCTTTACGTGCGCCGGAGCGGCGGCGGGTCCGCTGGCGATGGGGGTGGTGAGCGACCTGTTCGGACATCCGCGTTACGGCTTCGTTTTGGCGACGATCTTCGCCGGGGTGCTGGCCGGCGGGCTGATCCTCAACTATATGTTCCAACCGGCGCGGGCGCTGCTGGAGCGGCTCGACGCCAGCGAGTATCGGGTGGCGGTGGGCGAGTAATGCGGCGCGGGATGGCCGCCGCGTGCCTGCCGGCGGCCCTGCTGGCGGCAGGGTTGGCGGCGCAAGGGACGCTGCCGCGCGCGCCCTCGACCGCGCGGATGGCCGCGCTGCTGCGGGAGATCTACGCCGGCACGGATTGGAAGACGG
>JBBIQR010000169.1:0-10465 GCA_037442245.1 Candidatus Solibacter sp. | reverse complement strand
GCTGCGGGGGGCGGAGGGCAACGCGCAGTATGTGGCGGCGGCGTTGCTGGGGAGCATACGGACGACGAACTGGCGGGGGCTTACGGCGAAGACGCTGCGCGGGGTGGCGGCGCGGATCCACGCGGCGCAGGACTGGGTAGTGGCCGGGGCGGACGATGCGGCGGCGTATCAGGCGGTGGAGACGGCAAGCTACGGGCTGCTGAGTTTGAACCGGCGGGCGCGGCTGCTGCTGGGTTTGCAGCGGAGGGACTGGGACGCGGTGTGGGGGTCGGTGAGTCTGTCGGACCTGTACTTTCTGGCGGGGCGGGTGCGGGAGGACGCGCCGAAGATGGGGAAGGAGACGCCGGCGATCCGGGAGTACCGGGCGGGCGGGGAGGCATTGGAGGGCGAGGATGCGCTGGGACCGGCGCTGCCGCTGCTGCGGCGGTATCCGGCGCCGGTGCTGCTGGAGTTGCCGCCTTACGAGGATGCGGCGGCGGAGATGTTTCCGGAGTACCTGGCGGAACGGGTGGGGGAATTCAAGTTGTACCTGGCGTATTTGTTCGCGCGCCAGGGATGGGCGGCGGAGGGACTGCCGGCGGTGGCGGAATCGGCGGTGCGGAGTGTGATGGGAGACGTGCAGATGGCGGACTTCCGGGATTGGGCGACGGTGATCGACGCGTACGCGGGGTTTGACGGAAGCCGGTTACAGGAGGCGGGGGGAAGCCGATGAAGCGGGTATTGGGTTTGGTGGTGGCGGCGGCCGGGATCGGGGCGGCGCAGCCGGAGGCGCTGACGTTCCGGGTGGAGACGCGGCTGGTGGAGGCATACGCGAGCGTCTTCGACCGGCATGGGAATCCGATGCCGAACCTGGGGAAGGAGCGGTTCCAGGTGCTGGATGCGGGGAAGCCGGCGGCGCTGGCGGCGTTCGAGGGGGTGAACGATCCGCTGGGGTGCGCGCTGCTGTTGGACGCGACGGGGAGCATGCAGGAGTCGCTGCCGGCGCTGAAGACGTCGGTCGCGCGGTTCATCGACGACTTGCCGGAAGGGGCCGCGGTCGCGGTGTACACGTTCAACACGAGGCTGCGGATGAGCCAGGGATTCACGACGGACCGCAAGCTGGCCAAGCAGGCGGTGATGCGGACGGTATCGGGGGGAGAGACGGCGCTGTTCGATTCGGTGTCGAAGGTATCGGCGGACCTGGAGCAGCGGAAGGGGAAGAAGGCGCTGGTGGTGTTTACGGATGGGGACGACAATGCGAGTTCGCTCTCGGCGGTTTCGGCGGCGCGGCGGGCGCGGCGGGACGGAGTGCCGCTGTACGTGATCGCGGAAGGGGCGGCGCTGAAGCAGCCGCAACTGATGAAGGTGCTGGAGGAGTTGGCGTCGGATACGGGCGGGTTGTCGTTCCGGGTGCAGAAGGCGGAGAAGATGGGGAAGGTATTCGAGGAGATTACCCGGAATCTGGATCACACGTACATGTTGTCGTGGAAGCTGCCGGAGGGGGCGGGCGCGGGGTGGCGGCCGATCCGGATCTCGGTGGAGGGGGCGGAGGGGGCGGTGATCCGGACGCGGCAGGGGTATTGGCCGGAGTAGGGGGGATCGACGCCTCTCCCGACGATCCGCCCCCCTGGGCCAAGGGCGTGCGTGCGGCGCATCACATCGGGAGCCTTGTGCCGGAAGTCCTCAATGTAAACCGCCCGAAATCGGGACTCACCGGCAGTCCGCCGCCGCGCACAGGTGCTGGCTGAAGAACGGCAGCACGTGGTTCTGGAAGCGGTCGGCCACCGCGCTCGTGTGCGTCCCCGGGTACACCTCGAAACCGTTCGCGATCCCGTAGCTGTCCAGGATCTCGTGCAGCCGCGCCGCGCCCGCCCGCAAGCCGTCCTGGTCGCCCACGTCCATCGCAATCGCGCGGTACTGCCGCAGGTTCCCGATGTACTGATCCACAAACGCCAGCGGCGCGTTCGCCGCCCACTTCGCCAGCACCTCCGGCTGCACCACCCCGCCCTGGACCGGCAGGTCCAGATACAGCGGCGGATTCTTCGGGTTCGGCGACCATGCCGCCGCCGAGGCAAGTTGCGCGCGCAGCGCAAACGGCAGCTTGGCCGAATCAGCCTCCGTCTTCACCGCTGCCAGCGCCGCCTCGGCCTCCGCGTTCACCGGACCCGCCTGCCGCGCCGCCATGCAGCACGGGCTCATGATGTACAGGCTCCCGAACACGTCCGCGTGCTTCATGCCGATGCGGCTCGCGCCGTACCCGCCCATCGAGTGCCCCACCAGCCCGCGGCTGGCGCGCCCCGCAAGCGTGCGGTAATGCGCGTCGATGTACGCGACCACGTCGTGCGCGATGAACCGCTCGAAATCCCCGGTCGTCACCGAACTCGAGTACATGGACCCGTTGTGCACCGTCTTGGAATCGGGCAGCACCACGATCATCTCCCGCGCGCCCTGCGCGAACGCGCCCTCGATCGTCTGCGGCACGTGAATCTCCCGCGACCATTGCTCCGCGCCGATCGAGTATCCGTGCAGCGCGTAGACCACCGGGTAGCGGCGGTTCTTCTCCTGGCTGTAGCCGGGTGGCAGAAACACCAGGACGTCGCGGTCCACGGCGTCGCCTTCCAGGTTGCCCTCGAGCGCGGTCCCGTGAATCCGGATCCGCTCCACCGTCACCGGTTTGGCGCCGGGCACAACCGGCGGCACGATGGTCTGTACCTGAGCCGCCGCGCCCAGCGCCAGCCCCAAGCCGAGCAGCAGTTTCGTCACTTCAGGTCCACCTCCACCAATTGAATCGAGTACCCCGGAGCCGTCATCGCGATGCGGCCGCCGCTGAAGCTGACCGTCGAGTGTACCGGCACGATCCGCCGCGGAGCGCCGATCGTGTTCGTCGCCCACGTGCTGTTGGCATGTAGCGTCGTGGCCCGCGCCGTATGCGCCCCCGCCGCGAGTCCCGGCAGCGTGATCTCCAGCGCCTGCGCCGCCGACGAGGCGTTCACCAGTTTCAGGCACACCTTGCCCGCCGCAGCCGTGGCCGAGTAGAAGAACCGGTCCCCCGCGCCGGTCAAGGACGTTTGCAGCGTGTGGTCGCCCAGGCACGACGCAAACATCACCTGCGCGTAATAACTCGGCGAGCCGTAACTCGTCAGCGCGTCGTACCCGATCAGGTCGGAGCTCCACTGCATACCGCCCGGATTCACGTTCACGAACAGCGGCGCGTACGACGCCATCACCACCACGTCGCTGTTCCGCTCGAGGCCCGTCAGAAACGCCGCATCGCCCAGCGCCGCGCCGAAATTCGGAGTCGGCGAGCCCTCGCGCGTCGCCCATTCCCCGACGAAAATCTTCGGCCCCTTGCGATCCGTGGCGTCGTAATGCTTCGCCTCCTCGAACATGCCCTGCATGTGCTTGTAGTAGTGGTCGTCCACTACGTCCGGCGCGATCCCGGTCACCGGCATCGTGGCGATCACCTGGATCGCCGGGTGCTTCGCCTTGATCGCCTTGTAGAACTGCGCGTAACGGGCATCGTAGGTCTTGGCGCGGTCGAAGTTGTCTTCGTTCCCCACTTCCACATACGGGAGTGCGAACGGCGCCGGATGTCCGTCGCGCGCGCGCACCGCCCCCCACTTCGTGTCCGCGCCGCCGGTCACGTATTCGATCTCGTCCATCGCGTCCTGCACGTACGGTTCGAGGTCCGCGCCCGGCTTCACCGCGCGCCCGTCCAGCGTGTAGCCTGCGAATACCCCCAGCACGGGCCGCATGTGGAGGTCTTCGCACCACTCCAGAAACTCCAGCAGACCCATCCCGTCGCTCGAATGGTAGCTCCACGTCGTCGGATGCGTCGGCCGGTCCACCAGCGGGCCGATCATCTTCTTCCAGTCGAACCGCGTCTCCAGCCGTCCGCCCTCCAGGTAGTTCCCGCCCGGAAATCGCAGAAACGCCGGATGCATCGCCGCCAGTTTCTCCATGATGTCCGCGCGATTGCCATTGGCGCGGTCGCGATACGTGGGCGGAAAGAGCGAGACCAGTTGCAGCCGCAAAACGGCCGGCCGGTCGATCGTCACCTCCAGGTGGTTCTCCGCCGCCGCCACCGTCTCGCCCGAGCGCATCTCGAACGAGTATTGCTTCCACGCCGCCCCGCCGACGGTGACCGTCGCGCTCGCCAGCACCTTCCCGGATTCATCGGCCACCAGCGCGACCTTCACCGCCAGCGCATCCGCGGTCTCTCCCTTGGCGAAGAACGAGCCCTTGTACCGCGTGTTCGGCCGCACCGCGATGCCCCAGTAGCCTTCGTTCAGCAGTCCCGCCGGGTTGGCCGCGTCCGCCCGCGTGACTTCGAGCTTCGCGCTGCGCGCGATCGCCGCCGATGGACCGTCGCTGTTATCCACTGTCACCTTCGCCAGCGACGACCCTTTCTCGATCAAATTCCAGTTGAGGATCCCCATCCAGTCGGAACGGAACGTCCGGTTGCGGACCAGTTCCGCGTACAGGCCGCCGTCGTACGAGTAATTGATCTCCTCGGTCATCAGCCCGTACAACGTCGGGCTGACCGGCGACTTGGCCTCTTTCACGTGGACCGTGAGGGCCGCCGCGGACTGCGCGTGCAGGCCCGCCGTGCCCAGCGCGCTCGCCAGCAGGGCCGTGGATAGAAATAGATAACGGCTGTTCATAAATTCGGTTTCGAAAATAGTCCCTATTTCTGCCGGCGCTTCAGGATCTCCTCCACCTGCTCTTTCTCGACCGGCAGCTTCTCCATATTCTCTCTGAGCCAGGCGGTGAAATCGGCTTCGATCGGCGCGCTCCACGCCGCATCGATCTGCCCCGCCGTGTACTTGCCTTCGCGCAGCCGCTGGTGCCCGAACAGGTCCCGCAGGTGCGTGATCTCCGAGTACTCCACCACGCGTTCGGCGATCTGCGGCGGGATGAACAGCACGCCGCCGTTCCGCCCCAACACCACATCGCCCGGCATCACCGTGGCCTTCCCGATCCGGACCGGAACGTTGATCCCGATCATCGTGGAATTCAGCCGCGCCCCAGTGGCCAGCATGCCGAAATGGTGCGACGGATCGTACGACCGCACGAACGAGACGAAATCATCGAGCTCGTTCAAGCCGTTGATGTCGCGCACCGCGCCGTCGTACACGATCCCATTATGGCTGCGCGCGTAAATCGCGTTGCCCACGTTATCGCCGATCGACGGCCCGTCCTGCTTCAACCCGAAGTGGTCGCACACGTAGACGTCGCCGGGCTGCAGCATGTCCACCGGCCACGCGTTGGTGCCCCCGATGCGCCCGTCCTTCTTGCCTTGTTCCTCGATGACCTTCTCGATATCCGGGCGTCCGGGCAGCCACTGCGCCGTGAGCGCGCGCCCCACCAGCACCTTGTCCGGATGAATGCTATACCAGCCGTCCTCGTACTCGTGGTTGAACCCCGACGTGCGCAACTGCGCCCACGCCTCTTCCAGCGTCACGCTCTTCATGCGCTTCAGGATTCCGTCCGGCACCTTCGGGCGTCCGTCGGCGAAGCGTTCGCCCTTCCAATCCGGCGTGTACTGAATCAGCAGTTCCCTGGTCAGCACCCCCGGCTGCGCCAGCGCCGGAACCGCGCACAACACCGCAAGACAGAGTATCCGCATCGCTATCCCCTCCCCGCCGGTTCGAACCACGGCGTGCCCGGCACCTGCGCCTTGCGCGCGCCGTCGTCGTTCATCTCGACGCCGAGTCCGGGACGCTCCGGCGGCGTGATGTAGCCCTTCTGAATGATTTCGCCTTCCTTGACCCAGTTCCGCCAGAGGTCCAGCGAATCGATCCAGTGGAACTCCTGCACCAGGAAATTCGGAATCGCGGCGCACACGTGCGCGGTCGCCATCATCCCGACCGGCGAAGTCACCGCGTGCGGCGCCACCGGCACGTAATACGTGTGCGCCATATCGGCGATCTTGCGCGCCTCGAGCAGCCCCCCGCATTTCTGGAAATCGGGCATGATGATGTCCGCCGCCCGTTTCTCCAGAATCTCGCGGAAGCCCCACCGCATGTACACGTTCTCGCCGCAGCAGATCGGCGTGCTGGTCGAGGCGCGCACGTCGCGCATGGCGTCGATGTTCTCGGCCGGCACCGGCTCCTCGAGCCACATCAGCTTGAACGGCTCCACTTCCTTCGCCACCCGCTTTCCCGTGGTCGCGTCGTACCGCGCGTGCATGTCCACCGCCAGCGAAAAATTCTTCGGATACAGCTCCCGCGTGAACGCCACCTTCGCCACCATGTGATCGATCTCGCCGTTCGACGCGGTCCAGTTCACGCGGTCGAACCGCGCCGGGTCCGTGGCGTCGTCGATATCGATTTTGGCCGCGGTGAACCCCATCTCCTGAATCTCCTGGATCCGCGCCTTCGACCGCTCATCCCCGGGAATCATCTCGCGCGCCCCCGAATCGCAATACACGCGCACGCGGTCCCGCACCTTCCCGCCGAGCAACTGGTACACCGGCACCCCGAGCGCCTTCCCCGCGATGTCCCACAGCGCGATCTCGACCGCCGTCAGCGCCGCCACGTACTGCCCGGACTGCGCCCCCGCGAACACGCCCGCCGTACGGATGCGCTCGAACGCCGCTTCGATGTTCAGCGGGTCCTGCCCGATCAGCATGCGCGCGAAGGAGCGGATCAGCGGCACGTTGCCCGTCGCCGCGTCCGTGCTCTCCCCCTGGCCGACGATGCCCTGATCCGTATACACCCGCACGTGTACCTGGTATCCGTGTACCCGCACTTCCGCCGTGCGAATCTCCTTGATCTTCAGTTTCGGCCGCCGGTACTCGCTCGCCGCCTGCTCCACGGCGGCGCGCAGCGAGGGCATCCCGGCCATTCCCGCGATGGAAAGCAGCCCGCTCTTCAACAGCGACCTGCGGTTCGTTACCAGCATCTTCTCCTCCCGGTTCAAAACAGTGTAGCCCCTCTGGTCCCGGTTGGCGCGCGGCCTCTACTTGAAAATGCGCGGCGCGAAGTCGTTCAGGCACCGGCGCCACGTCAGCCATTCGTGAGCCGTCCCCGGCGATTCGAAGTATACGTTGTGAATCGCCGCCTTGGTCAGCGCCTCGCTGAAGTTCTTCGTGCCCGGACCTTCCACCGAGCCGATCCCCAGGAACAGCACCTTCATCTTCTTGTTGAACGCGGCCGCGTCCGCGAACACGCCGTTGCTCGACGTCTTCGGATCGAATCCGCCTCGGCCCCCGCTACTGCCGCTGAAGCCGCCCAGATAGGCGAATTTGTCCAGGTTCCCCAGCACCGTGAGGAACGATTGCATGCCGCCCATTGAAAGCCCGGCCATCGCGCGATTCTCCCGGCCCGGCGCCACCCGGTACGTCCGCTCGATCGCCGGGACCAGGTCGGTGAACATCATCTCGGTGAACACGCCGCCCCAGTTTGTTGGGAACCCGCCCCGTCCTCCCGCCGGCGCTGCGCCGCGTCCCGCCCCAGCGGGCGCCACGTCCGCCGGCGTGGCGCGAGCGATGATGCCGCGCGCCGCATACAAACCCGCATCCTCGCCCGGCCGCACGGCGTTCAGATTGTCCATCACCACAATCATCGGCCGCGCCTTCTTCGCCGCAATGAGGTTGTCCAGGATGAAATCCACGTGCCCCTGCTGGTGCCACCCCTGCTCGTTCTCGCCCCAGCCGTGAAGCAGGTACAGCACCGGATATCGCCCGCGCCCGTTCTCATACTCCGGCGGCGTGTAGACGTAGCAGCGGCGCCACTTGCCCGTCACCTTCGAAAAATACCAGCGCTGGCTCACTTGTCCGTGCGGCACGTCCTGCGCCGAGTAGTAGGCCGCGTCCGCCTCGGGCTCGGGAATCTCGATGCCGCTGTTGTCCCAGCCGGACCCGAAGAAGGTCCGGGTCGCCGGGTCCGCCGTTACCGCGCCGTCGATCACGATGCTGTAGTAGTGGAAGCCCACCACCTGCGGCGGGATCGTCGCCATCCACAGGCCGTCGGCGCCCCGCGTCATCTGGTGCGCTCCGCCGAGCCGCACCTCGACCTTCTGCGCATCCGGCGCCTGCACCCGGAACGTGACGCTGCGATCCGCGTGCACGCACGGGAATCGCGCTCCGGGAATGTTCAGCGCCGAGGGCCTGCAGTCGTCCGCCGCCTGCCCCCAACACAGGCCCGCGGCCATCAGTGCCCAGTAAATGACTCGCATGGTTCCTCCTTCTCCGGAACGTCTACTTTACTCCCAATTTGGAGTCGCCGCCGCCGTATTTGGGCAATAATAAGGTACACGAGAATCCCATGCCCCTCGGCGGCGGCCACAACGGCCTGGAATCGAAGCGCTCCATCAGCATGCGCCTGGGCGCCGGACTGCTGCTCGCGCTCACCGCGCTCGGCGTCTACTCCGGCTACACCATCGCCGAACTGCGCGTGCTCCGCCGCCTGCAAACCGGCGTGATCGATCGCAACCGCCGCGATTCCCTGCTGCTGGTGCGCATTCAGAACAGCCTGAACATGCTCGGTCTCGCCATGCGAGACATGCTCGATGAGAAGGACGGCTACCCGCTCACCGCCTGGCGCGCCCAGTTCCAGCGCCTCCGCACCGACCTCGAGGACGCCGTCGCCCGCGAAGCCGAAGTCGCTCCCGCCGGCCGGATGCCCGAGTTGACCCGCCAGCTTCAGTCCTCCATGGCCCAGTTCTGGGACGCCGTGGATCGCATGTTCGACCATGCCGCCCAAAGCGAAGCCGATGCGCGCACCGAAGTCCGGCTTTCCCTCCAGGCGCGGCAGGCGGCCCTCAGCACCGCAGTCTCGCGCCTGCTCGTACAGAACCACGACAGCGATGAACAGGCCCTCGCCCGCACCCAGCAGATTCACGCCGAAGTCGAGCGCAACCTTTATCTCTTTCTCGCCGCCACGGTCTTGTTCCTGGCCGCCGTCAGCGTCTACCTGATCCACTACAACCGCCGCGTGTTCGACCGCGTCTCCGCCCTTTCGGACCTGCGCAGCGAGCTCGCGCAGCAGTTGATCTCGATGCAGGAAAACACCTTCCGCTCGATCTCCCGCGAGTTGCACGACGAGTTCGGACAAATCCTCACCGCCGTCGGCACCATGCTGCAGCGCTCCGCGCGCCTCGCCTCCTCCGATCCCGCCGCCATGCGCGCGGAATTGCGCGAAGTCCACCAGGTGGTGCAGGCCACGCTCGAAAAGGTGCGTACTCTCTCGCAGGCGCTGCACCCCGTGGTTCTGGAGGAGGTGGGAGTGGAGAGCGCCATCGACGCGTATATTCCGGTGTTCGAGCGCCGCACCGGCATCACCGTCCACTGCGTCCGCACTCCCGGACCCTGGACCATCGGACGCGAGCAGTCCATTCATTTGTATCGCGTGCTGCAGGAGGCGCTCAACAACGTCGCGCGGCACGCCGGCGTCAAGGAGGTCCAGGTCCGCCTGACATCCGCCGGGCAACACCTGATCCTGGAAGTCGAGGACAACGGTCCGGGTTTCGGAAGCCGCCAGAGCCACGGACTCGGACTGGTTTCCATGCGCGAACGCGCCGAAATCGCGGGCGGCCGCGTCGAGTTCCTCGCCGGCGCCGCCGGCGGAGCCCTTGTCCGCTTCAGCGTTCCCGTGTCTAAAGAGGAGGCTCATGCCCGCAGTGAAGCCTGAAGGCGTCATCACCACCATGCTGGTGGACGACCACCTGCTCGTCCGCCGCGGCTTTCGCCGCATGTTGGAGGACGATCCCGCGATCGCCGTCGTCGCCGAAGCCGGCGATGGCCAGGAGGCCGTCGATCTCGCCGTGCGCCTCCGCCCCAACGTCGTCGTCATGGACTACGCGCTGCCCAACATGAACGGCGCTACCGCCGCCCGCAAGATCCGCGCCGCCGTCCCCGAGGCCGCCATCCTGATCCTGAGCATGCACTCCGAGGCCGCCTGCGTCCGCAATTGCATGGAAGCCGGCGTCCGCGGCTACCTTTTGAAGAACGCCATGGACCTCGAACTCGTCGACGCCGTCAAGATTCTCTCCGCCGGCGGCACCCTCATCGACCCGCGCCTCGAATTCGCCTCCGGCAAACCCGGCGATCCCGCCTCCGCGCTCTCCGCCCGCGAACTCGAGGTGCTCCAGTTGATCGTCAATGGCAAGTCGAATAAGGATATCGGCGTGATCCTCAATATCAGCGCCAACACCGTCAACGTGCACCGCGCCAATATCATGCAGACCCTCGATATCCACAACACCGCGGAGCTCGTGGTCTACGCCATCCGCAACGGGCTGGTGACGATCGCGTGACGCGCCGCGGATTCCTTCTCGCCGCTCCCCTGCTGCGCGCGCAAGCGCCCGCCGCCGTCCGCTTCACCGGCGTCACCGAATCCGCCGGCATCGCCTTCCGCCACAATAGCGGCGCGTTCGGCGCGAAGTACCTGCCGGAAACACTCGGCTCCGGCTGCGCCTTCCTCGACTACGACGGCGACGGCTGGCTCGATATCCTGTTCGTCAATTCGAAGGACTGGACCCC
>JBBIQR010000168.1:0-10478 GCA_037442245.1 Candidatus Solibacter sp. | reverse complement strand
TTTTGCCGCGCAGCGTATCGAGCTTTTTCAGGCTCTGGCTCTGCATCGGCTGGAACTGTTTGGCGCGCTGCAAGATGGCTTCGATCTGGCCGCGGTCCAGTTCCTCGATTCCAAGCAGTCCTTCGGGCATGGGGATCTCCTAGGCGGCTTCGTCCGCGGTCCGTTCCACCAGCAGGACCTTCTCCATGCCGTCGATCTCCTGGAACTTCACTTCGATGATTTCGATATCGGAGGTTTGCACGGTACGCCCGATGTAGCGGGCTTCGATGGGGAGTTCGCGGTGGCCGCGGTCGATCAATACGAGCAGTTGGACGCGCGCCGGACGCCCGTGATCGAAGAGGGCGTCGAGTGCGGCGCGGATGGTGCGTCCCGTATAGAGGACGTCGTCCATCAGGATGATGTCCCTGCCCGCGACATCGAACCGAATATCGGTCGAGTTGAGCACGGGCTTGACATCGACCGTGCTCAGATCGTCGCGGTACAGATTGATGTCGAGGATGCCGACCGGCACCTGGCGCTCTTCCAGGCTTTCGATCTTGGCGGCGAGGCGCTGCGCCAGCGGAACGCCGCGGCGGCGGATGCCGATAAATGCGAGCTGATCCAGATCGCTGGTCCGTTCCAGAATCTCGTGCGCGAGACGTACCAGCGTCCGGTCGATTTCGGAGGCGCTCATGAGCTGGGATTTGACTCGGGTAGCGGACATAGGTTCCCGTTCAGAGTACCATGGCTCCCGGCGGCAACGAGTTGGCTTCGACCGCCGCCCGGGCGGCGCCGGAATCCGCCGCTTCCGGTGGCACTTCCAGTACCCGGCAGCCCGATCGAACTAGTCGAAATCGCACGATGCGTTGTATACTGAACTTCTGGCCGGTCCGCGTCCACGGGTCGACCTGAACCGGACCGGACGGAGGCCCCCCCGCCATTCTGTCTGGTCTGGGCTTGTTCGGGCTGGACGGAGGCTCCCCCGCCATTCCGTCCGGCTCGGGCTTGAAAACTCCTGCCCCCTTCTTCGTTCCGCTTTCCCGCCGATAGATAATGGAAGCGATGGCCACCGAAACGGTTTGCGCCAAATGCGGCGGTACGGGCTGGATCATCGTGGAACGCGGGCCGGTGAGCGGGGCCGAACCCTGCGAGTGCCGCGCCGCCGGGCGCGCCGGACGCCTGGAGGATCGCGCCCTGATCCCACCGCTCTACCAGCACGCTTCGCTCGAGAACTTCGTCGTGCCCGGGCCGGAAAACCCCATGGCGCGCCGCGACCTGGGCAACGTCCTGCTCGCGGTCAGGAACTTCGTCCGCGACTTCCCCAACCCGGACCGCCCGGGCCTGCTCTTGATCGGCAGCCAGGGGACCGGGAAGACGCACCTGGCAGTGGCCGCGCTGCGCGGCATCATGGCCAAGGGCTTCGAAGGCGTCTTCTGCGATTACCAGAACCTGCTGGACCGGATCCGCGCCGGCTACGATGCGAACTCGAATTCCGCGGACAAGGAAGCCTACCGGATGGCCATCGATAGCGAAGTGCTGCTGCTCGACGACCTGGGCGCGCACCGCGTCACGGATTGGGTGGAGGACACCGTGACCTCCATCATCACGCACCGCTGCAATCATCGCCGCGCCCTGCTCGCCACCACCAACCTGCCCGATGGCGAGGCCGGCGTGCCGTTGAGCAAACGCTCCGCGGCCGGCACCATCGACTACGCCCCCGCCACGCTCGCCGAACGGATCGGGCCGCGCGCGCGCTCCCGCCTCTTCGAGATGTGTACCGTGGTCCGCATGCCCGTGGTGGACGACTACCGGGTGCGAAAGGCGCGCACGTTTTGATGCGGGCCGCCATCCTCGCGCTGGCCCTGGCGCTGCCGGCATCCGCCGCTCAATATGTGCAGGCGGTCGAGTTTCCCTATTACCTGATGCCGCGCCCCTTGTGGGAGCGCGAGCTGGTGTGGCTCAAGAACCTCGGGGTGGACACGGTCGAGTTTTCGATTCCCTGGAACTTCCACCAGACCCCCGGAGGAGAAGCCGACCTGACGGGCTCGACCAGTCCGCGCCGCGATCTGATCGGCCTCTTGCGCCTGCTGCGCCGCCTCGGACTGCGCGCGTGGGTGCGTCCGCTGCCGCCGGTTCCCGGCATGCTCAACGCCGGCGGCAGGCCCGATGCCGCGCAGCAGCGGGCCTGGCTCGCGCGCCTGCAACTGGAACTGGAAACCAGGAGCGCCGCGCACGGCGGACCCGTCGCCTATGTGGAAGGGCGCGGCCTGGCCATCGGGGTAGGCCCGCCCCCCTTGCCCGTCGTGACCCTTTCCCTTGCGAAACCGGACGCGCTCGCGCGCAGCCGCGAGGCAATCGCTTCCACCCGCGGAAGCCTCCTGTGGACCGACGTCGAGGACGCGCTGTACCCGGCCGGATGGGCCGCCGATCCCGCCGCGCCGCTGCGCAAGGGCGCGGTCGGCCTCGACGGCGAGGAGCATGCTTCCACCGCCGCGCTGCGCCGCGATGCCGCGCTGCTGCGCGGCTGGGGACGCCTGCTGGAGGGGCTCCGCGCGGGTCCGGCGCCCCGGCTTGCCTCGGGAAAACTGCCGGAGGGCGTGGCCGCGGTGCAACTGGATTCGCCCGCCGCCGGAGCCGTCAGCCTGGTGAATACGCGCCCCGCGCCCTTCCGCGGCGACCTGCGGGTGCTCGATCCCGTGACCCGCAAGCCGCTGATTGTGCCCAACGTGGCGGTCGGGCCGGGACAGGCGCTGTGGCTGCCGGTCGGGGTATCCATCGGACCCGAAGGCCCGTGCGCCGAGTGCACCACCTTCGCTTCCACCGAGCGCATCGTGTACGCCACCGCCGAATTGCTGCGGGTCGAGTTCGAAAACGGAATTCTCGCGATGGAGTTCGCCGCCCCGCAGTCCGGCGAGGTCGTCCTGCAACTCGCGCGCCGTCCGGTCGGACCGTACCTGGCGGCCGGCAAGCCCACCGATTTCGACTGGGACGACCAGCGGTCGCGCGCCCGCCTGCCGGTTCCCGCCGGCCAGCAGCCCGGCGATCACGTACGCGTCGGGATCGCCATCGAAGCCCCGGAAACGTCGGCATTCTTCAACGAACTCCACCGCCTGGTGATCGGCCAGAGCAACCGGGTTTCCACGGTGTACTCCTCGCCGGCGATCGCGGCGCGCTCGCGGCTCCGCCTGCCGGATGGCTACACGGCGGCGGCGGCCAACAAGTCGCCCAACGAGATCGAATACTCGGTCGCCGTGCCGGGGGAGGCGGCGCACGGCGATTTCGCGTCGCTCGTGATCGAAGCCGACGGCGTCCCCCTGGGCCGCGCCCGCGCCCAGCTTTACCGCCCCCTATCCGTGCGGCTGGTGGACGCGCTACGCCTGCATTTCGGTGTGACCGCCGAGCCTCCCGTCGCGGCGGTGGACCCGCGCGGCGCCGCCAACCTCGAAATCGCGCTGCGCAACAATACCACCGAAATCCAGACTTACCGCGTGGAGTTCGCCGGCGCGGGACTCGAGTTCTTCCCGGCGAAAACCGAGATCGCCATCGCCCCCACCGATGAGCGCCGCGTCGCGTTCCGCGTCTTCCCGGCCGAGTCGGGCGAAGGCGTGCGCGACTTCTCCGTACGCGTGCAGGGCGGCGCGGACGCCGAGGTCGCGATGCGCGCCGTGATGATTCCGCGCGGCCGCACCGTGGTGTGGAGCGCGGACCTCGATGGCGACGGTGCGCCGGAATGGGTGCTGGAATCGGCCAAGGTGCGCGCCGTCTTTTCCGCGCAGGATGGCGGGCGGCTGATCGAATTGACCTGGAAAGACACCGGCGCCGATTTCCTCCCCGAAACCGGCATCCTCGCCCAGGCGGGCGCGGTGGAGGTTCGGCCGGTGGCCGGCGGGCTGGAGTTCTCCGGTAAAGGCTGGAAGCGCACCGCCACTCTGTCGGGCGCCGCGCTTTCGCTGGAGCAGACCGTCCCGCTGACCCTGCCGCCCGGCCTTTCCGGCAAGCGCGGCAACATCACCCTGAAGGTGTCGCAGCCCGCCGCGCCGCGCGCCGTGCTGTCCTTCGAGTAGGTCCGCTTCCGTGCGGGTACTGCCGGACGTGGGGGACCAGCCGTACTGTCTTAAAGATATTCGGATTAACAGGTCTGAAGATATCTTGAAGCGTGTAGAATCGAACCGTCGGAGGTTCCATTTTGCGCAAAGCCTTGCAGGCGGCGGTGATTCTGTTACTGTTCGTGGCCCCTTGTTTCGGGACCATGAGCCTGGTGTCTTACATGACGACGAAATCAGCGCCGTCCATGTCGTCCTGCCCCCCTTCGCCCTTACCCACGGCGGCGACTAGCTTCTCCACATCGGACCAGGCCGTCTACATGTGGTTCTACGTGACGGGCGCCAAACTCGGCGACATCCTTTCGTCGGAGTACTACACGCCTTCAGGAAGCCTTTATGGGCCGTCCAGCGGCGCATGGGACCCGGTGAACCCGGCCGGCGACTACTGCTTCTCCGATACGGTTCATGTCGCCGGAGCCAGTCCGGCCAGCCTCCCCGGCACGTGGAGCGTGATTGTCAAGTACAACGGCGGGGTCCTGTTCACCCTCAAGTTCGATATCACCAGCGGGACCCAGACCTGCACGTATGCGGTCTCTCCGGCAACCGCGACGGCGGCTGCATCGGGCGGTAGCGGAACCGCCAGCCTGACGACCCAGAGCGGGTGTACGTGGAGCGCCTCGAGCACCGCCGCGTGGATTGCGACATCGAGTAGCGGCAGCGGCAGCGGCACCATCTCCTATACCGTGGCGGCGAATACCGCCGCCACCTCGCGCTCCGGCACGATCGCCGCCGCCGGGCAAACCCTGACCATTACCCAGAGCGCGGCTGCAAGCGGCGGCGGCGGAACCCTCACCGGCAATCTGCTGCAGAATCCCGGGGCGGAAGCCGGCCCGGCGGGCGGGGTGACCGGCCTGCCCAGCATCCCTGGCTGGAACACCGACGGTAACGTGGGGGTGGTGGCCTACACCGACAGCAGCGGTCAGTTGGACGCGACCGCACCCGGACCCCCAAACCGCGGCTTCAACTACTTCGACGGCGGTTACTCGGGTCTCGCGCAGATGAGCCAGACCATCGATCTCTCCAGCTACGCTTCGGCGATCGACGCCGGCAGCCAGCCCTATACGTTGGACGGGTGGCTGGGCGGTTGGGACGGCCAGAACGACAACGCCACCATGACGGTCTCCTTCCAGACCGCCTCCGGCGGCAGCCTCGGGACGGCGACCATCGGACCGGTGCTTTCGGCCGACCGTAACGGCGCCAACTCTCTGCTCGAGCGGACCAAGAGCGGCACGGTCCCGGCGGCCACCCGCAAGGCCGTGGTGACGGTCACGTTTACCCGCGTCGATGGCAGCGCCAACGATGGCACGGCGGACAACCTCTACTTCGGTCTCACCGGCGCATCGGGGGGGAGCGGCGGCGCCGGAACCCTGACCCTGACGATCAACCAGGTGATCGACACAACCTGCCCCAACGATAAGATCATCGTCAGCGTTACCGATGCGACGGGCAAAGCGGTGACCGGGCTTACCGCGGCAAACTTCACCCTGAAGGAAGGGGGCGTGGTCCGCACCGTGAGCGTTGTCCCGGTGGGATCGGGTGCCTCCAGCGGAGCCCTTTCCCTCGCCATCCTGATCGATACCAGCGGCTCGCTCTCCTCGACCGACTTGAGCAACGAGAAAGCGGCCGCCAAGCAACTCGTCGCCCAGATGGGTGCCGCCGATCAGGTGGCGGTGTACGCGTTTGAAACCTCGGTGAAACTGATCCAGGATTTCACCTCCGACAAATCCAGGCTGAACGCCGCCATCGATTCCATCACCGGCGGCAGCAGCACGGCCCTGTACAAGGCGATCCAGACCGCGTCCCAGGCTCTCGGCGCCCGCCCCGGCCGTAAGTCGGTCGTGCTCATGACCGACGGCGAGGATACCATCGGCGGCGCCACTATCGACCAGGCTATCGCCGCCGCCAAGACCGCCGGGGTCCCGGTGTTCCCGGTCGGCTACGGCTCGGCGAACTCCACCATCCTCACCCGCATCGCCAACGAGACCGGGGGCTTCTACAGTTCCGGGGCTACCTCGGCCGATCTGCAGAAGATCCTGCAATCGCTCGGCCAGGTCATCTCCAGCCAGTACGAGGTTTCCTACACCTCGGGCGCTCCCTCCACCGATAACGCTGTCGAGATCGCGGTCACCTACGGCGGGCAGACCGCCGTCGCCTCGCGCACCGTTAGTAAATGCACTAACACCGGCGGCGGCGGCAGCGGCGGCAGTTGCACCTACTTCCTCCAGCCCCAGAACCTCACCGTGCCCGCCGCGGGCGCGAGCGGCACCATCATTGTCAGCACCCAGGCCGGCTGCGCCGTCAACGCCAGCGCCAGCACCGCATGGATCCACATCGTGGGATCGAGCACCGGCGCGGTTTCCTGGCAGGTCGACCCCAACACCGCGGGATCGCGCAGCGGCAGCATCACCATCGGCAACCGGACGGTGCCGGTGAACCAGGACGGGGCCGTCAGTTGCACCTACTCGATGACGCCGGCCGGTAACTCGGTATCGCCGCTGGGCGCCACCAGCAGTTTCCGAATCAACACTTCGCCCGGCTGCCCGTGGAACGCCTCCGTCAACAGCGGAGGCGGATGGTTCCATTACAACGGCCCCGCCAGCGGGACCGGACCGGCCAACCTCGCCTACACCGCCGACGCCAACACCACGCCGGCGGCGCGCACCGCCACGGTCGCGATCGGCAGCCTCACATTCACGCTGAACCAGGCCGCCGGCGCTTCCTCCACCGCCCCTGCGATCGCGCCGGGCGGCATCGTCAACGCGGCCAGCAACCGGGCGGGCACCATCGCCCGCGGCAGCTTCTTCACCATTTACGGCGCCAACCTCGGTCCGGCGGCGTACCAGCAGGTGCAGGGCTATCCGATTCCCGACACCATGGGGGGCGTCACCGTGACCGTCTCCCAGGGCGGCTACAGCAGGCGTGCGTTCCTCCACTTCGTCAGCGCCCCGCAAATCAACGCCATCCTGCCATCCGACGTTCCCCTCGGGGACGTGCAGATCACCGTCGCCAATAACGGCAACGTGAGCTCCACCTCGACGGTCACGGTGGCCAATACCTCGTTTGGCGTCTTCAGCACCGCGAGCGGTCCCGGACCCGGGATCGTACAGAACTACAACTCGGCCACCGATCAGCCGCTGAACCTGGCCAGTTTCCCCCTCAAGCCCAAGCAGATCGCCGTTCTGTGGGGCACCGGCCTGGGGCCGATTCAGACCGGCGATAACAACCCGCCGCCGGGCGGCGACCTCGCCGTGCCGGTGACCGTCACGGTGGGCGGCAAGCAGGCCAACCGGCTCTACAGCGGGCGCGCCCCGAGTTTCGCCGGAGTCGATAACATCTACTTCGAAGTGCCGGCCGACGCGCCCCCCGGCTGCAGCGTGCCGGTGCAGATCACCGCCGGCGGCGTGGTCAGCAACACCGTGCGGGTAGCCATCAGCCCGGACGGCGCCAGGTGCCAGGACGCCGCGAACCCGTTCGGCAATACCACCTCGGCGGGCGCGCGCCAGGGTACCCTGGGGCTCGCCCGGATCAGCTTCAGCGGTACCCTCGACTCCACCAAAGGACCGGCCAGCGGCACGTTTGACGTCGCGTTCGGCTCCTTCAGCGATACCCCAGCCGGCGGCGAACTCGCTTACAGCCCCTTCATGAGCCTGCCCCCAGCCGGTACCTGCGTATCCACCAGCAAGAGCCTGGATCTGGGCAGCGTCATCGGCTCCAGCGGGCTCAGCCTCGACCGCACCAACAGCAAGGTCCTGGATGCCGGCGCCAGCCTCACCGTCACTGGTCCCAAGGGCGCCGTGAAGGTGCAGCACTTCGACCCGAACTCCGCCACCGGTCCCTATCTCGACTTGATCGGCGGCATGGTGCCGGTGGACGGCTCCGCCAATCTGCCGCTGTTCCTCGATGGCGGCGCCTATACCATCAGCGGTCCCGGTGGAAAAGATGTGGGCGCGTTCTCCGCCTCCATCACCGTCGGCACGCCGCTCACCTGGACCAATCAGGCGCAGGTCAACACGGTGAACCGCTCGCAGGATCTTTCCCTGACCTGGAGCGGCGGCGATTCGGGCGCCAACATCGTCATCCTCGGCGGCAGTTCGGACCAGAAGACGAAAAAAACCGGAGGCTTCTTCTGCCTCGCGCCCGCCAACTCGAACTCCTTCACCGTGCCCGCGAATATTCTCCAGGACCTGCCGGTCACAGGCAGCGTGATCGGGTCCTCGGATTCGCTCTCCATGATCGCCATCGGTGCGCTGCCCATGGCGAACCCGCCTTCCTTCACCGCCCCCGGGTTGACCGCCGGCCGCGTTTTCGCCACTTCGATCGCCGGTAAATCGGTGATCGTGCAATGAGGTGGCTGGTCTGGGTGGCGGCTGCGCTGTCGCTGGCGGCGCAGCCTCGCCGCGCCGTCCTGATCGATATCGACGGTGTGGGCGCGGATACCCTGGCGCGCGTGTACGGCGAAGGGCGCCTGCCGCACCTGGCGCGCATCTTCGACGCCGCCCGGTGGTTCGACGGCGCCTCCACCGTCGTGCCCAGCGTGACCATGGCGGCTCAGGCATCCATCGCCACCGGCACGCCCCCCGCGCGGCACGGCATTCCGGGAAACGAGTGGTACGACCGCGATCGCCACACCCTGGTCAGTTACATGACCGCGGCCGGCGTGAGTTGCGTGTACGGGTTCACGATTCTGGGCGGACCGGTCTGCTCGACGGGCCTCGGCAACCACGATCTGGAAACCCCGACGATGTACGAAGCGGCCTCCGCCGCCGGTCTGGATAGCGTCGTGGTCTTCAACCAGTACTGGAAGGGTGCGACCCGGCCGGCGATCCCCACCGCGGCGCAGGCGCGCACCTTCACCGGCGGGAATCAACTGGACTTCCGCGTCTTCGACCGGCAGATGACCGGCCGCGCCATCGACGAACTGCAGACCCGCGGCTTGCCCGCCCTCCTCACCATCTACTTCACCGGCGCCGATACCATCGCCCACACCAACGGAATCGCCGCCCAGCCGGACTACCTCGCGGGCGCCATCGACCCTTCCGTCGGCAGCATCCTGGCCGCCATCGAAGCCCTCGATCCAGCCTGGAAGGCCCACACCCTCTTCGTGCTGACCAGCGATCACGGGCGCACCGATATCGCCGGCCATCCCGCGGACGCCCATCTCAAACAGGACCTGCTGGCCCTGCTCCCCGCCGGATCGCAGATCGCCGATAACGGCGGCGTGCTGTACGTATACATGAACGGCCCGCCGCCGGCCGGCATCGAGTGGCCTGACGCGGTTGCCGCCGTGCGTCCGCGCTCCGCGCAGGATCCCGCCCGCGCCGGCGATCTCATCCTCACCCTGCGCCCCGGCCGCTACTCCGGCAAAACCGGGGGTTCGCAGCACGGTAGCGTCTATCCCCAGGATCTCGCGGTGCCCATCCTGGCCGCAGGCCCCGGTGTCGCCCCGGGCCATTCGTCCGAACCGGTGAGCGTCACCCGCATCGCGCGCACCATCGCGGAGTTTGTCGGCTTCCGCATGGAGGGTGCCGATCCGCCGCTGCTGCTCGCGCCGGCGCGCCCCCCGGCAGCCACACACTGACACCGCCCTCGCGTTATCATCCTCAGGTAACAGGTGACCAGACCATGAAGTCCACTTCCTTGGGACCGCGATTCCTATGGACCGCCGCGCTCGCCGCCGCCGCTTGCGCCTGGCTGGTGCCCGCGCAGAACGCCGGGGACCCTCTGCTGCGAGGATTTGAAAACCCGCCCGACAGCGCCAAACCCCGCGTCTGGTGGCACTGGATGAACGGCAACATCACCAAGGAAGGCATTCAGGCCGACCTCGAGTGGATGAAGCGCGTCGGCATCGGCGGCTTCCAGAACTTCGACGCCTCGCTGAACACGCCGCAGGTGGTCGGGAAGCGCCTGGTCTACATGACGCCCGAATGGAAGGACGCCTTCCAATTCACCGTCAAGACCGCGGACCGCCTCGGTCTCGAGATGGCCATCGCCGGCTCGCCCGGCTGGAGCGAGAGCGGCGGCCCCTGGGTGCCTCCCGCCCAGGCCATGAAGAAGTTCGTCTGGAGCGAGACCCGCATCGAAGGCGGACGGCCCTTCACCGGCGCGCTCCCCAAGCCTCCCTCGAAGAGCGGCCCCTTTCAGGACCTGCCGCGCGCCGCCGGCATCGGCGGCGAAGCCCCGCCCGTGCCGGATTACTACGCCGATACCGCCGTGGTGGCGTTCCGCACTCCAGGGCACGACCTCTCGATGCGCGAACTCGACCCGAAGGTCACCCCCAGCTCCGGCTCGCTTGACCCCGCCGTCCTCTCCGACGGGAACCTGCTCACCACCGCCGCGCTCCCCGCCGCGCCCGCCGGCAAGCAGGCCTGGATCGATTTCGATTTCCGCGAGGAGCGC
>JBBIQR010000167.1:0-10548 GCA_037442245.1 Candidatus Solibacter sp. | reverse complement strand
ACCTGCTGCCGATTCCGATTCTGGACGGCGGCGTGATCCTCATGCTGCTCGTCGAAATGCTCATGCAGCGGGATCTCAGCCTCAAGGTGAAGGAGAAAGTGTTTCAGGTCGGTTTCGTCTGCATCATGGTGATTGTCGCCTTCGTGATCTATAACGACATCTCCAAGATCCTCGTGGCCGGCTGAAACTTCGCAACTTTCCACCACGCCCCTACATCTACAGACTGATCCCCTCATGCACTGTCAATGCGTCCGCCAGAGCGAACTGCCCAACACCTCGCGGTTCTTCACGGACGTGCTGTACCACCCGGACCGTACCGCCGCCTTCTACCCCTTCCCCTTCCGCGATCTCGATAGCTACCGCGCGTCGGCGGCTCAGGCCGGGCTTTCCCCCGAACAGCGCGCCCGCCTGGTGGATGCCTTCCGCGTCCAGAACGCCGGCAGCGCCGCGCTCGAACGCTTGGCGCACCCCGGTACCGTCGCGGTGGTCACGGGTCAGCAGGTAGGCCTCTTCTCCGGCCCCTGCTATACCGTCTATAAGGTCCTGCACGCGGTCAAACTCGCCGCGTCGCTCTCCGCCAACGGCATCCCCGCGGTGCCGGTCTTCTGGCTGGCCACCGAGGACCACGATTTCGCCGAGGTCAATCACGCGTGGGTCTTCGACTCCATGCACCGCCCCGTCCGCGTGGAGATGCCCCGCCCCGTCGCCGCGCAGCCTTCCGGCACCGTCACCCTGGAAGATCTCCCGTTCGATGAGTTGCGCACCGCCCTCGCCGGATTCCCCTTCGCCGCCGAAACCGTAGCCGCGGTCGAAGCCGCGTACCAACCCGGCGCGACCATGGGACAGGCCTTCCAATCGCTGCTTCGGGCGCTGCTCGAAAAGTTCGACGTCCTCTACCTCGATCCGCTGCTGCCCGAGTTCCGCGCTCTCGCCGCTCCCGCGCTGCGCCGCGCGGTGGAAGCCGCGCCGGAGTTGACCGCCGCCCTCCTCGAACGTAACCGCGAGTTGGTGGCGGCGGGCTACCACGCGCAGGTACACATCGAGGACACCACCTCGCTCTTCTTCCTGCTGGAAGACGGCAAGCGCCTCGGATTGCGCCGCGGCGGGTCCGATTATACGCATCACGCCCGCCGCTTCACCACCGCCGAACTCGCCGCGCGCGCCTCCGCGCTCTCGCCGAACGCCCTGCTGCGCCCGGTGATTCAGGATTCCATGCTCCCGACCGTGGCCTACATCGGCGGTCCCGCCGAGGTCGCCTACCTCGCGCAATCGGCCGTGCTCTACCGGTCTCTGCTGGGACGTCAGCCCCTGGCCGTGCCGCGCACCGGCTTCACCCTGTTCGACGCGCACGCCGCCAAATTGATGGACCGCTACCGCCTCTCGCTGGCCGATTTTTTCCCCGGCGAAACCGCCCTGCGCGAGCGCATCGCCGCGCGCCTCATCCCCCAATCGCTGCACGCCGCCGCCAACGGCGCGCGCGAAGCGGTCGATGCGGCGGTCGCGCGCCTGCGCTCCGATTTCGAGAGCTTCGACCCCACGCTGGCGCGCGCGCTCGAGCGTAGCGCCAACAAAATCCGCTACCAGATGGAGAAGATGGGCCGGAAAGCCGCACGGGAAGCGCTACGCCGCGAGGAGCGCGCCGCCGCAGGCGCCGCCTCCTTGTGGGGCCTCATCTACCCCGAGCGCACCCTGCAGGAACGCCTCTACTCCATCATTCCCTTCGTGGCCCAACACGGTCCGGACCTGATCCCTCAAATCTACGAAGCCATCGATCTCGATTGCTCCGACCACCGCCTCCTGACCCTGTAGGCCGCGCCCTCTACCTCTCCGCCTCGACTCCCAGCCTCCATCCCACGTCCAGCCAACGGACCTCCGCCCCGAACCACCGCGACCGCGACGCCCCCTTCCACTTCCCCGCGTCGCGCGCCGCCAGAAGGAACGCGCACGGAGCCTCCCCGAACCGGTCGATCCGCTCCGCCAGCCACGACCCCGCGTTCAGCGGCGCCGCCAGTATCACCGTGCCTCCGCCCATCAGCGCCAATTGCGCGCCGAACTCCCGGTCCACCTGTTTGATCGGGTCCGGCATCGCGAACGCCTGCCGGTAGCGCGCGATCGCCTCCTTCAAATCCTTCACCGCGATCACCACCCGCGCGACGCCGCGGAACTCCTTGGTCACGGGCTTGCCCTGCGGATACACGCGCCGCTCGCGCGGAGTCTGGTCCTCAATCAGGAACGGGAAGTATTCGCCGCGCGTCCCTTCCCCGATACTGCTGGTCTGCCACTCCAACCGCACCCCGTCGGGACGCACGCGCCCGCTCTTTTGCGGAGCCGATACCGTCACCCCGGCCGCCTTCAGACGCGCGGCTTCGGCGGCGATATCGCCCACCCGCAGCGCCCACGCGCAGGGTCCGCCGTTCCCCGTCAGGAACGGACTCCATTCGTGCGCGCGCACCGCGGCCGCGTCCGCCTGCGCCTGAATCCCCATCAACTCCAGATACGAGCCATCGGGAAAACTCACCAGCGCCATTTCGGTGGCGTGGTTGGTGTGCGGGCCGCCGTACACGCTCTCGATACCGGCCGCCCGGAGCGCTTCGCGCAGCGCGGACAGATCGCGGCCCGCCACCGTGGCGTGGTCGACCTTCAAATCCGCCGCGCCCAGCGCGCAGCACAGGACCAGGAACGCCGCAATCCGCGCCATCCTCGCCCTCTTACATCACTTCTTCGGACCAGTTCTCCAGCACCTGCTTGAGCTTGGTCATGAACTGATCGGCCAGCGCCCCATCCACCAGGCGGTGGTCGAAGCTGAGCGAGATGTGGCAGATGCTGCGGATGGCGATGGCGTCGTCGATCACCACCGGCGTCTTGTCCACCGTGCCCACCCCCAAAATCGCCACCTGCGGCTGATTGATCACCGGCGTCCCCATCATGCTGCCGAAGCTGCCGAAATTGGTGATCGAGAACGTGCCCCCCGTGACCTCCTCCGGCTTGAGCTGCCGCGAGCGCGCGCGTCCGGCCAGGTCCACGATCGAGCGCTGCAACCCGAGCACGTTCTTCTCATCGGCGCCGCGCACCACCGGGACGATCAGGCCGTTCTCCAGCGCCACCGCGATCCCGATATTGATCTCGTTGTGGTAAATGATGTTGTTGCCGTCGAGCGACGAGTTGAGCAGCGGGAAGTGGCGCAGCGCCACCGCCGACGCCCGCGTGATGAACGGCAGGAAGGTCAGCGAGAATCCGTAGTTGGCCTGGAACTGCCCCTTGTAACGCTCCCGCACTTTGGCCACTTTGGTCATGTCCACCCGGTGCACCGTGGTGACGTGCGGAGAGGTCCGCTTGGAGAGCACCATGTGCTCGGCGATCTTCATCCGCATCGTGCTCATGGGTTCGATGCGGGTCTTCGCCTGTCCGGCGGGCGGCAGCGGAGGCATCGCCGGAGCCGCCGCCACAACTGCGGGCGCGGGCGCCACAGCAGCCGCCGGTGCCGGAGCAGGAGCAGCCGCGGGCGCGGCCGATGCCAGGTAGGCTTCGATGTCGGTTTTGGTGATGCGGCCTCCCGCACCGGTCCCCTTCACACGCGCCAGATCGATGTTGTGCTCGCGCGCCATCTTGCGCACCAGCGGAGAAAGCGGTCCGAGCGCTTCGGGCTCCGCGGGCGCCGCTTCCACGGCGGGCGCGGGTGCCGGCGCGGCCACAGGAGCCGCTGGCGCTGCCGGAGCCGCCGGAGCCTCGGCCGCGGGCGCCGGCGCGGATGCCGCCGCCGCTCCACCGGCTTCGTCGATGCGCGCCACCACGGTGTTGATGGCCACGGTCTTGCCCTCTTCCACCAGCACCGCCGCCAGCGTGCCCGCCGCCGGAGATGGAATCTCCGTGTCCACTTTATCGGTCGAGATCTCAAACAGCGGCTCGTCGCGCTCCACGCGATCTCCCGGCTTCTTCAGCCACTTGGTCAACGTCCCTTCCACAATGCTTTCCCCCATCTGGGGCATCACTACGTCGGTCATGTCAGTTCTCACTTTCCATGGCGAGCGCCGGCACGCCGGCCGTGAACTCGCACTCGAAATTGCGGGCGAAGTGCGGCGCCAGGCGCCGGCCCACTTCCTCCCAGGTTGCGCGGACTCCCAGCGCCGCCATCGACGTCACCGGTTTTAGCAGTCCGCAGGGAACGATGTACTGAAAATAGCTCAGGTCGGTGGACACGTTCAGCGCGAAGCCGTGCGACGTCACCCACCGGCTCAAATGCACTCCAATGGCGGCGATCTTGCGCTCCCCCACCCATACTCCGGTCAGCCCCGGGATGCGCCCGCCTTCGATGCCGTACTCCGCCAGCGTATCGATGATCGTCTGCTCCAGCGCGCGCACGTACGCGCCCACGTCGCGCTTCCACTCGCGCAGGTCCAGAATCGGATACCCCACCAGTTGCCCCGGACCGTGATACGTCACGTCCCCGCCGCGGTCCGTCGGGAAATACTCGATCCCGCTGCGCGTCATCACTTCGTCGCTGGCCAGCAGGTTTTCCGCCCGCCCGTTGCGCCCCATCGTGACTACGTGCGGGTGCTCGAGCAGCAGCAGGTGATCCGGCACCAGCCCCTGTTTGCGCTCCGCGGCAAGCTGCTGCTGCAGCGCCAGCGCCTCGCCGTAGCGGATTCGCCCGAGTTCCCGGAGCACGCAGTTACGCATTGATCGATAGACCGTAGACCGCGTTGAACGCCTCGCCCAGCGCTTCGTAGAGCGTCGGATGCGCGTGGATGGTCTGCATCATCACGTCCACCGTGGCCTCGGCTTCCATCGCCGCCACCGCTTCGCCGATCAACTCGAACGCCTCCGGTCCGATGATGTGGACCCCCAGGATCTCGCCGTAGGTTTCATCCGCCACGACCTTGATGAACCCTTCGTGATGACCCAGAATGGTGGCCCGGCTGTCGCCCGCGAACGGAAAGCGCCCCACCTTGACCTTGTAGCCCTCGGCGCGCGCCTGCGCCTCGGTCAGCCCCACGCTGCCGATGCCGGGCTGCGTGTAGGTCGCGCCGGGGATGCGCCGCTTGTTGATCGGAACCGCCGGCTTGCCCGCCATGTGCGCCACCGCGATCATGCCTTCCCGCGTGGCCACGTGGGCGAGTTGCGGCGTACCCGCCACTACGTCGCCGATGGCGTAGACCCCCGGTTCTCCGGTCTGCTGGAACTGGTTCACCTTGATGAACCCGCGGTCGGTTTCGACGCGCGTATTTTCCAGCCCGATCTTCTCCGTATTCGGCTTGCGCCCCACCGCCACCAGCAGTTTTTCGGCTTCCAGCTCTTCCTGCTTGCCGTCCCGCGTGGTCAGCGTCAGCTTCACGCCCTTGCCGGTCTTGCGGATGTTCTCCGCGCGCGCTCCGGTCTCCACCCGGATCTTCTGCTTCTTGAACACGCGCTCGAGTTCCTTCGAAATGTCCTCGTCCTCCACCGGCACCATGCGCGGCAGCATCTCGACGATCGTCACGTCCGTGCCGAACCGCTTGAAGATGGAGGCGAACTCGACCCCCACGGCGCCCGCCCCGATCACGATCAGGCTCTTGGGTACCGCGGTCAGGTTCAGAATCTCGATATTGGTCAGGATGAACTCGGGGTCCGGTTCGAGCCCCGGAATCATGCGCGCTTCGCTGCCGGTGGCGATGATGATGTTCTTCGCCTCCAGCGTCTGCGTGCCGCTCTCGGATTTCACCTCGACTTTGCCGCCGCCCTGGAGCGTCGCGTAACCGGTGATGCGCTCCACCTTGGCGCGCTTCAGCAGCATGCCTACGCCGTTGGCGTGCTTGTTGACGATGCCGTCCTTCCGCTCCTTGACCTTGGGATACTCCAGACGCGGGTTTTCCGCGTGGATCCCCTCGGCTTCCGCATGCACGAAGCGATCCCACACATCCGCCGTATGGAGCAGGGACTTGGTCGGTATGCAGCCTACCAGGAGGCACGTGCCCCCCAGTTTGGCCTGCTTTTCGATAAGAGCGGTCTTCAATCCGTACTGGCCGGCGCGAATGGCTGCGGAGTAGCCGCCGGGACCACTCCCGATCACAATTAAGTCGTAGGGCACTTTTCCCATGATAGCGAAGGTTCCCGCCGTGTTTAGAATGAGAAGGTGCCGCGCTACGCCGCCATCGACATCGGCAGCAACTCCATCCGCATGGAGGCGGCCGAAGTCGTGCCCGGCCTCGGCACCCGGATTCTGGCCAGCGACCGCGAGGTCACCCGCCTCGGCGAAAGCGTTTTCCGCGGCGGGGCGGTCACGGAGGACGCCATGAAGACCGCCTGCGCCGTCCTCACCCGCATGGCGGACCTCTACCGCCGCCTGGATGTCGTGGGGGTCCGCGCCGTGGCCACCAGCGCCATCCGCGACACCCGCAACCAGCGCGAATTCCTCGCCCGCGCCAGCGAAGCCGCCGGCGCCGGCGTCGAAATCATCTCCGGACGCGAGGAGGCGCGCCTGATTCACCTCGGCGTCGAGAGCAACTGGCCGCACCCGGAAAAACGCGTTCTCATACTGGATATCGGGGGCGGCAGCGCCGAGATCATCGCCGCCGAGCACGGCCGCATGATCGACGCCTACTCCAAGCCGCTGGGCGCGGTCCGGCTCAAGGAGGCTTTCCTCCGCGAAGATCCTCCGGCCGCGCTCCAACTGCACCAGATGCGCGAGTACATCGAGGCCAAGCTCGACACCCCGGCGCGGCGGCTCGGCCAGGCCGGGTGGGAGAGGGTGATCGCCACTTCCGCGACCGCCGCGGCCGTCGCCCGCGCCGTCGCCCGCGCGCCCCGCAACCGGCGCGACGAAGTGGACCGCATGCGCGTCACCACCGCCCAGGTGCGCCGCCTCTATGACAGCCTCGCCGATAAGCCGCTCGCCGCGCGCCGCAAAGTCACCGGCATCGGTCCCCGCCGCGCCGAAATCGTGGTGCCCGGACTCGCCGTCCTGCGGCACTTCCTCGAGTGCTTCGGCGCCGCCGCCTTCTACTACTCCCGCGCCGGTGTCCGCGACGGCATCATCGCCGACCTCGCCGCGCGCAACGTCGGGGTGGAGCGCGCCCGCCTCAGCCGCGACCAGCGCCGCGAGGTCGAGGAACTCGGCCGCCGCTACGGCGTCTCGCTCGACCACGCCCGCAAGGTCGCCGATATCGCCTCCCTGCTGTTCGGCGCCCTGCAACCGCTCCACAACCTGCCCTCCGGCACCGGTAAATTGCTGGAGGCCGCGGCGTATCTCCACGACGTCGGCCACTACATCAGCGGGGTGAGCCACCACAAGCACTCCTACTACGTCGTCTCCAACTCCGACATGGCCGGGTTCACCGAGCGCGAGCGCTTCCTCATCGCCTCCTTGTGCCGCTACCACCGCAAGGCGCTCCCTAACCCGGTGCACGGCGTCTACCAGGCTCTATCCGCCGAGGAGCGGCGCGCTCTGCTGATGCTGATCCCGCTGCTGCGCCTGGCCGACAACCTAGACCGCAGCCGCGGCCAGCGCATCGAAGGCATCGAATGCGCCTTGCGCAACGGCGAAGTGGTTCTCCAGGTGCGCGCGCGCGGCGATATCGACCTCGAACAGTGGGGCGCCGAGCGCGCCGGCGAAGCCTTTCAACAGATTTACCAGCGGCCCATCGCGGTGGTGCGCGCGCGAGCCTGACCATGCGGGACTTTGCCAGACAACAGACCGCCGTCCTGCTCCGGCGCCTCGCCTACGAAGTCAACCGCGTGGCCCGCGACGCCGCCGCCGCCGCCGATCCGGTGCACGATCTGCGCGTGGCCATCCGGCGCCTCAGCCGCTGCCTGCGCGCCTTCGCCCCGGTCTACCCCGGCAACTCCGCGAAACGCATCCGCCGCTCGTTGCGCGGGTTGATGCAGGCCGCCGCCGAGGTGCGCGACCGCGATATCGCGATGCAGTTTCTCCTCGAGGCCGGCACCGCCGAATCCGCCGCCCCCGTCCGCCATCTCGCCTCCCAGCGCGAGGAAGCCGCCCGCCGCCTCACCGCCGCGCTGCACCACTGGCGCCATCACAGCCTGTCGCGCCGCTGGCGCGAGGAACTGGGACTTTAATATGGCAGTCAAAGCGATGCCGGACATGGCCGCAGACCGCTTGCTGACGCGCGCGGCTCGGAACGGAGCCGCGACCGTGAGGGAGCGGTGGACGCGGAATACGAGACTGTACTTGCGAAACGAGGTACTAAGCTATGCCGCGACGCAAACACATCCGCTGGCACTGGGACGCTCCGGCCGCGGAAAACGCCCGCCGCGTCCTGCCCAAACTCGCCGGCCAATACTTCGCCACCGTGCGGGCGCTCCTCGAACGCGACCCCGCGCCGGCGCAACTGCACGACCTGCGGCTCGCCTCCAAGCGCTTCCGCTACGTGCTGGAGCTGTTCCGCCCGTGCTACGCCGGCGGTCTCGCCGCCCGCATCGATGCGCTCAAGCACGTGCAGAACCTGCTGGGCGAGTGCAACGACGCCGTCGCCTCCCTCCCCCAGATCGAAGCCCTGCTGCGCGGCCAACCCGCGTTACGGGCAAAGATGCGCGCCTTCCTCGAAGCCCGCGCCGCCGAAAAGGCGGAGGAGTTCCGCCGCTACTGGCGCGAGGAGTTCGATGCCGGGGGCCGCGAACTCTGGTGGCGCGATTACCTGTCCCGCTACGCCCGCCGCCGCCTCAGGGAGCGTTGACTCCGGGCGGTGAGAGCGCGATCTCCTCGCCCTCCTGCAACCCGCCCGAGACCGCCACCTGGGTGTTGTTCTCGCCCGCAATCTCCACCTCGCGCGCCGCGAACCCCTGACTCTGACGCACGTAGACTACGCTCTTGCCGCTCGCCTCCGCCACCGCTTCGCGCGGCACGATCAGTCCGTTGGCCGGCCCCGCGATGACCACGTCCGCGCTCGCCGAAAGGTCCGGAATCACGCGCGCGTCGCTGCGGCCGATATCCACCCGCACCGCGATGTTGCGGATGTAGTTGTTCTGCCGCCGCCCGCTGAACGCCAGCGCTCCCACCGCGTGTACCTTGCCGGGGAGCGCGATCTCCGGATACGCGTCGAAGTGTACCGTGGCCCGCTGCCCCAGCCGCACCAGTTCCGCGTCGGTCTGGTTCATCGCCGCGTCCAGTTCCATGCTGCCTGGGTCCACCACCCGCATCACCGGCTGCCCGGGATACACCAGTTCGCCCACCTGAATCTGCTTGATCTCCCCGTTGCGGTTGGTGGTTTGCAGCACCACCATGCCGTCGATCGGAGCCACGATCCGCAGTTTCGCGATGTCGTTACGGTGCCGGTCCCTGTGCCGCGTCATCTGGTCGGTGGCGATCAGCGAGACGTTCATGTCCGCCTGCAATTCCTCTTCGGCCAGCGGCATTTCCGCCTGAATCTCGTCGTACGCGGCGCGATCCTCTTCCACCGCCAGCCGCATGATCTCCTGGCTGATTTCGCTCCTCACCTCGAGCGACTTCAGATCCTCCTGCGCCTTCAGCAGGTCCGCACGCGCCGACCGCACCCGCTGCCGCATGGCTTCCATCTGCGCTACCTGCACGGTCCGCTTCTTGCGGTTATCCAGCACGCTCTGATCCACCTGCGCTTCCACGTCGCTCAGGTGATCCTTGGCGTCCTGCGAATCGATCTCGACCAGCAGCTCGCCCTTTTTCACGATGCGTCCCGAATCGGCCAGAAACGTGATCGTCATCCCGCGCCCGGTCTCCGGCGCCTGCAAGCGCGGAATATTCACGTTCGCGAACCGCCCCGCCGTCACCGATCCCGCAATCCGGCGGGTGGCTTCGATCGAACCCCGCACCGCCTTGACGGTCGGGACGGTCACGGTCTTCACGTTCTGATGCTCGCCCGGACGCAGGTACCACATCCCGCCCGCCACCAGCAGGATGCCGATCCCGTACCAGGGCAGCTTGCGGCGGCCGGGAGGCGCAGGCGCGGGAACCGGGCCGGGAACCTCGGGCGAACGCTCCGGAGAAGTGGGGAAAGCGGCCATCAACGCTCCAACCCTTCACTCTAACCCAAAAGAGCTATGGAGCTTAAATTGTGAAACGTAACAATCTGTAAAACGCCGCGCCTCAGTTTTCGCTGGGCGTCTTCTCCGCCGAATCCACCACCAGCGTCTCCACCGGCGCTTTCTTCGGCTCCAGTTTCAGCCCGAGCTGCTGGATCGAGCTGAAGATTCCAGGACCCGTAGGGTCGGACGCCATCGCCCCCGGCGCCGCCGATGCCGATGCCGCGCCGCCTGCCCCCGGAGCCGCCGGCATCGCCACCCCCGCCTTCGCCGCCGCCGCCCGCAGATCCTCCATGGTCAGATCGAGCGCGATCTGGTAATTGCCCTTCAACTCCGTCATATCCACCACCGGACGGTCCACGAACCCGGTGATCATATCGGCGAACTGCTCCATCGTGACCTTGTCCGACTCCATCCGCATGTTCATGTTCGGACCCATCGTCATCCGCATGGCGCCTTGTCCGGTCCTCACCACCACGCTGCCCTGCCCTTCCCGCTGGACGCTCACGGCGTTTTGCGGCGTCTTCGGTTCGTCCTCTTTCGGGGCCGCCTCCTTGG
>JBBIQR010000166.1:0-10555 GCA_037442245.1 Candidatus Solibacter sp. | reverse complement strand
CCGATGATGCCGCGCAGGTGGCCCTCCATCACCAGGCGGATCAGCCCCTCGCGCTCCTCGGGCGGCTTGGTCAGGAATTGCTCGGACGCCGTCAGGATCGATTCGCGGTCGCTCTTGACCTTGATCTGCGCGACGGCTTCCACCGTCACCGCGACGCCCTGTTTGGTGTAGAGGTCCTGCTTCGGAGCCACGTCGAACGACATCAACTCGAGCGAGAGATCGCGGCAGGTCTCCACCATCGGGGTGACCACCGCGCCGCCGCCCACGATCACGCGCGTGCCGCGGAGACCGTAGACGATTAACGCTTCATGCGGGCCCGCCTTCCGATACAGGCGGGCGAAGACTCCGAAGAGCAAAAAGATCGCCAGAACCGCCAGGCCGCCGATCACGATCACCTTCTGCATGTCCATACAAATTGGAGTTCTCCTCTTAACTCCGGAAACCGGTATCCAGATCGCCCGCGAGTTCGTCCCAGGGACGCACGTAGACGATGCCTTTTTCGTAACGCGTAACCACAACCTCGGCGCCCTTGGGAATGGCTGCGCCGCTTTCGGCGCGCGCGCCCGCCACGCGGCGCGTGCCCGCCTGTGTATAAACCATCTCGCCGGTGCCGCCGGTGCGGATCGGCAGGCTCAGCCGGCCCAGCACGCCGATCATTTCGTAATCCGCCGGATCGAGTTCCTTCTCGTGCTTCATCAAAACCTTGGCCAGGAAGAGGAAGACGATCGCGGCGCCGCCCAGACCGCTCAGCGTGGAGACCACCAGCGCCAGCCCAAACCACAGACTCGAGTACTCCATCAGCAGGTAGCCGGTGCCGCCGAACCAGGCGAGAAACGCGGCCACCGTCCCCAGGTTGAACCACGGGGTCTCGCCGTGCTCGCCCGCCGCGGCGTGAGCGTGCCCGCCGCCCAGGTGGAAATCGTGGTGCAGATGCACGTGCAACCCGTGCACATGAATGCTGCCGAACAGGAACGAGACCGCACTCAGGCCGAAGCCCACTACGAAACACAGCAGGTAGAAAACGCTCCAGGTCACGGCCGCCTCCTCGGTTTGCCCGGCCGCGGCGGCGCCGGAACCGCGGGCGCCGGACCGCGCAAGACTTCGATCAATCGCTCGGCGAGTCCCGGATTCTCCAGAATCTCGCCCAGCAACACCAGGCACATGCGGGAATCCTTGTGGCGCGCTACCGTGAGCAGGGCGTGATGCAACTCGGCGTCGCGTTCGAAGCGTTCGGCGCCGTTGACCAGCCACAGGTCGAGCTTGTCCTCGAGCGCGCCCAGATCGCTCAACAACTCGTTCTGGAAGCCCTCGGGATCGTCCACCAGGTATCCCGGATGTACTTTGAAAAACTTCGCCAGCAACAGGCGCGTCGAGTTGGTCAGGTGCGGACGGGCGCCACTTTCGATTTGCGAAAGGTAGCTTTGGCTGATCGACTTGCCGAGTTCCTTCTGGACCAGCCGGGCCAGTTCCGCCTGAGAAATCTCGCGGTCGAAACCGCGGAGCGCACCCTCGACCTCCCGCAGGTAGCGCAGCTTTTCACCTAAAGTCATATTGCAATCTGTGATGATCTTATTGCAGATTGTAATGGCTTGTCAAGAGATTTTTCGCCGGGTGGATCCCGGACCTGTGGTTTAATCGGAACCATATGAAAAGACTCCGGTTGGCCGGCCTGCTTGCGGTCCTGGGATGCCTGCCGGCAACCGCCCAACCCGGGTTCGACGTTGCCACGGTCAAACTTTCGCCGCCTCCGCCCGGCGACCGGATTCTGATTAATCTGGGCAACATCGTGCACGGGCGGCTGACACTGGCCAACGCTACCGTAGCCGATTGCGTGAAGTTCGCCTACGGGCTCGCCGCGGACGCGCAACTGGCCGGTCCGGAGTGGATTTTCACCGGCGCCGTGCGGCTGGATGTAGTCGCGCAAGCGCCGCCGGAAACCTCGCGCGAGCAGATGCTGGTGATGCTGCAGGGTCTGCTGGCCGACCGTCTCCGGCTGGTGACGCACCGCGAACCGCGCGAAATGTCTTACCTGGCGCTGGTAGCGGCCAAGGGCGGACCGAAGCTCGAACCCGCGGATGCACCGGCTGCCGGCGCCACGGCACCCTCTATCGCAGGCCGCATCGATAGCCCCCGCATGCCGATGGCGACGCTGGCGCGGCTGCTCTCGCGTTTCGAGCGGCAGACGGTGCTGGATATGACCGGGCTCTCGGGTTTCTACCAGGTGAAACTGGAGTGGAGCGTCGAGAACCTGGCGGCTGCCGCGAAGAATGAGGCGGGCGACATCCCGGCGGGTCCTTCGCTTTACACCGCAATCCAGAAGCAACTGGGGCTGCGGCTGGAGGCGCGCAAGGGTCCGGTGGACGTCCTGGTGGTGGATAGCGCGTCGCGGGTCCCGGCGGAGAATTGATCGCCACCGGAGCCGGGAATCGGAGTACTATTTTGTTCAGGCTCCGAACATGAAATATCCTCACCACCGTTTCGCGACCTATCTGGGCGCATTCGCGCTCGCTGCCTCCGCATTTGCCCAGCCGCCCGAACCCACGACCTGGACCGCGGCGCAGGATCACCAGAACATGATGGATCAGCTTGGGATCAAGGCTCTGCGTCCAGGTCCCAGCGGCAACGAAGCGGCGCCCAATCACGCCAACTACGACGAATCCAAGGCCAACCCGTTTCCCGATCTGCCCGGCGCCCTCACCCTGAAGAACGGTACGAAGGTCACGACCGCGGAGATGTGGTGGAAGCAGCGCCGGCCGGAAATCGTCGAGGACTTCGAGCGCGAGGTCGTCGGCCGCGTTCCGGCCCACACCCCGAAGGTCACGTGGACCGTCGCGGACACGGTGAAGACGACCATCGGCAAGCTCCCGGTGATCGGGAAACAGTTGGTGGGGCACGTCGACAACTCGGCCTATCCGGCGATCAACGTGGATATCCAGATGACGCTGGTCACGCCCGCCAACGCCACCGCTCCGGTTCCGGTGATGATGATGTTCGGCTTCCGCTCCTGGCCTCCGGGGGCTCCGCCGCCGGCCGGCCGCGGCTTCCCGGTGATGCCCGCGGGCAGCGATCCGCCGGCGATCGAGCAACTCATCGCCGGCGGCTGGGGGTACGCCACCATCGTGCCGGCGAGCATCCAGGCGGATAACGGCGCGGGCCTGACGCGCGGCATCATCGGGCTGGTCAATCACGGCCAGCCGCGGAAACCGGACGATTGGGGCGCGCTGCGCGCCTGGGCCTGGGGCGCCTCGCGCGGCCTGGACTACCTGGAGACCGATCCCGCGGTGGACGCCAAACGCGCCGGTATCGAGGGCGTCTCGCGCTACGGCAAGGCGGCGCTGATCACGATGGCGTTCGATCCGCGGTTCGCGGTGGTGCTGGTGGGTTCGTCTGGCGAGGGCGGCGCCAAGTTGCACCGCCGCAACTGGGGCGAAGCGGTGGAAAACCTCACCGGGAGCGGCGAGTATCACTGGATGGCCGGTAACTTCCTTAAGTACGGCGCTTCCGACGCCGTCTTCGGCAGCCGGACCCCGGGCGATTTACCGGTGGACGCCCACGAACTCATCGCGCTGTGCGCGCCGCGGCCGACCTTCATCAGCTACGGCATTCCCGAGAGAGGCGATGCCAAGTGGCTCGACCATCAGGGCAGCTTCATGGCGGCGGTGGCGGCGGGACCCGTGTTCCGCCTGCTGGGCGCGAAGGACCTAGGCACGGGCGACGATTACCACACCGCGAAGATGCCGCCGGTGAACGTGGGGCTGCTCGACGGCCAGCTTGCGTGGCGACAGCACGACGGCGGCCACACCGACGCTCCGAACTGGAAGTACTTCATCCCCTGGGCCGATCGCTTCCTGGGGCATGCGCCGCCCGCCTCCCGTGCCGCGGCCCGCACCGACCGCAATTCCACGCTGGCTCACGAGCAGTTGCTGGAGAAAGCCAGGCACGGCGGCATCGACGTTTACTTCGAAGGCGACTCGATCACGCGCCGCTGGGGTGCGACCGACTATCCGGAGTTCCTCGCCCACTGGCGGAAGACTTTCTTCGGCTGGAACGCGGCGGATTTTGGCTGGGGCGGCGATACCACCCAGAACATTCTGTGGCGCCTGGAGAACGGCGAACTGGATGGCGTCCATCCCAAGGTGATCGTGCTGCTGGCCGGGACCAATAACGTCGGGTCGCGGGCGGCGGGCGGCACCGCCGAAGCCCGCGCCGCGGACATCACCGGCGGGATTCAGGAGATTCTACGCGTGATGCAGGAGAAGGCTCCCGGCGCCGCCATCATCCTCATGGGCATTTTCCCGCGCAACGACAACATGGCCTACCTGCCGGTGATCGACCGCATCAACGCGAACCTGGCCGGGCTGGCCGATGGCGGGAAAATCCGGTTTCTGAACATCAACGGCAAACTCGCCGGCGACGGCAGGCTGTTCGACGGCATGATGAACGCGCGCGACAAACTGCATCCCGAACTCAAGGGCTACCAGGTTTGGGCGGACGCGCTGACGCCGGTGCTGCACGAACTGCTCGGTCCTCCGGCGAAGGAGGATCACGCGCCGCCTCCGACCGGCGACCCCAGCGCGCGCCGCTGATCGCTCCGTGCCCGCCGCTTGCGGCCAATCCCCGGAAGTCACCTGATTCTCAGAAGTTGCCGGGGTCTGATACGCTTCAGGTTGGCAAGAGGCATGAGGAGACCCGTCCGCATTGCGGCGATCTCGGGTGCGGTGGCGGCATGTGCCGCACTCGCATGGCTTTCCCTGCGTTCGCCCTCTTATGACAACCGTGTTTACCGCATCGGCTGGATGAAGTCGGCTCCGTTCGAGGTGCCCGGCCCGGATGGCAGCGCGGGCGGAATCGGGGTGGAACTGGTCAAGGAAGCCGCGCGCCGTCAGGGAATCCGGCTGGAGTGGGTTTACTGGCCGAAGGGATCGGAGTCCGCTCTCGTCGAACACGCAGTGGACCTCTGGCCGCTGATCACCATCACGCCAGAGCGGTTGCAGGTGCTGCACATCTCCGAGCCCTACCTGGAGCACGAGTATTGCTTCCTGGTGCGCGCCGATTCGCCCTACTATCACACGCAGGATCTGGCCGGGGCGAAGATCGGAGTCGCCAATCCCTACATCGACGTCCAGGCCCTGACCCGCATCGTGCCCACTGCCGTGCCTGCCCCGCGGACCTCGATTCAAGCAGTGTTCGACGATGTCTGCCAGGGCGTCACGGCGGCAGCCTTTACGGACCGCTATACGGCCGTCTCCGGATTGCTTCAGGACACCGGCTGTCCCGGGCATCCGCGGCGCTGGATCTCCGCGCCGCAGGTTCGCGCGCAGCTCGGCGTCGGTTCCACGTTCGCCGCCAGCGCCGTCGCCGACGCCATCCGCAGGGAAATCGGCACGATGGACACGGAGGGCAGGCTGGCCGGCATTCTCCGCGAATGGGGCTTCCTCTCGGCGCAGGACCTGGCCTCCGTGGAAGCGCTGCTCGACGCGCGCCGCCGGGAGATCCGGTTGGGGCTCCTCGCCGGACTGTTCGCGCTCCTGTTTGCGGTGGCCTGCTGGCAGACCGTGCGGCTGATCCGCGAGCGGACCCGCGCCCGCAAGACCGAGGAGGCGCTGAGGGAATCCCGCGAACGCTACCTGCAGGCACAGAAGATGGAGAGCATCGGGCGGCTGGCGGGAGGCGTGGCGCACGATTTCAATAACCTGCTCACGATCATCAACGGCTACAGCGATCTGCTCTGCCAGGAACTTCCTCCGGACGGCCCGCTGCACGCGCAGGCGGCGCAGATTCGCAAGGCGGGAACGCACGCGGCCGATCTCACCCAGCAGTTGCTCGCCTTCGGACGCAAGCAGGTCTCCCGTCCGCGCCCGCTCGACCTCAACGCCATCGTCGAGGACTCGGAGAAGATGCTGCGCCGCCTGCTCGGCGAGGACATCGAACTGGTGACCCGGCTGGCGCCTTCGCTGGGGCCGGTCATGGCCGATCCGGGTCACATCCACCAGGTCCTAATGAACCTGGCGGTCAATGCGCGCGACGCGATGCCGGAGGGCGGTACCTTGAGCATCGAAACCTCCGCCGGGAACAACGGCGGCACGCCCGCCGCCGGGCTGACCGTATGCGATACCGGCCAGGGCATGGACGAGGAGATTCGCAGCCACATCTTCGAGCCTTTCTTCACGACCAAAGGCACCAAGGGCACCGGACTCGGTCTGGCGACTGTGTACGGCATCGTGCAACAGAGCCGCGGCACCATCGAGGTCTCTTCTCAGCCGGGCTACGGCACCGCGTTCCGCATCTCGCTGCCGTGCGTGCCGGCCGATTCCACGGCCGCGGATCCGGCGCCGGCGGCGCGGGGCAGGCGCGGATCGGGTACCGTCCTGGTGGTGGAGGATCAGGAGGCCGTCCGCGAATTCGCCGGCAGCAGTCTGCGCGAACGCGGCTTCCAGGTCCTGCTGGCGGCGGACGGATGGGAAGCGCTCACGCTGGCGTCGCGGCATCCGGAGGTCATCGACGTCCTGCTCACCGACGTTGTCCTGCCCGGCATCAACGGCAGGGAACTGGCCACGCGTCTGCGCGCCCTCCGGCCCAAAATCCGGATCATCTACACCTCCGGCTACGATCAGGAACTGATTGCGGAGCAGGGAGTGATCCAGCCCGGTGTGGCCTATCTGCCAAAGCCGTTCACCGCGGGTGAAATCGCCGGCAAAGTGAGCGAAGTCCTGGCCGAGAGGGAATCGCCGCCGCCGCCCATGTTGTAATGAAGAAGCCGCCCGGCGGCGCGCATGGAATTTGCGCCGCGCGGCACGCGGTTCGCCGAACATGACCCGATCGCAGATGTACCAGCGCCTCCGCGCGCACAGCCAGCCCTGGGACATGATCATTGCCGGAGGTGGCGCGACCGGCGTGGGCGTCGCCATCGATGCCGCCACGCGCGGCTACGACGTGCTCCTGCTCGAGCAGAGCGATTTCGGCAAGGGCACTTCCAGCCGCAGCACCAAACTGGTGCACGGCGGCGTCCGCTATCTGGAACAGGGCAACATTTCGCTGGTCATGGAGGCGCTCAAGGAGCGCGGGCTGCTGCTCGAAAACGCGCCGCACCTGGTGCGCAACCTGGGCTTCGTCGTGCCGAACTACGACTGGTGGGAAGCGCCCTTCTACGGGATCGGACTCAAGGTCTACAATCTGCTCGCGGGCAAGTACGGGTTCGGCGCGTCGCGCGTCCTCTCCAAAAGCGAAACCCTGGAACTTCTACCCACCATCAAGACCGAAGGATTGCGCGGCGGGGTGGTCTACTTCGACGGGCAGTTCGACGATTCGCGGCTGCTCATCAACCTGGTCGAGACCGCCGCCGAGCAGGGCGCCGCGCTGCTGAACTACATGCAGGTGACCGGGCTCACGCGGGACGCCGAGGGCTTCGTGGACGGCGCGCGCTTCCGCGACGTCGAAAGCGGGGAGGAGTTCGAGCACCGCGCGCGGATCGTGATCAACGCCACCGGCCCTTTCGCCGACGGCTTGCGCCGCATGGCCGAACCGGCGGCGGAGCCGATCGTGGCCGCGAGCCAGGGCATCCACCTGGTCTTCGACCGTTCCTTTCTGGCCGGCGACAGCGCCATCATGGTGCCGCACACCAGCGATGGGCGCGTGATGTTCGCCATCCCCTGGCACGGCCATACCCTGGTCGGCACCACCGACACGCCGGTCGCCGAAGCCAGTCTGGAACCGGTCGCGCTGGAGCAGGAGATCGGCTTCATCCTGCAAACCGCCGCGCTGTATCTCGCCAAGGCGCCGACGCGGGACGACGTGCTCAGCGTGTTCGCCGGCATTCGTCCGCTGGTGCGCGCCGGACAGAGCGATAACACCGCGGCGCTTTCGCGCGGCCACACCATCCGCATCGAAAATTCCGCGATGCTGACTATCAGCGGGGGTAAGTGGACCACCTACCGTCACATGGCCGAGGATTGCGTGAACCAGGCGTCCACGCTGGCGCGGCTGCCCGAAAAGCCGTGCGTCACCGCGCGCCTCAACATCCACGGCTTCCACGCCTCGGCGGAGAAGTTCGGGCGCCTGCGGGTGTACGGCTCCGACGCGCCGGCCATCCGCCTGTTGGAAGAGAGCGATCCGGCGCTGGCCGAACCCATGCACCCGGCGCTGCCCTACACCGGGGCGGAGGTGGTTTGGGCGGCGCGCGAAGAGATGGCGCGCACTCTCGAGGACGTGCTCGCCCGCCGCACGCGGGCGCTGTTTCTCAATGCCCGCGCCGCGATCCAGATGGCGCCGCGCGCGGCCGGCATCCTCGCGCGCGAACTCGGCCGGGACGATACGTGGGCCGCCGCGGAGGTCTCGCGATTCCTCGCGGTCGCGCGCCGGTATCTGCCGGGTTAGCCTCTCACCAGGCGCGCATCGCCTCTTCGAACAGGCGCGCCAGCGTCTCCGGTTCGGCGGGGCGCGGGCTCAACTTAGTCACGCGATGCTGCGGAAGGGTGCCTTCCACCAGCGCCGGAATGTCGCCGGACGAGTAGCCCACCGCCGCCAGCCCGTTGGGCATGCCGAGTTGCCGCATGATCCCGGTCAGCCGTTCCGTGAGCACCTCTCCGGCATCCGCGGGAGCGGTGCGGGAAACGTCCGCGCCGAGGGCTTCGGCCGCCCGCAGGTGGCGCTCGGGACAGGCAGGCGCGGTGAAGCGGAACACCGCCGGCGCGTTCAGGATTACCGACATGCCGTGCGGCACCATGGCGTGATCCGCGGGATAGCCGCGCGGATGGAAATCCCGCACCATGCCGGCCACCGGATACGACATGCCGTGCGGAAGATGCACACCGGCGTTGCCGAAGCCGATGCCGGCGTACGCCGAAGCCAGCAGCATCTGGCCGCGCGCCACGTCGTCGCCGGGGTCGGCCACCGCGCGCGGCAGGAACTCCGCCACCATGCGCAGCGCCTGCAGGCACCAGATGTCGCTGATCGGGTTCGATCCCTGATACGCCGGGCGCAGTAAGGGTCTTTCGGGACGGGGCCGTTCGCCGAAGGGAATCGCCGTGTACGACTCGATTGCGTGGCTGAGCACATCGAGTCCCGTACAGGCGGCCACCTCGGGCGGCATGGAGCGCGTGTTCTCGGGATCGAGCAGGCCGAGGGTGGGCTTGAGGCGGCGGTGCGCGATTCCGGTCTTGGCGCGCATCGCCACCAAATCGAAGATGGCGACACCCGTGGTTTCGCTTCCGGTGCCGGCCGTGGTCGGAATCGCGATCAGCGGCTTCAGCGGACCCGGTACGGGCTTGCCCTTGCCGATCGGCGGATTCACGTAGTCGAGGAAATCTTCCGGCGGATACGTGGAGTAGAGGTTGGCGGCTTTCGCGGTGTCGATGGTGGAGCCGCCGCCCACCGCCACGAAGGCATCGAACCCGCCTTCGGCGGCGAACGCGATCGCCTCGCGGAAGGAAGCGTCCGTCGGCTCGGTGCGGACCCGCGCGAACAGGCGGTAATCGATCTTCTGCCGCTCGATCGATTCGATGGTTCTGGCGACGGGAGGCAGCGCGGCCACCAGCGGATCGGTGACCACCATGACGCGCTTCGCGCCCAGGTCCGCCAGGTCCATCCCGGCCTCTTCCGTCACGCCCGCGCCGAAGCGGATGGCCGCGGCGGCCAGTTCAAATGCGATCTCGTAGCTCATCCTTGGGATGATGACACAAGCCGCTCAACCCGTGGCGCCCTCGCCGTAATCGCAGTAAGCCTCTTTGACAGTTAGCCCCGCGACCTCGATCCGGCTGAGGTCCGTGGTGCCGAGTCCGACGGTTTCGGCCAGGCGCAGCGTGTTGTTCCCGCGCAGGAACGGGCGCGTGCCGCGCTCGGCGCGCGGGTCGTAGCCCATCACCGCCATCGACACCGCGTCGGTGCACACCGCGTTGCGTCCGGCCAGGATCACGCCGGGCTTGATCAGCGACACGCCGCGGTTCCACGCGCCCTCTCCGCCGCGGATCGATTCCACGCCGTCGACGATCGCCAGGTCCACCGGGCGCACGCCGTTGAGGTCCGTGACGATGCGCGGGATGCGGTATCCGGGCTCGCGCGGCGACTCGGCGTTGAGTTCCCGCGGGACGCCTTTCGGCGGCGCCAGCGTGCCGTTGTGGCAGACCGGTCCGCGCTCCTGCTTGGGATCTTCATTGCCATCCGGCCCGCAATCGCCGCCGTAGAGCGAGCACGGCGTGTTGCCGAAGCTGTTCTTCAAGCTCATGGTGACGCCCGCCAGCCAGTGGTGTTTCAGCTTCGAAAGCGACACGTAGACATCGCAATCGGCGAAGGAGTGGTTCAGGTCGTACGCCGGGAAGATATACCCGCCCCAAGGCACCTTCATCCGCTTGTACTGCCGGGCCTGTCCCACGTTCTGAGTATTCTCCCACTCCACTTTGCAGCCGACGTTACTAATCGCCTTGACGTCCAGACCGTAGCGCGCCCACAGTCCCAGATCCTGCTGCGCGGGGAAGAAGGACTCGATCAGCCGTATCCGCGTTGCGCCGGCCCGGGCGATCTGGCGCGCGGCTGAATCGGGCGACGAGCGGGCGCGCCATGC